>NZ_PJBO01000060.1:0-408273 GCF_002836425.1 Planomicrobium sp. MB-3u-38 | reverse complement strand
GAACGTCCGCTTTTTTCCAGATACCTTTACGAACGCTTTAACCGTTTTAAATTAAACCATTTATATATTCATCAATATGAAAGCAAAAAAGCCGCACAGAACCAGGCGGCTATTTCCTTGTCCTCGATATATAGAGTTATTCCTCTGGTTCATCCTTCAAAATTTCCTCCAGGAATTTTTCACGATGATCGAGAAAATATTTCGTGATTTGATAATGATCCGTTTGTTCATAGTCAATTTCTTCTATTTTCCCTTCGTCAAAACTTAATATTGAGGCTTCCGGATAACCCAGCAAAATAGGAGAATGTGTAGCAATGATAAACTGGCAGCCTTCTTTAACCGTCAAATCATGAAGAATCCGTAAAAATGCCAATTGCCTCTGTGGTGACAATGCAGCTTCCGGCTCATCCAAGAGATAAATGGCCCGTCCATTAAAGCGATTCTGGAACAATGAAAAGAACGACTCCCCGTGAGATTGTTCATGCAAAGAGCGTCCGCCGTAGCTTCTGTATACATCGGCTCCGTCTTTTTGCAGTTCATCGATATGAGTGGCAAAATGATAAAAAGATTCCGCTCTCATGAAAAAACCATTCGTAATCTTTGGCATCCAAGACAAACGGATATGTTCCCCCAATATTGAATGGGAAGCATGGACATTGTATGTATTATTGCGCCCGCCGCCAGCTGAATTGAATTCGCATTTCTCGGCGATTGCCTCCAGCAGCGTGGATTTCCCGGATCCATTTTCACCTACAAAGAAAGTGATATTACTTGTCAGCTCCAGTTCTTCAAAGTTTTCGATGGCTGGAATCGTGAAAGGAAATTGTGTTGCGTCGACATTGTCTTTATTTAGCAAGCTTATTCGTTTCAAAAACACATTCTCACCTCTACTTCCAAAAAGTCTTGTATGACATCAATAATATTTTTCCTTATTTTAGCATACGGATTACATATTTAAGATAGAAAAAGAGCCCTCATAGTTATGAGAGCTCTCCATATTAATTAGGCTGTAACCGTATTCTTTTTCAGAATACCCACTGTCAATGCAGCAACGATTGCCCCAATGATGATGGCCAGGGCATAGAGCAGGACGTTCATGGCTCCGCCTTCGACAAAGCCCATTACGAACACGCCGCCGTGTGGAGCACGTAATCCGATGTCGAACAGCATGACAAGAGCTCCTGTGACCGACGCTCCAGCTATAGATGCCGGAATGACACGAGCTGGATCGGCCGCTGCAAATGGAATCACACCTTCCGTAATGAAGCATGCCCCGAGAACGTATGCTGTTTTACCTGCTTCACGCTCAGGTTTCGTGAATTTCTTCTTGAACAATGTAGTAGCTATTGCCATGCCAAGCGGTGGAACCATGCCTGCGGCCATGACTGTCGCCATAAATGTAAAATTGTCGGCATCGAGCATGGCGATACCGAATGTATACGCGGCTTTATTGACCGGTCCACCCATATCGACCGCCATCATGCCGCCCAAAAGCAAACCGACCAGCACCAGGTTCGTACCGCCAAGGCTTTCCAGGAAAGAAGAAATTCCTGTATAAACGCTTGTCAGCTGTGGATTGACGAGCATCATGATGATACCTGTGATAGCAATGCTGAACACCGGATAGAATAGAACCGGTTTCAAACCTTCAAGCGCATTCGGCAAACCGGCGAAAGCCTTTTTCACCAATAGCGTTACGTAACCTGCCAGGAACCCGGCGATCAAACCACCAAGGAAACCTGAACCGCCACTGACTTCATCAACACCGGAAACGGTAATGGCGATCAGACCCCCAATCATGCCTGGTGCAAAACCTGGCCGGTCAGCAATACTCATTGCGATAAAACCGGCAAGAACCGGCACCATCAGGAAGAATGCATTTCCGCCGCCGATTGTATTCAGCATTGCAGCAAATTCATTGTAATTGGGGCTTGTCGGATCTGTAGCGTCTATTCCCCAGAAAAACGAAATAGCGATCAGGATTCCGCCTCCGACTACGAATGGCAGCATATTCGATACACCATTCATCAAATGTTTGTAAAAGCCGCCTTTGGATTCTGATTCAGCTGCATCATCCTTTGACTTATCGTGTTTATAGACCGGTGCATCATTTGTAACAGCACGGTCCAATAGGTTATCTGTTTCATAGATGGCTTTCCCGACTGCTGTCTGAATGACCGGTTTACCGTCAAAACGGGCCATATCCACTTTGGTATCAGCGGCTACGATAATCGCATCAGCTGCCGCGATATCTTCAGCAGTCAAACGATTTTTTACACCACTTGACCCATTTGTTTCGACTTTCAGTGAAATGCCCCGCTCTTTTGCACGGTCATTCAATTTTTCAGCCGCCATATACGTATGGGCAATGCCTGTCGGACAGGCCGTGACCGCTAAAATCCTTTTTCCCGCAGTATCTGGCACATCGTCGGTTGCCACAGTTTCTTCCTCCGGTCCTTCAACTTCAGTTTCCTTATCTGACACCGCAAGCAAAACAGCTTCTTTTGAGTCGGCAGCCAGGATTTTTTCGCGGAACTTTTCATCCATTAAAAATGTCGCCAATCTTGACAGGGCTTCCAAGTGTGCGTCATTTGCCCCTTCACTTGCAGCGATCATGAAGAATAAATTTGCCGGCTGGCCGTCCATCGATTCAAAATCGATGCCGTTAAGTGCGCGTCCAAATGCAATCGCAGGATGCTTGACTGCTGCAGATTTTGCATGTGGAATGGCGATTCCTTCACCAATTCCCGTTGTGCTTTGCTGTTCTCTCGCTAAGATATTTTCTTTGAACGCTTCTTTATCCGTCAACTTCCCTGCTGCATCCAGCTGGTTCACCAATTCATCAATCACCGTTTCTTTTGAACCGGCTGCTAAATCCATGGCAATCGTTTCTTTTGTCAATAAATCCGTAATTCTCATTTTTTCACATCCAGTCTTTTAAATGGCCGAACTTTTACTTGATCCAATAATGCTTCTGTCTCTTCTTTCCTGCACAAATCATCACTGAAAGCCGTTGCACTGCCGCTTGCGATGCCGTAGCGGAATGCTTCTTCCTTTGAACTGCCTTTCGACAATGAAGCGATGAAGCCGGAAACGAGTGAATCACCCGCTCCTACGGTATTGACCATCTGTCCTGTCGGAGCTTCAGCAAAATAAGCCTGTTCCCGGTCAACCAGCATGGCCCCGTCAGCCCCCATGGAAACAATGACGTTGGCGACGCCTTTGGCAGTAAGCTGAAACGCGCATTCCGCAGCATGTTCCTTATTTTGAATGGTTGTCTGGAACAATTCCGCCAATTCTTCGATATTCGGTTTGATGAGAAAAGGGCGGCTGTCGATCAATTCACTTAATGCTTTACCTGACGTATCCAAGACAAAGCGAGCTTTCTGTTTCTGCAAGGTCTCTCCCAATGAGATGAAATAATCAATCGGCAATGTGTCTGGTATGCTGCCGGAAAGAACGAACCAATCACCGGGTTTGATGTTTTCCACTTTCTTTTTCAATTCCTGCAGATGGCTGTTGCTCAGTTCCGGTCCTGGTCCATTCAATTCGGTTTCTTCCCCGGCTTTGATCTTGATATTAATCCGTGAAATCTGTCCGGTATCGATAAAGTCTGTCCGCACATCTTCAGCTGCCAGAAAATCCTGGATGAACTGGCCCGTAAAACCTCCGGCAAATCCATAAGCGATACTGTCGACTCCGAGACGCTTCAAGACTCTGGAAACGTTTATCCCTTTTCCTCCCGGGTAATAATTCACTTTTTCACTTCTGTTCAAGCCGCCTATTTTAAATGCGGGCAAGTAATTCGTGTAATCAATCGATGGTGATACGGTACATGTATAAATCATTTTTCAACCACCTTTACAGTTGTAATTTTGTTATATTCCTGCAAAGTTTCAGCTGGCACTCCATCGACAATCAGCGCAGCATCCTGGAGATCCATGATTGTGGCGAAACTAACCTTATTCACTTTGCTGTGATCTGCCAGTATATAGGTCTTTCTCGCATGGGAAGCTGCTTTCTTCTTGACGGCGGCTTCTTCCGGATCCGGCGTCGTATAGCCATAATCGGCATGGATGCCATTGACACCGAGAAAACAGATATCGAAATGATAGGCTCCGAGCGCAGCTAAAGCACCAGCTCCGACGAATGCGCCGGTTCGCGGCTTCAACATCCCACCGGTCAAATAGGTGGTGATGCCAGCTTCATTCAGCGCAACTGCAAGCGGCAGCCCATTAGTCACTACGACAGGATTCCTATCTTTTATAAAGGGGATCATTTGCAGCGTGGTCGTACCCGCATCCAGGAATACACTGTCGCCTTCCTGAACAAATGAAGCCCCGTATTCAGCGATCGACTTTTTCTCCTTCAAATTGCGGGTCGACTTGTCATCAATACTCGGTTCCTGCAAATTCCGGCCGGGGAGAACCGCCCCGCCAAAAACACGTTCAAGTTTCCCCATGTTTTCAAGTTCAGTCAGGTCTCGGCGTAAAGTCGATTCGGAAGCATCCGTCACTTCAACCAAATCCTGCAGTTTCACTGTCTTTTTTTCTTCGAGCATTCGTAAAATATAGTCATGCCGCTCGTTGGTTAACAACTCAATCACCTGCTTTAGTAATTTTAAGTAGATATTACTTGAAATCGCTTCCAAAATCAATCATAATCATTCATAAGCAATCAAAAACGTTCATTTTCTATCATTGGTTCTTTGATATACAGTGGTTTATACTATTGAAAATGAACTTATAATTATATTTAGGAGGAATTTAAATGACTGAAAAACAATTCACCATTACAGACGAAGCGGGTATGCATGCGCGCCCTGCATCTGCGCTGGTTGGTACAGTGAGCAAATTCAAATCTGATATCCAATTGGAATTCAAAGGCAAGAAAGTAAACTTGAAATCAATATTAGGTGTCATGTCCCTCGGCATTTCATCAGGCTCGGTTGTTACAATTTCAGCGGACGGTGAAGACGAAGCAGAAGCGATGGCTAAAATCGAAGAAGCGATGAAAGCTGAAGGAATATCAAACCAATGACAACGGAATTATATGGAATTGCGGCTTCTGACGGAATTGCCATAGCAAAGACATACCGGCTCGAAAGCCCTTCTCTGGAATTTGACAGAAACACAATTGATGATCCGGCACTTGAAATCGAGCGGTTCCAGACAGCGATAGCTGTTTCTTCAAAAGAGCTGGAACTCATCAAAGAACAGGCAGAAACGCAGATCGGCCCTAAAGAAGCAGCGATTTTCGGTGCCCATCTCATGGTGTTAAGTGATCCGGAACTGATTGGGCCGATCACTGAGAAAATTGAAACGGACCGGGTCAATGCTGAGACTGCCCTTCATGAAGTATCGGAAATGTTCATGAATATATTCGCTTCGATGGACAATGACTATATGAAAGAACGGGCAGCGGATATCAAGGATGTCCGAAACCGTGTTTTGGCACATTTACTGGGAGTGAAGTTTCCAAACCCAGGGTTGATCTCAGAAAAAGTGATCCTGTTGGCGGAGGATCTTACGCCATCTGACACTGTCCAGTTCAACCCTGAATTCATCCAGGGCTTTTTGACTGAAATAGGCGGCAGGACATCACACTCAGCCATTTTAGCGAGAACATTGGAAATTCCGGCAGTTGTCGGAGTCAAAAAATTGATGGAGAGCCTGGCCGATGAGACGTTGCTGATAATCGACGGAATCGAAGGGAAAATTATTGCAGATCCCACCGGAGAGCAAATCGAATCGTATAAAAAACGCAAAGAAGAGTTTGAAACACGGAAAACACTTCTGGCCGGTCTGAAAGACTCACCTTCTGTTTCCTCGGACGGCTCTAAAGTGGAACTGGCGGCTAATATCGGTTCACCGAAAGACGTGAAATCCGCGCTTGAAAACGGCGCTGAAGCAATCGGCCTTTTCCGGACCGAATTTTTGTATATGGGCAGAGACAGTTTCCCGACTGAAGAACAGCAATATGAAATTTATTCTGATGTACTGAAGGCAATGGGAACAAAACCCACTGTTGTCCGTACCTTGGACATCGGCGGGGACAAAGAACTCGCTTATTTGGATTTGCCGAAAGAACTGAACCCGTTTCTTGGCCTTCGCGCCATTCGCCTTTGCCTTGAAATGCCGGATATGTTCAGGACACAGCTGCGGGCTTTGCTTCGTTCAAGTGTCCACGGCAATTTGAAGATCATGTTTCCGATGATCGCCACTCTTGATGAATTCAGGCAGGCCAAGCAATTGCTGTTGGAAGAACAAGAGAAGCTTGCTGCTGAAAACATTGCTTTCAGCAAGGATATCGAAGTCGGCATAATGGTCGAAATCCCTTCCACAGCGGTAATGGCTGACCTTTTCGCTAAGGAAGTCGACTTCTTCTCCATCGGCACCAATGATCTGATCCAGTACACGATGGCTGCCGACCGCATGAATGAGAACGTCTCACATCTATACCAGCCATTTAATCCCGCAATTCTACGGATGGTCAAGATGGTTATTGACGCAGCGCATAAAGAGGGCAAATGGGCTGGCATGTGCGGAGAGATGGCTGGTGAAGAAATGGCTGTTCCCATTTTGCTCGGACTCGGTCTCGATGAGTTTTCAATGAGTGCATCATCCATATTAAAAACCCGCTCCATGATCGCCAGCTTGTCGAAAGCTGAAATGGAGAACCACACAGATACCATTTTGGCATTGGCTACTGCTGAAGATGTGAAGAATTATGTAACGCAATTAATGGACAAATAAGTTTTAAAGGTTTAATTTTCCGATGGAAATCACAGCAATAAAAAATAACCCCTTGGACAAGGTTTTCCTTGTCCAAGGGGTTATTCTGTACGTTGGCACAATTTTGCAGCCAATTCTTCTGGATACAGTGTAATCGACGGCAGCGTATCCCTGGCCACCCATACAGCTTTATAGCTTCCCCGCTCCGGGTCGCGTTCTGTAAATTCCATGCCGGCGCCCGTTCCAAACTTCCCGCCTGTAACTGCAGCCAGAAAATAAGATTCCTCCGCCGTACCTGACAGTTCGAAAAAGCATTCACCAATTTCCACTTCCAGGCCCAGTTCCTCCAAAGCTTCACGTTTGGCAGCTTCTGCAGGCGTTTCTTTTGCTTCGATGCCGCCGCCTGGAAAGACGTAATAGGTATATCCGTTCCGAGTTCTTTCAATCAATGCCAATCGATCGTTTTCGATTATAATCACACCAGCCCGATTTCTCATGACCTGAACCCGCCTTTCAGTAATTTCAGCCGATTTGCTTGAAATTCAAGCTGCTGGGTATATAATAGTATGTATAAGAAAAAGCCGCCCGGTGCGTCAACACCGGACAGCAAGCAATCGACAGGTCCCAACAAGGGAGATCAGCCATTAGGTTACTTAATAAGGATAACCCGCAGAGCTACCAACTCAAGGGCGGGTTATTTTTTTTGGTTTGAAGACGTGACCATGAGCATCAGGCTTGCGAAAGTTACTGCAAACATCAATGCTTCATAAACCGTCATATGCACCACCCCCTTTCTTCCGGGGATGGCCAACCACCCTTGAGTTCCCTGTTCGATTGCATCTTTCAGTTTACCATAGACAAGTGCAGCGGCAGACAGGCTAATTTCTTATTTCCATCACTTTTATCTGTTTAAATAAAAACTTTTCAATAACTATTTGCTTGATGCTTGGGTTCCAGTTCAATCACGAATGTAATGATGCTTTTCACTTTTTCAGAATGTTCACCCTCCAATGTATACATATCACAATAGCAGAAATTGCGGACATTCCCTTCATCATCATTACGGCGGCTGACCCCTTTAACAGCAGCTTCGCCCTGGCTGCAAATAACTGATTCAATCTCGTATTCCATATTGCTGAAGTCTGCTACACCGAAAGCAGCGTCCAATAGCCCCTGCTTCCCTTTAACAGGTTCTGCACCGACAATCGACCAGGTCACATTTTCCGTGACATGGCTATTAATGAATTCCTGATCTCCATTAAAAAAAGCGGCATTGAATTTACGGAAAAACTCTGCTTTCGCCTTCTCTTCCATCTGGATCGCCTCCGAATAGTTTCTGGTGACGGTTGGCATTTTAGCATTTGAAAAATATTATACTTCTTGTCATCCTCCTTTAATATTCAAATATTTCTGACATTTAAACACATTCTAATTTTACATCAAAAACGCATTTAAATAAATACAGCAAGTTCCATAAATGCCCATTTTGAGTGATAAATATTTATGTTCCCCGACATACAACAAACCGCTCCGTCTAATGGGAGCGGTTTGTTGTATTTATCTTCTCAGTTGTCTGAGTCCTCTTCTTTTTCAGCGCGTTCTTTCTGCTGATTCTGTATATCTTCCGCTTCCAGATCCGGTAATCGTTCTTCAGGCGTTCCAGTAAAATGTTCTTCCCTATCTTCTCCGTTATTTTGCTGCTCTTTTTTATCTGGCATTCGTTTCACTCCTTTGTTAAGGTTTACTGTCCTTTACCCGTTCCATTATTTTTCAAGCAGTTCAGTCAGCTTGCTTTGTTTAATACGCCTTTAATAAGGCTATTTCTTCTATATAGCAAAGAGGAAGGATGAACTGAATGGATAACATCCCTGTTTGGTCAAAAGATCTTGTCAAAAGGCACTTACCCCATCGCCACCCGGAAAGCCATAAAGGTACATATGGGACCGCTCTATTGATTGCCGGCAGTTCAGGAATGCCTGGCGCTGCAATCCTGGCGTCTGCTGCAGCGATGCGCAGCGGGCTTGGTAAATTAGCGGTGGCAACAGCCAGGGAATCCATAGCACCAATCTCCTCCCATGTGCCGGAAGCGACTTTCGAGCCAGAATTGATGGAGCGCATTAACGATCCTGACCTTGACCTGGACTCTTATAAAGCTATTGCAATCGGTCCAGGGATGCTGCCGGATCAAAGAACTGAAGCTGCAGTCGGGCACCTGCTCCGAGGCGGAAAACCACTTGTGCTGGATGCCGGTGCCCTGTCTGAGAGAGCATACGGCAAAACTGAAGCTCCCGTCATATTGACGCCGCACCCGGGTGAATTTTCACGGATCGCAGGAGTTCCGGCAGAAGAACTTCAACACCAGCGCGCTCATCATGCCGCAATTTGGGCTGCCAAATTAGGTGTCACCATAGTGCTAAAAGGGCAGAACACTGTCATCGCATTTCCGGACGGCGAAATTTATTTGAATCCGACCGGCAACAGCGCACTTGCAAAAGGCGGCACCGGCGATACACTGACAGGCATGGTGCTTGGCATGCTCTGCTGCCATGATAACTGGCGTCACGCGGTTCTGAATGCTGTCCATCTCCACGGGGCGTGCGCCGATGAATGGGTCAAAACCCGCTCCGCGCATACGCTCGTGGCACATGAATTGGCGGAGCTTCTGCCAACAGTCATGAAATTATATGAATGATATAAAAAGGGGTTATCAGATGAATATCTGATAACCCCTTTTTGTTTTATACCAATGCTGATTCTTCGCCTACTTGAACTTGAACCACGTCTGGCTGTTCAGAAACGAAATAACGTCTATGCCAAACAAGGAACATAAAAATGGTCCAGATTTTACGGGCATTATTTGCTTTATTCGTGTAATGCTCATCCAAAAGAGCAAGGAGCTCGTTCTGATTGAAGAATTCTGCCGCTTCGTCCGAAGTGAAATAGGACTTGATCTGCTGATAGAATTTATCTTCACGCATCCAATTACGGATCGGCACAGGGAAGCCCATCTTTTTGCGATTGGCTGAAACTTCCGGAAGTGCCCGGCGAGCCGCGAGCCGCATCGCATATTTGGTGTCATTCGCGCCAATGCGGTAATGGGCAGGCAATCGGGATGCTGTCTCCATCACCTTTTTATCCAGGAAAGGTACACGCAATTCAAGGGAATGGGCCATGCTCATCTTGTCGGCTTTCAACAGGATATCCCCTACCAGCCAAAGATTCAAATCAAGATACTGCATTTTTGTTAAATCATCTTTTCCTTTGACACGGTCATAAACGGGCTGCACGATTTCAGCTACCGTGGGGCCAGTCTGGTAAGCGGGCTTAAGCATACGAGCCGCTTCGTGTTCAGGGAATACGTTGGCTTGGCCGATAAACCACTTCTCTACCGGCAAGCCGCCTTGGATCAAAAATTGCTTGCCGCGCATCTCCGGCAGTTTTGCTGCTGCAGAACCAACAGCCGAACGCAAGCCAGCTGGCAGCTTTCTGTATTTCTTCAGATTCGGGCGAACATCATAATCATCGTAACCACCGAATAATTCATCCGCTCCTTCACCCGACAAAACGACTGTAACATCTTTTTTCGCAAGTTGAGCCAGGAAATACAATGGCACAATCGATGGATTCGAATGTGGTTCATCCATTAAATACTGGATTTGCTCCAGCTCGCTGAAACATTCATCCGAATTAAGGACTTCATTGATATTCTGGATTTCCAGTTCATCAGATAAGATTTGCGCATTGTCGATTTCCGAAAAGTTCTTATCACTGAAACCGACTGTGAATGTTTTGTCCGGTTTAAGGACAGAAGCCACATAACTGGAATCTACACCACTGGACAGGAAAGAACCGACTTTTACATCACTGATCCGGTGTGCTTGGATAGATTCTCGAATCACGCTGTCGATTTCTTCCACTGTTTCTTCCAAAGGTTTCTCGTTTACATCAAAAGAAGGTTCCCAATAACGTTCAAGTGACACCTGGCCTTCTTTATACACCATAAAATGGGCTGCTGGCAGCTTGAAAACGCCTTTGAAGAAAGTCTCATCCATAACAGAATACTGGAATGTCAAATAAGGTTTCAACGCATCCCGGTTCACTTCTTTTTTGAATGCCGGATGCGGAAGGAAACTTTTGATTTCGGAGCCGAACAGCAAAACGCCGTTCATGTTCGCATAATATAACGGCTTGATGCCGAACATGTCTCTGGCAACAACCAATTTCTTTTCCTGGCGGTCCCAGATGGCACAAGCGAACATGCCGCGAAGCCGGCTGAAAATCGCCGTGCCGTATTCTTCGTAACCGTGGATGATGACTTCACAATCCGAATGGGTCTTGAATACATGCCCTTTTCCGATCAGCTCTTCACGCAGTTCCTGGAAGTTATAAATTTCGCCGTTGACCATGGAGACAAGCGTATTGTCTTCATTATGGAAAGGCTGGCTGCCGCTTTCAAGATCGATGATGCTCAATCTGCGGAAACCCAAAGCTGCTTCCCCTTCCAAAAATTCACCGGCTGAATCCGGCCCTCTATGTATGATCCGGTCCATCATTTTATTCAATATAGATCCGGCATTTTCTGTATTACCTATAAATCCTGTAAATCCGCACATATGAAGCCTCTTTTCCAAATTTAATCGTAATGCTATCCTTGTTTCTTCATTCATTAAATCACATGAAACACTAAAAAAGAATCTATATGTGATAAATTTTGTATAAAAATTTTAAAATCAAAAAACGCAACAAATTAAATACATATAAATATATGTATTTAACAAAATACTAATTTTAAATATCCCCTTTTAATTTGACGTTTTTTCCTCTTCTAAGTTCCTGATCCGACGCTTCTTCACTTTGAATCGGCCCGTAACATAAAAAACTGGTGAACAAGAGCGGCGCTCTTCTTGACCAGTTTGTCATCAGACATCTCTTTTGCTCAGATAATCCATTAACCCCATTGAACCGACCATCAAATCAAGTTCGATGAGCATATAGACCTCATGGTCATCATTGATACCCAAAGACCGTAATCTTTTAGTGACCTGTTTTTTGAGCCGCGCTGTCAGCTCGATATATGTTTCTTGTGCCTTTACGGCTGCCTCCGCTTCTTCCATAAAAACAACCAGCCATTCGAGCGTCTGGTCAAAAGCCGCTTCCGGATTTTCAGTCATCCCGTAATGTCCATAAAATGCACGGTTGAACCCTTCTTCTTTCATTCTTAAAATCGATTCGCGCATGAGATCCGGATCGAATTGATTAGGAGAAGTCGAAGGCAAATGAAATTCGATATTTTCCTTCGCCAGCTGCTCATAATGTATTCCTGCAGTATCACCCGTGAATATGCCTTTGCTGACAGGGTCCAGGATAGCTAGATGATGGTTTGCATGACCTGGCGAATTCCAAAATACAAGCTTGCAATCCGGTCCTATTTCCAGCTCATCGCCTTCCCCTTTTATCAGCAATTTCTCTTCCGGTACAGGCAGCACCGGCTCGAACAAACTTTCAAACCTGTCCCCATAGACCAATTTAGCACCTGCCACCAAACGCGATGGGTCTGAAAGATGCCTTGCTCCTTTCGGATGCACCACAAGTTTCGCATTCGGACAATCCTGCAGCAGCAGCCCTGCTCCGCCAGCATGATCGAGATGAATATGGGTGACAATGACATATTTGACTTGATCTAAAGAATGGCCCAGTTTTTTTAACCCTTCTTTTATATAGGGAACTGATGGACTTGGGCCGGTTTCTATTAATGTGAGCTTATCTTCGTTAATTACGTATGTACCGGTTCGTTCCGAGATATTCATATCAAAACCATCAATCAATGAAATTCGTTCTGTTAAAACTTTGGGATCTTCTATGCTCATGAATAACCCTCCTCTTATAAAGATAAGTATAACAAATATTCGGTCAATAAATTCAGTCCATACCGCCCCTAAACATGAATACGTATACATGCTGATGAAAATTATATTTTACGGGTCGATTTCCGTTCAAATAACACAGGTGCATATTTCATTTCAACGGATTTATTCGCACCACCTTCTTCTATCGCTTTGACCAGCCGGTCCACACCATCACTGTAAATATCCCTGTCTCCAGATATACCGATACTGCTCAAGTTCATGTAAGACATGGCAGATAAAGGTGCATTACCGATACCCAACAATGAGATATCGTCAGGTATCCTATAGCCATAATCCACCAAAAAATCCATAGCGCGGTATGCGATCACATCCGTTGCAGCTATAATGGCCGTCGGTCTTTCCTTTCTTGCCAGCATTGCTGATAAAGGTGCATCCAAATCATCGATGGCTGCCATGGCACGCAAAATATTCATGTTGTTCGCTTTTGCGCATTCCTGGAATCCTTGATATCGAAGCTGAAGATGCGACTCTGATGGTTCTCCTCCGAGCCAGCCAACATTGCTATGGCTCAGTGAATTGATATATTCAGCTGCTGCAGCACCTGCCGAGCGGTTGTCCAAAGAAGCGGTAAGCTCATTTGCAGCTGGCTCCATATTGAAAAACATCAAAGGTATCCCTGTTTTCTTCAATTTGGCTATCGCAATTTCATCGATGACAACAGAGCCCAGGATTATACCTTCCGCCTGCGTATTTTGAACTGATAAGAGAACCGATTCAGGATTTGAGGAATCCTGTAAATGGATCTCTGCAATGAAACCTCTTTCCTGGATGCGTTTTATCGTTTCATTTGTGAATTCAGCATTGTCCGGATTATCGAGCGGACCGCTTACTATTGCGATCACTCCGCTTTTTCTGCTGATCAATGAACGGGCTGCGGCATTTGGACGGTAATTCAACTGCCGTATCGCGGCATTCACTTTATCAAGCGTCGGCTTATTCACTTTATCAGGATCATTCAAAACTCTGGAAACAGTTGCTTGTGATACACCAGCGAGCTTGGCGACATCGATTGAAGAGACCATCTGTCCTCCCCCTTTTCTTAATTTACAGTATATATGTATACGTATTCATAATCAACGAAATCCATAAAATAAGCCCTTTCCAAGATATATACCTGGAAAGGGCTTTGGTTAGTCTTTATTGCGAAGCATAACGATAACGGTCTATACCACCGGGAACGGGTAGCTTTTTGGCCCGTTTACGGTCAATCGCATCGTTTTCAAACTTCGCTGAAATGAGTCCCAGCACGACACCAAACATTGCCCCAGCGAAAACTTCAATTGGCTGATGGCCTAATAGTTCCTTCAATTCTTCTTCTCGCTTAATCAATTCAAGGCTTGGGAAATCGCCTTTCAATGAGATAAGGCTGTCTTCAAGGTCATTGACCAGCTGTGCAATTTCACCGGTATGTCTTCTGATGCCTTGTGCATCGTACATGACGATTGTGCCGAATACAATAGCAAGTGCGGTTTCAGTATGGCGCGTCCCTTTGTTGGCGGCCACATATGTAGCCAGAGCAGACACACCTGCTGAGTGGGAGCTTGGCATGCCTCCGGTTGTAAACGCGTGCTTCAGATGCCATTCACCCGTCAATTTTTTATTTGTTACAATTTTTAATGCTTGAGCGATGCCTATCGCTGATAATGATGTGATTACTCCACGGTTCATACAATCCGCCTCCTGCTTTGGATACTGCAGCAAAAATGCTGTATAAAGACCAATACCCTAAAATATAAACTGATAACCGAAAAATTTCAGGCATAAAAAAAGAAGCTGATCGACGCTTCTTTTTTGCAGGCTATTTTTTGTTGGAATGTTGAGCCAGGACAATACCCGTCGAGCTTAATGTATCGATCAGCAGTTCATGCATCAATTTATAGCCTTCCTCATTGGGATGGATACCGTCCAACCAGATTCCTGGATTTTTCCCCATCTTGTTGGTCTTTGATATGATGACGCCCCGTTCTCCGATAGCCCGGTTCCATCGTCTGTAGAGCAGTTTTGTCAATCCCCAATACTGATGCTCTTTTTTCATGGAATTATACAGATCGTTCTGAACGATTAGCATTTCCGGATTCAACTCACGAAGCTTGGCATACATTTCAAGCAGATTTTTCCGGTAATTAACGCGGATTGCTTTAAAATTACGGACCAACCCGGCAGTTCCCAGTTTTCGGAATCCCTGCAGCAGGTCATTGCCGCCGATATTGATCAGCACCAGGTCAGCGGAAGCTATCTGGAGATCCCATGAGCCGGATTTCAATTTTGCTCCAAGTCCGTCACTCGTCAGCCCATTGATGCCCAGGTTGATGACACGGCTTCCCGGAAAACTCGTTTTCAGATACCTCGAGATCCCTTCTTTTGTTCCATATCCGTATGCGACAGAGTCACCGATGATGACAATTGTTTCGATTGAATATTCCTTTTTGCGTTTTTTGATTTTATTTAAAGGCGCTTTTGTTAAAAGGGCGCCCGTCAGCGATTTATTCTTCAATCTAAGCACCTCTCTTTCAATCATCCATTATCATAATTATATCATTATAACATTATTTTATCAAAGGTTTCAACTCTTATCAGACTTATGATTATACAAGGCCAGTAATTTCACTTATCATTTTAATAAGTACTCAATCAAGCAATTTTTAAAGGAGGCTGACAATGACTGAAATCTACGCTATTTTAGGCATTATCCTGATACTTGCGGGCATTATCGATTTTGCATGGACGACTTTATGGCCCGATGGCGGCGCGGGACCTATCACAAAAAGGATTTCGCTGCTTTGTTGGCTGGGCATTCGTTGGCTGAGTGGAGGGAAATCCTTTATCATCAGCATGGCCGGGCCTATAATTCTTGTAGCGACGCTGTTGACCTGGATCCTGTTGTTTTGGACCGGGTGGACATTGCTTTTTGCTGGAGATTCTTCTTCATTCATTGATACAAATGATAATAATCCCATCAGCTGGGCGGAACGGTGGTATGTCACCGGTTACCTCCTTTTTACACTCGGTGTAGGGGATTACATCATGAAAGAGGGCTTATGGCAGATCCTGGCTGTCCTGACAGCTGCAAGCGGCCTTGTATTTATCACACTCGGCGTTACCTATATCTTATCGGTACTCGATGCGGTTACCCAAAAAAGGGCTTTCGCTGAAAGTGTGCGTGGAATGGGACAAAATGTAACGGAGATAGTATCGAACTCGTGGAATGGCGAAAATTTCCATAACATTGATCTGTTACTCAACACCTTTTCTTCCCAACTAAGCACATTGACATCACAGCACAATGCGTATCCTATCCTGCATTATTACCACTCAAGCAAACGCGATGAGGAACTCGCTGTGTCGGTCGCTACATTGGATGAAGTTTTGACTGTCTTCAAATTCGGTATAAGAAATGGCCACGGGCTGAATCAGTTGCTCGTCCATGAAGCCAGATCGACAATCGACAGTTACATCACAACATTGCGCAGCGGTTATATCAGTCCTGCAGAAATGGCTCCCCCGCCACCGGACCTGGATACGATGAGAGAGAGAGGACTGCCAGTTGTCCAGACAGACGATTTCCTGCAGTCACTCGAAGAGTTATCTGAACGCCGGAAAGCATTATTAGGAAGTTTGCGTGACAATGGCCGAAAATGGCCGGAATAAAGCAACTTAAAAAGCGGCTCTGCAAAGTGGTTATTTCCACCTTGCAGAGCCGCTTATTTTTATTCACTTACTGTTTTTTCGCCTGTCCCTTATTTGTTACCACCGTATAGTTGCCAAATTCGTTTACGCTCAAAGTGAAGGTATCGCCATCCACTTCGCCCTGGATGATTTTCCATTTGCCTTTCGCATCTTCACGTGCGCCGAATTGGATTTTCACTCCGCTGTCAGTATCAAAAGCCAAAGTGAAGTCAGAGTTGAAATCTACATCGATTTCATTGCCTTCCGGATCTGTAACTGCGATGTCAAGCTGCTGCGTCAACGCTGGACGTTTGTCCACCGTTTCTGCGTCGTCGACAGCCAGTTCCAGGTTGAAGCTTTGTCCTGCAGCATCCGCTAATTGCTGAAGGTTTTCAGCCGTGAAGGTGATATCTGCTGCCGGAAGATCGATCAACAGATCTTTTCCGCTCGCCAGCAATTCTTCGACGGTGCCTTCAGTAAATTCGATTGTCAGTGTGCCTTCTTCGTCAAACTCGCCTGCTGTGATAACAGCCACATCTCCTGAATAATCAGGATCCGCTTCCTGTTCGCCCGGCACTGCAGGTTTTGAAAAGTCGATCTGTGCAAGCAATGGATCGTGGTCAGATGCGCGTCCATGTTCTTCCATGAACATGGCGTTGATATGAACCATATCCAGGTCTGTGCGCTCCGCCAGGTTGTTCGTCACCAGCAGGTGATCAAGAACCTGGGAATTGCCCTGATAATAGTAAGAGAAACGGTCTTCGAGTGGAACATCTTCCACTTTATTAGTTAAAATATCACCTTTTAATGCTTCCATTGCTGGTGTGAATTCAAAATCATTCATATCACCCGCAACGATGACATTCAGGTCTGGATCTTGTTCAAGCCCTTCCTGGATGAAGCCGTTGATGGCTTCCGCCAGTTCAATGCGTTCTTCTTCAGAACCAAGGAATGGCGGCTGGTTTTGGCCGAATAATGGCTCGTCTCCGCCTTTTGAATTCAAGTGTGCGCCGATTACAACAACCTGCTCACCCTGGAATTCGAATTGTGCGGCAATCGGTTTGCGTGTATTCGGCATCGGGATCGGCTGAATGCGGCCTGGATTCAATGACAATTCACCGTCCACCCATTCCGTATCCTGTGTCGCAGTTCCTTTTGTTCCTTCTGAAAGTGTTACGCGTTCAGGGTTGTAAAGGTAACCGACGCGAATATTTCCGCCAGGCTGTCCTCCGTCCTGATTGTATTCAGGTGCGATATCCGTCCATGCATAAGTCGGACCGCCAGCAGCTTCGATATCAGCGATCAAGCGTTCATAACTTGCAGTTGCATCGCTGTTGCCGGATGCCGTCGGACCGTCGCTGTCCTGTACTTCCACCATGACGATAATATCCGGTGAATTTAAATCGTTCACAAATGATTCAGCAATGCGTTGAGCTTTCTCGTCAGAAGTGTGGCTCGGATCTGCAGAGAAATTCTCCACATTATATGCTGCTACTGTTAACTCGTCTTCATCATTTTCAATCCATGTTTCTTCCGGCGTTGTTCCGCCGTCCACTATTGCCGGAACTTCATTTTCATTTGTCCAAATCTGGTAATTGCCGAAGCCGAAGCCAAGTACGCCAATCGGCATTTCCGCAAATGTGTCGCCAGCTTTGGCGATGACATTCTCACCCGTCGTTACAGTGATGCGTTCCGGATTATAATCATCTTCCGCAAGCAGGATGCCGCCTTGTTTATGGAAATCATTGTTTGTGGCGTTCTTCGATACGACGAATACTTCGCCATAATCCTGTGGTCCAACGATTTGTGCGTCAGCCACACCGACACGCATCAATTCAAGAGATTCCCAGAAATCGATGCCGTCTTCTTCCGGATCGAACGAAGTCAATCCGTCATTTTCAATATTTTGAGTCGGAGGGAAAACATCTTCTCCGATGACAAGCGGTTCCGGCAGTTCAGCCGTACCGTTTTTCACTACTTCCGTCGAACGGATGCGTGTCAGCGGCAGGTCGTTATCCCGCATATCCGAATAGCCTTTATAGAACCATTCTTCCACGGTTCCCGCTACTGTCACGAGATCACCAACTGCAAATGAGGTGCTTGCACTGGATCTGTTTACGATAATCGCTTCTGAAGTCGTCCAGTCGCCATCATCATCCAAGTCCTGGATGACAAAATTCGCTCCGTTGTAGAAATGTGTGATAACGCCAGTGATTTCATTGACTGCTACGTCTTCGTAATTTGAATAATGGCCTTGCCCTTGAATATCACGGATGCGAAGATCTTCCGTTTTTAAAACCGTATATTCGAATGAAAAGACTTCCGATGTTTCGTCAGCTGCAGCAATCGCCTTGATGACTGTATCCTCCGTCAATACGATCGGAGCTGTGTATTGTGTGCTGGCGGCTGTTGGATCTGAGCCGTCAATCGTGTAATAGATCGTTGCGTTTTCCCAGCCTGACTGAAGCGTGATCTCTGTGCCTTCAGACACGATGCCTGGGAAAACATCCGCATAGACAGCCGGTTTGTTGACTAAGTCGAAGCTCTCAAAACCTAATGTCTTCACCTGATAAGTATCATTGTATTTAGAAGCGATTCCTGTCACATGGATCAGGTCACCTTCCTGGTAACGCTGTGTGAATTGCTCAAACGTCACGCCGTTGCGGTTGTCGTTTCGGATAATTACAGATTCCCCGTTTTCCGCCACTGCAGAAAACTCAAAAGTACCGTAATCATTGACCGCTTGCAGACCTGTAATCGTTACATTCTGCAACTCAACGCGCTCACCTTGCGTTTCTTCGTTCACTCCTGCAGGTGTAATCGTTTGCAAAGCAGGAAGTTCGTTGTTCGATGACAGCACCTCTACCGTGTTCGGCTGCAATTGCAGCTCCCCGCTGTATTCTGACACTGAGCCAGTCAAACGGACGATATCGCCAGGCGCTGCTGTCGCGCTGTTCGTGTAAACATAAAGTCCAGCTGTTTCGTCCTGGACATAGAACGCGTTGCCGCCCCAGAAACCGGTACCTGTAGTAACTGTCGCTTCCACCTGGATCAATTCACCAGGCATTGTGCGGGCTTCAGCCAATGAATCGACGGTTGTCGGTTCTGGCGGAGCTTCGCCTTCTGACAGGATTTCAAAAGATGTCGGTGACTTTAAGCCAGGAACGCTGAAATATGCTTCCAGTGAACCTGTAATATTAATTTCCGCTTTAAAATTGGTCGGATTATCAACCAAATTCAATGCGGTACGGATTGAACCTGAAGGTAATTGCACCGTCAGAATTTTTGCTGGGTCCGTTTCGTCCGGTGAATCCGCCAGCGCTAAATTCGTATTACTTGTGAATGGCGCTTCCTGGTCATAGTTTCCTCCACTGATTACGGTTCCCACAATAAACCCATTAACCGCGGCCGTTCCAGAATTATTCGCGATCGCGTCCGCCACCGAGATGGGATCTGCTGCATTTGCAGTCGCCATGTACGGCAAAGCTGCTGACAGCACCAATAAAAGACTTAGAAAAATCTTCCCTATTGCGCTTTTCGTCAAACTATTCACTCCCTCTTTTGAATTTGCGTACGGCATAATTATACAAGAAGAAAATATACACTTTGTTAAAATTATGTAATATTATAATAAATTTACTCGATAGTCCTATGATTCAAAAGATGTATAGAGAGGTCTTGATTTTATTTTCCTATTTATCTGTTAATTTTATCTCACTATGCCCCCTGGACCATTCCACCAATACTGGAAAAATCACAAGGAAAATAAAGGGATTAATTCTTGTGTGATGGAATACCTTTTATATAGAAGAAACGATGGGAGCTTGATTATGAAAAAATTATATTTACCAGTGTTAATTTTAGCGGCAAGCATTCTTTACATTTTCTTCATTCCGGATGAACCCTTATGGTTTAAGCTCATTTTCAAGCTGATTCCAATGGTGTTGATCATCATTTATGCAATACAGCGAATGCCTCGCGAAAAATTAAAGATCCACTGGCTGATCCTCACCGGACTTATTTTTTGTTCAATCGGTGACGCGACGCTTCATTGGTTCATCATCGGCTTGTCCGCTTTTTTGATCGGCCACCTCTTTTACATAGCCGCATTATTAACCCAATGGAAATACAATCTTTATCGATTACTGTCCATCCTGCCACTCGGCATTTTCGGTCTGGTGATGGGTGTACGGATAATGGAAGCACTGCAGGCCGGCGGCGATGACGCATTAATCGTGCCAATCCTGTTTTATATTTCCGCTATTATCCTGATGGCCTGGTCCGCAATTATGACCGGGAACCGCTGGCTGATCATCGGCAGCCTGCTCTTTGTCGCATCGGATTCCGTACTCGCCTGGAATATGTTCGTTGCTCCTGTGGCGTATTCCCATCTGCTGATCATGTCCACCTATTACGGCGCACAATTTTTCATTGCGCACAGCGCGTCAAGTTTCCGGAAGCCGAATATCGGGAATAAATAAGCCAGTAAGCTACCGCATGAAAGGAAGGAAAATATATATGGATCCGATAAAATATCTGAAACGCTTTAATGCCCATCCCGTCGAAGAGAATTACCTGCAGGACCTGGCGCGTCTTCAATCACTTCACATGCAGCATATCCCTTTCGAGAACCTGGATGTAATCCGAAAAGTCCCGATCTATCTGAATCTGGAGAGCATCTACGACAAAGTGGTCAATCAGCACAGAGGCGGTTATTGCTATGAACTGAACGGCTTGTTCTGCTGGCTTCTGCAGCAAATCGGTTTTGACGCCAAAATGATTTCAGCGACTGTGGTGAAGCCTGACGGCAGCTATGCAAAAGCCGATACGCATGCAGCCATCATCGTTGAACTCGACGCCCCTTATCTGGTGGACGCGGGTTTTGGCGATTCGACGATCAGTCCGATTCCTCTCGAAGGCGAAAGGCACACCGATAATAGCGGAACTTATCGGATAGAGGAAGCCGAATCCGGAGTTTATGAACTGTCTCGCGAAAATGACGGGAACGAAAAAGTGCTGTACCGTTTTACACTGGATGAGAAAAAGCTGGAGGATTTCCATGAAGGCTGTATCTTCAACCAGGTATCGGAAGAATCTACATTTACGCATGATGACATCGTGACAAAAGCGACTCCGGATGGCCGTGTCACGCTTTCCGGAACCACTCTTACCCGGACTATAGAAGGCAGGAAAGAAAAGCAGGAATTGACGGAAGCTGAAAAAGTAAAATTGCTCGAAGAAGAATTCGGGATCATATTGAATACAGAAAAGCCTCTTCGCATTTGAAGAGGCTTTTCTCAAGCTGTCGTGAAACATTCATCTTCTAAAAATATTTCTTCTGGATGGATGCTTTCCTCGGGTAACATTTCCTTTAATTGAAAAGCTGAAATGAATTTATTATTACAGTAAGAGATTTCAGATATGCAGCAAAACAGCGAAGACTCCCAGGTGAGTAGAAACGGAGTTGGCTTTCCAACTCCGTTTCGAGCGAAGTGCTGAGATCCACTCGGGTGAAGTGGAACGAGACCGAGTTAGCTCAGTGCAAGCAACCAGGAAAGCGAAGCTGTTTTGCGGAATATCGTTTAACTTTTTCTATATTCAAAAGTTTTAAAAAAGCCTCTTCGCATTTGAAGAGGCTTTTCATGTCCGTTCTTTTTTTCTGCGCTTCCAGATGGAATACGCTGTAAAGAGAACCGCCAGCAACAGTCCGATTCCGTAGAACTCAAATTTATAATCGTTGAAAAGAGCCGAAAAACGCTCATAATTGCCGTTCAGGTAATCTCCCAGAAACAGAATCGCAAAACACCATGGAAAGATCCCTGTAAATGTTAGGATCATGTATTTTACCAAGCCGACATTGCCGATGCCCGCCAGATAAGATATATAGTTCCCTACTCCGAATGGCCGCGATAAAGCGATGCTCCAGATTCCGTAGCGATTAAAGAAACGGCCTGCCTTCTGAAGCCCCTTTCGGATTTTATTCCATAGGAGATGCTCCAATTTATTGCCGATGAAATAAGGGATCAGGCTCGCCAGGCTATAAACGACAGCCATCATTGCTGCAATTCCGGCCATCTTTGCCAATGACAGATCAAGCAATCCGCCGTATGCCAACACGGCGATGATGCCTGGAAACGGAACCGAAGCCCCTTCAAGAAAAATAGCCCCGAACAGCCCAAACAAACCCATTGCTTCCAGGAACAACAATATCTGATCGATGAGGGATTGGATATCCATCCTTCTCAGCCCCGCTCCAGCATTTGTTGGATCACTTTAAACAGGCTTTTTGAATCACTCAGTTCAATCGATTTCCTGTACCTGTCAGCCGCTTCATTGAATTGTTGCATCATTTTCTCGTCCTGAAGCGCTCTGCAGGTGAAATCAAGCGCGTCTTCATCTCCGGGAATCAGCGTCACCAATCCCATCTCCTTTAGAATCTGCAAATTGATCTGTTCCTGGCCGGGCAATGCCGACGAAATAAAAACAGGGATGCCTTTTCTGAGCGCTTCCGACACCGTTACACCACCGGGCTTGCTGATAATAGCGTCCACTTCATCGTAAATTTTGTTCATTTCTTCTTTGGAAGATATATAGGGGTACGCTTCAGCAAATTCATCAGGTATGCGTTTGATGTCTTCATATAACTTCCTGTTTGCTCCGCAAAGAACCTTCACCCGGCAATTAGTGCCTTTAACTCTCTTTTTGACCAAATCCCCCAGGTTTCCCAGTCCCACACTGCCCCCAGACAATAAAATCCGTTTCACTGTTGGGTTGCCGGTTTCTTCTTGCCGTGTCCGTTGCTCAAATTTCGGGCTGATCGGGATGCCGGTAACGAAAATCCGGGTTCCATCAATATCATATTTAGACGACAGCGCGTCTTTAACCATCCTGCTGGGCACGAAATGATAGTCGATATGGCTGCAGCCCCACACGTCGTTAATGAAAAAATCCGTATAGATATTCAATGTGGGAATATCGCATTCGCCAGATTCTTTTAAACGGTTGATAAAAAGCGAAGCGAAGCCATGGGTACAGACAATCAGATCCGGCTGTTCCCTTTCTAAAAGATCCCTCACTTTGTTCATGAATAAGATTTCGTATAATTTATGCGGCCTTTCACTTTTACTGCGATAGGCGAATTGCCGGTATATCCATGCATAGGATTTTGGAAAGCGGCGGATCCATCCAAGATATCCCGCTACGATGCCTTTTTCAAGCCAGGTATTCCATTCACTCAGAATATCCAGTTTCGTGGATGCAATCTCCCCGGAATTCATCTGAATAATCTCCCGGACCGCATCAGCGACCTGATGATGACCGGATGGCATGCTGTCCAGCAAAGGGAGAAGCAGGACCTTCTTCATTGGACAGCCTCCAGATAATGCGCTTCGGCAATATAAGCTGGGATGCTGTCAAGATACGGATAATTACGCATGTCTCCACGGTAAATCATTTCCATGCTGTCTGACGAAAAGATATCGCGCGGTGTCATTAAAGCAGGCGGCTTTTCTGTCAAATGGATGTTTCCGGCAGCCAATGCTTCGGTTACAAATTGCGAGCAGAAATAAGCATTTTTCCGATTGAAATTATAATTGAAAGCAACGGCAAATAGACCGGTGAAATTGTATTTGAAAGAATCTTTTTCCCGTTCCATCCGTTGAACGTACGCCCATATCATCCGGTAGCACTCTTCACTGAGTTCCATCTTACAGACAGCGCAATCCGCCCGTTGAAAAAGATGGTCACGCACATCTTCTTTCACAAATCCTGCTATGAATGCGTTATCCGTTTCTTTTCGGCCGAAGCTGTACATTTGGCTTAAATCTTTGGTAAATGACAGCGACACATGGCTGAACGGATATCGTGTACAGTTCTTGATCATTTTTGCCAAATTGGTTTTGGTGTCAGTGAACACTATGTAAATTTCCATCATTTCTTCCCCCTTGCAAAGAATCCCGTTTTTCCTTAGCTTCAGTTTATCTTTCTCTCTATAAACCTACATCAGGCGCCAGGCTATTATTGTATGCGACCGGAGACTTAGAATTTATCGGGACTTATCTGTCTATATATAATTTAACGAATGAACAGGTGTAAAGTTTCATAAATATTTGTAATTTCCTGTTAGTTTATTACCTTATTATAGCTCTGATTACTTAAAAAAGAACCAGCTTATTTATTAAGATATTATTAATATTCATAGAAAAACCTGCTCGCCACAGAGCAGGTCAACTAAACTCAATATTAATCTAAGCATCACTTATCAACTGCAATCACTTTTCCGAGCTTCAGGATATTCATGAGGCGCTTGGCTGCTTCATATAACAGACTTTCCCCATCAAGCAAAGCTTCCTGAAGTTCCATCGGCCCACTTATTATCGGCATGATTTCAAGAATACCTTCCTTTTCAAGATTTTCGATGCCTGAACCGATCGATCCGGCAAAAGCTATGACAGGTATATTGTGGCTCCGTGCCAATCGCCCGATGCCAATCGGAACTTTTCCGAATACAGACTGCCCATCAATACGTCCTTCACCGGTCAGTACAAGATCAGCGCCGTCCAATTGCTTTTCCAGTTGTGTCCTTTCCACAATCAATTCAAGGCCGCTCATAAATTCCACATCCAACAAAGTTTTCAACAAGAAACCGATGCCTCCAGCAGCTCCACTTCCGGGTTCCGCACTTTTATCATGGCCCATAGTATTGGCAGCGAGCGCGGAAAATTGCTGCATGCCTTTTTCGTATCGGCTCATGTGCTGCTGTTTCACTCCTTTTTGAGGGCCGAAAACCGCAATCGCTCCATCTTTTCCCAACAAAGGATTTATTACATCGCTGGCAACGATGATTTGAACTGCAGCCAGGGAAGGTTCCAGCCCAGTTGCATCCATTGAGGCGATCAAATCCAATCGACCGCCGACAGTTTCCAGTTCCCTGTTGTTTTCATCAAAGAATTTAACGCCAAGCGCCTGGAATAAACCCGTGCCCGCGTCTACCGTCGCACTGCCGCCAAGCCCCAGTATGATTTTTTCCGCTCCCCGGTCCAATGCGTCTTTGATCAGTTGACCCGTGCCAAAACTCGAAGCTTTGTCAGGATCCAGCTCCTCCGGCAAAAGCAATGGCAAGCCGGAAGCAGCAGCTGTTTCAATCACAGCTGCTTTCTCGTCAACAATCCATCCATAGGCCGCTTCAATTTTCCGGCCAAGCGGATCCTGGACCTGGCAGCTGATCCTCTTTCCGCCGCTAACCGACAGAATTGCCTCAACTGTTCCCTCTCCACCATCAGCCATCGGCAAAAGAATCGTTTCAGCAAGTGGATCAACATCGAGTATCCCCCGCTTTATGGCTAAAGAGGCCACCAAGCTTGTCATCGAACCTTTGAACGAATCCGGTGCAATAATTATTTTCATAGCGAGCCTCCCAAGTTTCAGCAAATTCCGCAGCAATAAAATAGAAGACATGCCTTATGTTAAGACACGTCTTCCGTAACTTCGTTGCTGTAATCCGTTCAATAGCTTTCAATATCCCATGCATGTTCAATTTCAACTGCGCCTTTCAGCGTCTGGGCTACAGGACAGCCCCTGTCAAAGACTTTTAGAGCCCGTTCAGCAGCCTCTTCTTTGCCGGCTGGAACTTTCACGTGATAATGGCAGCTGATTCTGGTGATTTTCAAAACCCCGTCCGGCGCTTCAATTACACCTTGCACTTCCGCTTTTACTTTGTCTGGTGAAGTCGGTATATGACGCGCTTCCAGCGCGCCTGATAATGTACCGACCAGTCAACCGCCCGCGGCAGCTACGATATGGTCAAGTGTCGATGGATATTCCGGATCGGTTTCGACTCCATAAAATTCCCGTACACCTCCGTGTACACCGAACAAGAGCGGCTCTTTGAAATCGCCGATATAGGCTTCACGGATTTTATTGGCTGTGTCTTTTTGAAACACTGTGATTTTGGTCAATTCAATAATATCACTCAAAATATCACCTTCCTTTTTGTAAGGATATCAATTTACCGATTATTCCGCAAACTATAAGGAAGGTTCTGTCGGCTGCAATGTTTTGTTCAATACATCCAAAAAATCGATCAGATTTTCCTCAGTTGTGCCAGGATGGAATGAAATCCTGATAAACTTCCTGGCGACATCACTCGCAATTCCCATTGCCAGCATCGCTGACATCGCTTCCCCCGCTCCGATCTTGCAGGCTGTACCGGTGGAGATGGCAATCTGGTGCCGGTTGCATTCAAGCATCATCCATTGCCCTTCAACATGCGGCAATAATAATCCCTGGATGAAAGGAGATTTAGCCGAAGGATCGCCTGCAGGAATCACTTCCCCCGGCAGATGTTCAAGCAAATACGATTGCAAATCTTTAGCGTTATTGAAATTTCCGGGCTGTTCCGCTATCGCGATTTTTACAGCGATTGTGGCGGATACAATGCCCGGAACATCAATTGTTCCCGGCCGAAAACCGTTTTGATGGACCGTTCCCTCGTAAACAGATTGCCAGTGGATGCTGGGATCCACAAAGACGATGCCGACGCTTTTGGGTCCGCCAATTTTATGCGCAGAGAAAACTGCCGAAGCAACTCCGCTATTTGATAAATTGACGGGCATTTTGCCTAAACCTTGGACCATATCCGAATGAAGCGGAACATCATAGCGTTTGGCATACGCCGCACAATAGGCAATATCCTGGATTGCCCCCATTTCAGAATTGACATGCTGCATTATAACGAGTGCCGTCTGTTCATCAACCGCGAGCTCAAATTCTTTCCGGTTCAGGTTTCCGAATTCGTCCACCGGCACATACTCCACTGTATATCCTTCCTTTTCCAGCTCATGCAAAACAGCCAAAACAGAAGCATGCTCCAAAGATGTCGATATGATTTTTCTGCAATGTCCTGGCCTTCCTTTCAATACCGAACGGATGGCTAATTGGTTTCCTTCAGATGCACTGCCGGTAAAGTAAAACCCTTCAGGTCTGGCATCCAATAAATTTCCCAGGATCCGCCGGCAGGAATCCACATAATCCGATGCCTTTGTTCCGGCATCATGAAGGCTTTGTGTATTGCCGTAAGCCTGTTCGGCTGTTTCCATATATGCCTGTAAAGCTTCTTTTCTCATTGGAATTGTCGCTGCCGCGTCCAAATAGCTTTTCATATCTGTATCAAAATCCCTTCAAAATGCATTTTTACCTTGTATTCACTGTATCTTTATGTCATTAATAGTGTCAAGACACTTGTAAAGAAGGTGTAAAGTTTTGTTTGATGTATGTATTATCGGCGGCGGAGCAGCGGGTTTGATGCTCGCACATTCCCTGCCTTCTACCTATAAAATTGCCGTGCTGACAAAAAATACGCCAGAAATAGCGAATTCATATCTGGCCCAGGGCGGTATCGCAGCCAGCCTCGACAAAACCGATTCGCCTGAAGCGCATGCATGGGATACTTTATTGGCGACAGCAGATCATTCCGATCCCGACCGTGTAGAAATGCTGGCAAAGGATGGGCAAACTGCCATCAAAAAACTGATGGCTGAGGGGCTGCCCTACGACCAGGACGAATCGGGCCAGCCGATACTTGGCATGGAAGGCGCACACAGCACCCGCAGAATCCTCCATTCGGGCGGTGATCAGACCGGCAAGAATCTGATGGACTATTTAATGAAGAAAACTGAAAAGAAAATCCATCTTTTACCCGAACACCAGGCACTCGAACTCATAATGGATAACGGAAAATGCTGCGGCGCAGTGGCAAGCAATAGAAATGGACAACGACAAATCATACCCGCTCGCTATACCGTCCTTGCGACAGGAGGAATCGGCGCATTATACAGCCACACATCCAATTCGCCTGTCGCAGGAGGCGAAGGGTTATCGCTGGCATATCACGCCGGAGCTGTTTTGGAAGATCTTGAATTCGTCCAGTTCCATCCAACCATTTTGACGATCGACGGAAAATCCGAAGGGCTTATTTCAGAGGCTGTCCGCGGAGAAGGTGCGTTTTTGATCAATAAAGACGGCCATTCCATAATGGACGATATCCACCCGATGAAAGAACTTGCCCCCAGGGACATTGTCGCCCGGACAATTGAGTGGCATTGGCAGATTCAAGGCCCTGTTTTTTTGGATGCAAGGAGCATTTCCGGTTTCAAATCAAAATTCCCTGCAATCTGGAAAAACTTACGTACCCATGGGATAGACCCCGCAAGAGATTTGCTTCCTGTCCGGCCTGGAGCGCATTTTCATATGGGCGGAGTGAAAACGGATGACAAAGGCGCGACGAGCATTAGCGGCTTATATGCCATCGGGGAAGTTGCGTCCAGCGGCGTACACGGCGCAAACCGGCTGGCCAGTAATTCATTGCTGGAAGCAATCGTTTTCGCAAAACGGCTGGCAGATGATCTGGTTGAACAAAACTCGCTTTCTGATGACAGGCCACCAGTTCAAGTGAATGAATCCATAGAAAGCGCAACGTCTCCTCTTTTTGACTTCCCCGATATGGGATTGATGCGTTCGAAAATGACTGACATCATCGGAATATTGCGGGATAAGGAACAGTTAAATGCATTTATCACTGACTATCCGCTGCGCCCAATTAAGCATTTGTTGAATATGGACGATGAAGATATCAGTAATCATCATCAAATGACGGTGTGCACATTAATTGCAACTGCAGCTTATCTGCGCACTGAAAGCCGTGGCGCCCATTTCAGGACAGACTTCCCTTCTCGAATGGATGAATGGCAAGGAAAAGTGATTGAATTGTCGAAAGCCGGAAGCGCAATTACCTACCGAAAAACCCATAGCAAGGAGACTGTAAAATGAACAGATTAATGGCGGAAAAAGCATTGACGAATTTTTTAATTGAAGATATCGGTGAACGTGATGCATCGTCGGTCATCTTTAATGAAACGGATGAAGGAGAAGCGATTGTTCGAGCGAAAGCTGACGGCATTATCGCTGGATTACATATTTTTGAATGGGGTTACAATCTTCTCGACCCATCACTAGTGGTTGAAGCCTTCAAAAAGGATGGCGAGCCAGTCCTGGCGGGCGAACCGATTGTAAGGATTACCGGAAAAGTATCGCAAATCCTGTCAGGGGAACGTGTTTTCCTCAACCTGGTGCAGCGCATGAGTGCGATTGCAACATTGACGAGACAATGTGCAGAAGCATTAAGCAGCTCCCACACCCGCATCGTCGATACGAGAAAAACGACACCCGGCCTGCGGATGTTCGAAAAATACGCGGTAAGAGCCGGCGGCGGGTTTAACCACCGCAACGGGCTATATGATGCCGTGATGCTGAAAGACAATCATATAGCAGCGGCCGGATCCATTACGGAGGCTGTGAAAAAAGCGCGCTCTGCACATGGGCATATGATGATGATCGAGGTTGAAGTGGAAACAGAGGAACAATTAATGGAAGCGATCAATGCATCACCTGATGTCATCATGTTCGATAATCAGACGCCTGAAACCATGAAACGCTGGGTCCAGCTTGTGCCCCCTGCTATCCGCACTGAAGCATCGGGAGGCATCGATCTGGCAAAGTTACGGGATTACAAAGATACCGGCGTTGACGTCATATCCATCGGCGCTTTGACACATAGTGTCAGTAATCTGGATATGAGCATGAACTTGAGCATTTCACATAAGGAGGCTGTCACACAATGACTTCACTATTGGATGAACTTCAATTGACTGACGCAATGCCGTCTGAATATCTCTCAGCACCTGTCAGCGAACTGCACGAACGCGCTGCCCGCGCAAAGGATATTCTCGGAGAACGTTTGTTTATCCTTGGACACCATTACCAGAAAGACGAAGTGATCCGCTATGCGGATGTTACGGGTGATTCACTTCAGCTATCCCAGATTGCCGGTCAGCAGACAGCGGACTTCATCCTTTTCTGCGGCGTCCATTTCATGGCGGAAACAGCCGACATTCTGACGACTCCTGAACAGGCGGTCATCTTACCGGACATGCGTGCAGGCTGCTCGATGGCCGACATGGCCAATATCGATCAAACCGAGCGGGCCTGGCTGAAACTGCAGGAGTATTTTGGCGACACGATCGTTCCCCTGACTTACGTAAATTCGACTGCCGCCATCAAAGCTTTTGTCGGCAGAAACGGCGGAGCTACCGTCACTTCATCAAATGCCGTTGAAATGGTGGAATGGGCACTTGCACAAAAACAGCGCATGCTGTTTCTTCCCGACCAGCACCTTGGCAGGAATACAGCGGTAAAACTCGGCATTCCACTGGAGCGGATGGCGATCTGGGATCCAATTAAACAAAAGCTTGAACTCAAGTGTGAACTCGAAGACGTTCAGGTCATACTTTGGAAAGGCCATTGTTCTGTGCATATGAATTTCCTGCCGAAACACGTGGAAATTTTGCGCGACAAAGAACCGGACCGCAATATCCTCGTCCACCCGGAATGCACTTATGAAGTCGTCAGCATCTCTGATTACGCCGGTTCGACAAAATACATCATTGATATGATCGAGGCTTCCGAACCCGGTTCAAAATGGGCGATCGGCACCGAAATGAATCTTGTCAACCGCCTTATAAAGGATTTTCCTGACCGTGATATCGTATCCCTGAATCCTTATATGTGCCCTTGCCTGACAATGAATCGAATCGATTTGCCGCATCTGACATGGGCACTTGAAGAAATGGCCGAGGGCAGAGTGATCAACAGGATTTCAGTTGATCCAAAAACCGCTCAAGAAGCGGTTGTGGCTCTTGAGAAAATGTTATAAATATAAAATGAAAAATCCCGGCCATCCAAATTTGGATGGCCGGGATTTTCTATACTATTAATAGCTCAATGCTTTTTGATAAATCCAGGTCTTCAAGTTTCCGATCGATGGGAAATGGATGGATTCACCTGTCACCTTGTTTTCGGCTTTGATGATCACATCAAATTCATTGGGAGTAAATGACCAGCCTTCTTTCATCAAACTGCGTGTCATTTTAACAATCATGCTTGAACCTTTGATCGTTTCTAAACTCATCGGTCTCAACTCCTCTTTAGGGATGAATTGCTTCCCTTTATTTTATTTCAAATTGAAGATAAATGAAAGTTTATTGATTTATACCTTAATTTTTCAGATTCTAAACCTTTCGATTTATTTTTTTCATATTTTTATTATGTAAACAAAAAATCATGTACAACTAACGATTAACTTTGTATAGCTATTTAACTTATAAATAAAACACTTCGCAAATAAAAAACGGGGCTCAATATTGACCCCCGCTTTGCTCCTTGCTTATAGCTTTTAAATGGGTTTCCAGGATACCCCTCGTTTTCTCGAAATTCACTTCCGCTCCCTGCAGCATGGAATTCAGCGCCAGGCCATCCATCAAGGCATAAAGCCTGTCCGTTTCCAAACTCAGGTCCGTATCCTTCTTCAACAGATTCAGCATCACAAGGTTGGACATCACTGATTTAACAGCCTGATAGACGCTGTCACGCCCCCTGTCATAAGCTTTTCCCGAGTATTTCGAATGGAGTTTGAATATCAATCGAGCCTCAGACGCGGAGTCCCCTTCCCCGTTTTCCGGCAGCAATCCCGCCAGCAGCTTAAGCACTTTTTCCTGAGGAGGCAGATCGGCCATGAATAGTTCGGTTGTCCGTTCAGCCAGATTGGCATGAACCAGGTCTTCTGTATAAGCCAGCAGTTCTTCCTGTGTTGTGAAATAATAACGCAATGCTCCCAGTGTAATTCCGGCCTCCTTTGCGATATTCCTTACTGACGCGCCTTCCATACCCTCCTTCAATAGAATTTTCCATGCGGCATGTGCGATATCCAGCTTTTTGCTTTCGTGATCTATTAGTTTCGGCATACATCCATTTTATCAGAATACTTTTATTATTCAATAAATATGATACAGGTGTATCAAATAAATTCAATACCCTGAATCTAATTAATACACTCGTATCATCAAAAAGTTAATAACTTTGCCTCTTTGTGGATAACCCCGTTTCCCTGTGGGTTACTGGATAACCCCTCTCCACAGGCATTCACCAGTATTCACAGTTTAAGCATCCTTATCAGAAATATGATCATGCTTCCGATGATCACGACCAGAAAAATCGGCATGAAGAATATGCCCAAACCTTCTGTGCCACCGGTCGCCACCCGGATTCCCTGAAAGGTAAGATAACTGAACAAAAGAACCGATTCATTCTTCAGCACGTTCAGCATCAATTGGCCGTTGCGGTATTGGGCTTCAATATTGTCTTCTCTCAAATTCATGTAATTGAATAGATGCGGATACTTTTCAAGGACTGTCATGGGAATCCAAAGCAATACCCCGACCAGCGGTAAAATCCATAATTCCATTTTGCTTCCCCATCTGTCGATATTGCCCTTTCCGTCATAATGTCCAGGAACTCTGTCCGGCAATGCAGAAAACTGGGTGATAAGATAAATAACGACAGCAGCGAAAACCAGAATCGTCAGCCAGTCCAAGAATTGCCCAATCATAGATTTCGGTATGTTCATTGAAGGCTGTTTCTTCATCGGCTCCCCTCCCCTCTCCAACTATTTTACGGAAAAAATCATCTGAAGTTTCAACAAATCAAAAAGCCGCTCCAGCAAACAGCTGGAGCGGCTTCGCTATTTCTAACTATTGCCGAGGCAAATATTACAATCCTCTTTTATCGTCCTTATCGTTGAACAAGCCTTTATTGGCATTATTATCTTCATCGATATCAGCTTCTTCACGGCGCACCGTTTCGCTGACATGCTCTGTATCTTTGACTTTACGCTTGCCGACAACCAATTCTTCACTGACGACATCGTCTTTAGAAACATTTACGCGTTCTTCATTGACATCCACATGGATTGAATCCTTGTCATTGAAGCCATCACGATCATTTAAGCCTGAGCCTGTCTCATCATTGACCGGACGACGTTCAACGTACACTTCTTCGCGTTCGACCGGAACATCTATCGATTGTTCTTCTTCTACAACATGTTTGCCGACGTTAACCTCACCCGTCTGCACACGTTCCTTATCTACATTCAAACGTTCTTCGTGCAGTTTAAGGCTTTCTTCTTCAGTACCTCTTCCGGTGCCGGTACCAGTGTATCCACCTCTGCCCATATCTGCATCCGAACCGGTTCTGCTGCCTGTCGCAAATGTACCTGAAGTGCCCGCATAATCACGGTCGACATACAATAATATACGGCCATTTTCCACATGGCTGCTGTAGTCCGTATCTCTGGTGCTGTCATCGCTGACATTGCGGTACGAACTTCTTTCCGTATCGTCACTTGAGAACAGATTAGTGAATTTATCTTTCCAGTTGCTGTCTTTATCACCTGATGTGATGTTGGTTCTTGTCTTATCCTGAAGCGTATCGATATTCGCGCCGTCTTTGGCCACTACATACATGTCCTCTTCGCGATAACCCTGTTCTTTCAATTCTTCAATTTTCTTGAAAACCTGTGCCTGCAATTCAAATGTACCTACCAGTTTGTCATTATTATTATTGTTCACCATCATAAAACCTCCAATTAAATTGTGATGTCTTCTTTCTGATGAAGCTAGTATCTGTCTACCCCGTGGCACTCAAACTAAACATAAAAAGCCCTGAAAGCCTAATATAGAAGGGTTTTGCGGCAATCAGAAATTGTTTTTTCTATTGATTGGTAAGTCACGGTCGTCGATATCGACTTCCTCCCTGCGCACTGTTTCTGAAATATGCTCAGTGTCACTGATCTTGCGTTTGGTGACTATTATTTCTTCAGTGACCACTTCTTTTTTTGTCACAACCAGTCGTTCTTCAACTACAGGAATATGCAGCTCATCCCCGACTTGATAGGGCTCCCTTTTGATTTCTTCATTTGAATCCCCATTATCAGCGACAGGACGCCGCTCAACTATGACATCATCCCGTTCAACCGGCACGTCCATATGCTGCTGCTCTTCCACTATGCGTTTGTTGACATTGATCTCGCCTGTCTGTACGCGTTCTTTATGGACTTCCAATTGCTCTTCATGCAAAAACATGCTTTCCTCGCCATTCCCTGTCATCTTTTTTCTGCGTTCCGCCCGGCTCATCTTGGGAGCATCTGAAAAACCGCTGCCGGGATGTTCATTTGTGCCAGTTGTTTCAGTTGCTGTATAGCCGGTGCTTCTATCGACTTCGTTATAGACTTCATCATCGGCAAACAGGAAAATTTCGCCATTTTCAATCCGTCGGTTATAGTCTTCCGCTTCTTCATTGCTGAATCCCATTTCTTCAAAAACATTTTTCAGCGAATGGTTGCCGGAAAACATCTCCTTGAATTTATCGATCCAGTCGCCGTCCTGTTCAGTACTGAAATGGACTTCCGAATAGGAGCGCAAGGCATTGATCTGTTCATTGTCTTTAGCGATCACATACATATTGTCTGATGGATAACCTTCACTTCTTAACTCCTCTATCTTTTCCTGAACTTCCATTTGTCCGCCAAAAAAACCGAATAATTTATTGTTCTTTTTATCCATTGAATAGATACCTCCAACAATCGATTTTTAACATCAAGGTCTTTATAGACTCACTACCCTTTGCCATTTCAATCAAAACTATCGCCGCACCGGGCACAAACAAAAAACTCTTCCACTTAAGGAAGAGTTAGAAGTTGCCTATTTATTTCTTTGCACGCGATTTATAATCTTTTTCGATATCTTTCTTCCAGTTCCGGTCGATTGATTTACCGGTGCGGAAGGATGTTACAGCTTCGCTGAGAACTTGATAATTCAGCTGGGTTCCTTCAGGATCGGCATGATATTCCACCGCAAACTCCTCTTCAACACCGAATTGCCGCGCTGTTGCGACCGCGTCAATATTGGCGCCGAGGAAAATGAATTCCCAATTGAACTTCTGTTTTTGCGAGGCAATCATTTCGTTGATTTTTTTATAATTGTATTCGCAGCTTGCGTTCTCCATACCATCTGTGGTGATCACGAACATCACTTTATCAGCACGTTCTTCTTCCATGGTCCTTTTCTGCGCATTTGCGATTTTCTGGACCGTGGAACCGATCGCATCCAGCAATGCAGTTGTGCCTCCAACCTCGTAGTCATCTTCGGTCAGCGGAGAAATGCCTTTTAACGAGATGCGGTCATGCAGCAATTCATAGCTCTGATTAAACAATACTGTAGTAACCCTGACATCCCCCTGCAATTGACGCTGTTTCTCAACCAATGCATTAAATCCGCCGATCGTATCCTTTTCAAGCCCCGCCATCGAACCGCTCTTATCCAGTATGAATACCAATTCCGTCATCTCATTCTTCATTGTTTATTCCTCCTCAAGTTATCTTAACAACTTAAGGATACGTCACTGGGCATACCATTTGGTCGCTTCAGAAGCGACATTTTTTATGCACCGAGCAGAACCTGGTCGAACGCGAATAAAGCTTCGTTGATTTCATGGATCTTATAATTCCCCCGTTCGATAAAATACATGATGATCAAATCGAATTCATGGCTTCTCGATAGCCGGTAACCCGCTTTTTCCAATAAATCTTCCGTCTCCTGCAAATCCAGTTCGAGCGCCACAGCAAATGCGATAATTGTTTTCTTTAAAGGCGTGTACTTCGGCGAATTCCGGATCTTCGAAAATAGTTTTCGGTCGATATTCGCTTTTTTATAAGTCTCCGCATCCGTCATCCCTTTTTCATCGATATACCGGAAGAGTCGTTCTGAAAAAGATTCATCCATATTTTTCAAGACATCTTCCAAGCTGATATCCATAGCAGAATCCAATTTGAACTCCTGCTCCATCTTTTGAGAAATGATTTCTTCTCTAAAAACACGTCTGCGCCGAGGATAGGGCTTTTCTATTGCCTCCACTTGATTTTCATCAATATAGGCTTCAATGGATTCGACCAAGTTCCGGCTGATGCCAAAAGATGTTTTATCGAAAACGACTAAAAAGACATCCATTTCATTGGTGGTAAGAAAAGACTCAATTTCACCTATTGCCACTTTCAACGCTTCTTCTTTCGGGTATCCGAATATGCCTGAAGAAATCAGCGGAAACGCAATTGATTCGCAGCCAATCGATTTTGCCAGTTCAAGTGAATTTCTATAGCTGTTGCGGAGCAGTTTTTCTTCATTAGCCTGTCCTCCCTGCCAAACAGGCCCTACAGTATGGATAATGAAATCGGCATCAAGTCCATACGCATCCGTCTGGACAGCTTCCCCTGCAGCGCAGTGGCCGATATTGTCGCAAGCCACTTGCAATTTGTCAGCGCCGGCAGCTCGAAAAATGGCGCCACATACCCCTCCACCCATCTTCAGACCCGAATTGGCGGCATTGACTATGGCATCCACTTTCATCTTGGTGATATCATTTCGCACAATGTCCAGCGGCATATACTTTATCCCCTTTTACGCGTAATTATAGAAGCATCTTTAATAATAAATTTTGAAATAATCGAGAAAAGTTTCATCATTCCAGCCCAGCCGGAATTTTAACTCATATAAATAAGCATAGATAAACGGATCATCCTCGGATTGAATTTCATTGTCCAGCCCTCGCTCCTTCAAAAGGTTGCGAATAACGTCTCTTTCGCTTTCACTGCAATCATTCCGCCTGGCAGCTTCCTGCAGTTCATGGGCGAATGCCAACAGCCGGGATTCATTTAACCCATCATAATTTGAGATCTTGCCGATCTGTATACTGTTGAACAGCAATCGAATGTCATGGAGTGTCAATTTCTTTTTGCCGATGAACAACTCGTTCGTTTCTTCTTCCAGCTTCCTGATCAGCGGCACTTCACGCTTTTTGTCTTTCAATTCGCGGACAATGCTCATATAATACCAGCATTGCTCCCTTTTCCCTCTATTGAAACGGGCCCAAATGCTGTCACCGAATTTACTGGCATCCGTCTGGATAGATCGCAGATTATGAAGTTTGTCTGCCAGTATTAAATGGAGTTCGTCTACGGAGTGGTATTGGAGCCTTTCAATGGTGCGCTGTTTCCTGATTTCCCACGGCAATGTCTTATCCGACTCGGAAGCGGCTTTCACCAGCATCAGAATTTCCTCGCCAAAGTTTTTGAATAGATCTTCTTCACTTGTCTCGGTATCTTCCAGCGTGTCATGCAATAAACCTGCGGCAATTATTTTGTCGGATTGTTTTTCTTCCATAAGGATCAACGCCACGCCAAACGGGTGTGAAATATAAGGAATATGCGTCCCTTTTCGGTAATGACCATCATGTTTGACAGCCGCAAAACAAGCTGCCTTATCAATCAACAGATTCATAATGTCCTTCCGCCCCTCCATTTTAACTGCCCTTCTATTGCTTTAATCTTACCATAAATAAAGAGTCACTCTTGACAGGAAACTTCTGGCGAAAATATTTTACAGACAATTCAATTAAATAAGTTTATACTAAAATTGCAATAAAATTGAAAGGAGAATGTTGATGAAAAAAATTACAAAAAGCCTGACTGTTTTACTATTGGCGACTTCGATCGTTTCGCCATCTGCCTTCGCCAAAAGCGAACAGGCAAAAGAATCTCTGGTTGCAGTTGGTGATTCCATTCCCTTCGGTTATAATCTCGGGCAAAACAACCAGAATCCTGCCAAATCTGCTTATCCATATCTAATCGGTGCATCAGAAGATTTACGTGTCCGCAATCTGGGCATTCCAGGCTGGCAAAGCGAGCAATTGCTGAGCGCGCTGCAAACAGATCAGAAATACCGCCAGGCGGTCATCCACGCTGATTATGTAGCCATTACGATCGGCAATAATGATTTACTTCAAATTTTGCGTGAAGCAGGTCTGGAAAGCGGCGGTAAACAACCGCTGTTCCAGCAATTATTGATGCAAAAACTTTTAAATGATGATGTCTTTGCGAATATAGCGGCAGCAATAGCAGAAACCCGCTCCCTGACGGATGCACCAATTGTGCTTTATAATGTTTATAATCCATTCCAATTGAATGATCCGCTTCATTATGTTGCTGATCCCATTCTACCCGGGATCAATCAGGCCTTCGCAGCTTTGGCAGCTTCGAATGAGAATGTATACGTGGCAGACGCCTATGCTGCATTTGGCGACAATCAAGCCGAATACGTCATCCAAAATGACATCCATCCAACTGCCGCCGGCCAGCAGGTACTCGCTGATATCGGCATTGTTGCTCTGAATCTTGATTAAAAAAACTCCAATCCCGCCACATGGGATTGGAGTTTATTTCAATTTTTATAAAATTATTGCAGATCCTTCAGCACTTTGGATAATGGATAGATTCCCACACTTTGAATTACTAGGGACAATAAAATTACCGCAAAAGACAGAGAAACCAAAATTTCTTCTTTGCCGGAAGTCGCTTCTTCCAACCAAAGAAGCAAAGCAATGGACATCGCCCCTTTTATCCCTGACCAAGTTGTAAGTGTAATGGTGGAAAAGTCGTTTTTAAATTCATGCCTCCATTTCGGGACCCCGTATATAAAACCGCCAATGACCAGATACCGGACAAGGATGGAAAATATAAAAATCACAATAGCAAACCACCAGCCCGAAAATGCCAGATATTCAGCTCCTCTAATACCGATGAGAAGAAACAACACTGCAAGCAGTACGGGAGTGGTTATATCCCAGAACCCATCAAGCGATTCCTGCAGATTATCCTCCTTGATTTCCTTGCTCATTTCATAGGACACAAATATGCCGGCAGCCACAGTTGCAAGTACTCCTGATACCCCGATTGCTTCCCCGATATAAAATGCGCCATAGGCACCGACAATACTCAGCATCACCTGATACTTCTTATCTTTAGTAAATCTGATTGTTTTGCTCATGAGCCATCCTATAGTGACCCCTAGCAAAATACCGCCGATCGATACAAGCAATAGTTCAGATATGAATTTACTGAGTGAAAATCCGCCGCCGGTCTGAAACATAGTCAGAAAAATAGTGAAGAAAACGATACTGGTACCATCGTTGATCATAGATTCCCCTTCAACCACATCAGCAATCTGATCAGCACCGCTGCTTTCCTTCAGAATAGCTGTCACGGACACCGGATCAGTAGGCGCAAGGATTGCCGCCAATAGGAAGGCTGCAGTAAATGACACTGCCGTAAACAAGCCGCCGGCAAGATATATCGAAAGTCCGAGCAAAAATACAGTGGCAATCATGCCCAATGTACTCAAAGTGATGATAATACCAATATTTTCCTTTAATTGTTTTAAAGGAAATTGGTAGGCGGAAGTAAAAAGAATGGCCGGAAGAAAAACATTGAATATAATATCTTTGGAGATATTAAATCCATCAAAGAATGGGATGAATGATAAGCCTAATCCTATAGCCACCAATACCACCGGCACCGGAAAGAAATTCTTTTTGATGTCGACTGTGTAAATGATGTAGCCGATAAACAGCAAAACCAGCAATTGATGAGTAAACATAGCTGCCCCCCTCTTTTTTGATTTTAAGATGCCTCTATATCTATTAGCCTAAAAACTTATAATCAAACATAAAAAACCGCGCCTCTCTATATTCAATAGAGAATCGCGGTTTTGTTGCTGATCTTAGTTATTTTTTGCTTGAATTAGAGTTATAGAAGAACTTGGCTGTAATTGAACCGTCTTCGTTTTCCACAATATCCGTTACATGGATCCCTGAATCGGCAGGTGTCGCATTCTGCCCTTTCCAGAAGTAGTAAGATCCTGAGTGGACATTACTTGAAACCGGTGTGATCTTATCGCCGGCTTTGAAGAAATCGGCAGCGTCGCCGCGGTTTACGTTCTTCTCAAGATCATATTTACCGTCAGCCTGAAGCACAGATAGACCATAATGCGTCACTTTCGTGCCATCAGAAGCTGTTTCGGACTGGTTGTACTGGAAGCGTTTGTTCATCCAGTTTTCAACGTTATTAGGTCGGAATCCGGCTGTCTGATAAAGATTTATGATGTTTTCATCCACATGCCAAGCAAGCAGGCCATGCGCATCTTCACCTTGGCGGATCAATCCTTGGTTGAATCCTTTTTGCTGAACGTTCTCGAACAGGAAGTATTCTGTGCCGTTTGAACCAGGGACTTCCATTTTCACAATTCCGCTGTCAGCTGACGCTTCGTTGACCGGAGGCAATGTAATCGTCTGCGGCTCATCACCAGGTTTCACGTCAATCGGATCAGCCCATCCAAGGAAGATTTTCGAGAATGGATCAAATAGAGTCGGCGAGTTTCCTGAGTAAGCCGCAGCATCCGGATAGCGCATCCAAGATCCGCCAGCCATCATTGAATAGTTGCCGACGCCTTCGGAAGAATAAACTGTGTCATAGAAATCCGGCAAGCCTAAAGCGTGGCCGAATTCATGTGCGTAAACGCCAGGTTGTGCAGGGAATGGCCCTGTCGCAAGAGACTCATCATAAGAATCCGTCGCCGCGTCATAACCCGCTACGTTGCCGCCGATTCCCGGCTGGATATTGTAGTTATTGACAAGTACGCCGTCATAGGTCATTTCGTTGGCGATAGTATCGTTGATCCATTCCCCTTGTGACACTCCTGCATGAGTAGCAGCATCTTTACCTGTTTCATAATACTTGCCGTAGAATAATGCGCTCAAAAGACTCCATTTATGTGACCAGAACTGCGCCGGGTCACGGCTGAATTCTGCACCTGTTCCTTCATGGACAACAAAGATATTCGGCACTTCGCCGTCAACAGCGTATTCAGAAAAGTCGATCTGATCATCTGCCGCTTTCAGCAAATCACGGACAAATTCACCTGTATGGGCATCTCCGTTAGCGTTGCCTAAAAGATATTTGCCATTTTCAGCATATGTGCCTTCCTGATCCAAATAATAAGAAGCGCCTTTTGGCAATTCGACCCAAGCAAAATCGGTGTTTTCCTTACGTACCAGGTTAACTTTGCCATTGCTGGACTCTTTATATACATTTTGCATCGTACGGTCCGTCGGCACGGCAACGCCATTATGCTCAGCATATTGTTTGAACTGTTCCAGTTCATAAGGATTGTACTCATCACCGAAAATCAGGTCTTCGTAATATTCAGCCGGCACTTGGCCTGGCATGTCACCGATTGGCTCGTCACCGTCTTTATATTTTGCTAAAAGCACGAGTACCGGTACATCGCCTTCTGTCACATTGTAAGCAGCGTGGTTATCACCAGGCGCCTCAAATTTTTTGCCGTTATTGTTTGCCAATTTTTCAGCAGGATCAGCTTTGGACAGATCAATTCCTAATTCCTTCGCCTGATCTGCGAGTTCTGGTGAAGCACCAACATAATGAGCCAGGCTCAATTCACTTTTATGGCTGACTTTTTCAACAGTTGAGTCGCTGTTGTTTACGCCAGCGAATACTGCGCCGCCCACTAAGGCAAGCGTTATTGCGGATGTAGATAATACTTTCAACATCATTCGTCCCCCTAAATATTATTTTGTACTTTTAAATTGTATAAATAATTCAATATATTTTGAATAGGAGGAAAGGTTTGTTTGTCAATTTAATACATAGCTCTTTATACATGTTTTATCTGTCAGAATAAAGCAAAGTTAGAAATGGCTGTTTATGTAACAAAAGTTGTTTGGTCAATTTCATACTGAAGGATATAATGAAACTGCACGTAAATATGAAGAGGTGAAAATTTTTGAGAAGCGGAAATCCAAGTTTGAAAAAAGAAGCATTTGAAAAATTCGATACGGTCGGTTCGGGCCAAACGATGACAATCGGCGGTACAGTCAACAGAACATTTATCCTGATCCTTCTGGTATTGGCCACATTCGTCTATTCCTGGAATCAATTTGTCGAAAATCCCGGCAGCGTTTTGCCGCTTATCTTGATAGGCGCAATCGGCGGGCTGATTGTGGCTTTGATCACTATATTCGTCCCAAAAGTTTCCCCTTTTACAGCACCGCTGTATGCTTTGCTTGAAGGGCTGTTCCTTGGTGCAATATCCGCTCAATACGAAGCCCAATACGGAGGCATCGTCTTTCAGGCGGTATTGTTGACCATAGCTGTGTTATTCAGTTTGCTGTTAGTTTATAAATCCGGCTTGATCAAGGTTACCCAAAACTTCCGGATGGGCGTAATAGCTGCAACTGGCGCTATTTTCCTTGTCTATCTGGTATCGTTCATTGGTGGATTCTTCGGATTCAATGTCCCTTATCTGCACGATTCGTCCCCAATCGGCATCGCCATCAGTGTCATCATCGTCATTATTGCCGCACTGAACCTGGTGCTTGATTTCGACTTTATCGAAAACGCCGCGGCCAGCCGGGTGCCCAAGTATTTTGAATGGTACGGGGCTTTCGGTCTGCTGATCACTTTAGTATGGCTTTACCTGGAGATTCTTCGTCTGCTGTCGAAAATCCGCAGCAGGTAAACGAATCGATTTGACAGTCATAAAACAAACGAAAGCCGCAACTGGTGATTATCCAGCTGCGGCTTTCCTATTTTCATCTCCAGTAACCGTTTGCCGCGGCGACTGTTTGGAAATGTATTGCTACAACTTGCGAAGCCATTGTAAGGCTGTCGGCGTTTTCCGCATATTCCGGGCGCAGACGTTCACGTACTTCTGCAGAAGTCTGCGTATATGCCACCCCTTTTCTCGCCAATACCAATGCAAGTTCAAATCCCTGTTGCGGTGTCTCCGTTTGTAAACTGGTCAGCCAATCTGCCATCCAATCATCTCCTTATATATAAGTTACTCTAAACTTAACCTATATTTTCAGACAATTCAATCTTATTTAAGGATTCATGTTTATTCCCTCTCTTTAAATACCTATCAAACAACTTCACCTACACGTTTCAATTGCTCTTCCATATCATCCAGCCACATGACACATTTAGTTTGCAGCCAAGGAAACGGATGATAATAAAGTGGGTGCTGCTTGTATCGCAGACCTTTTACTTCAGCGATTTCCCACAAGATCATATTCGCTTCCTCCGCAGCGGATGATATCTTCAATTTGGTGCCCCATCCCGCAATGACCACACCCGCTTTTTCTACACGCTCCAACAGCTCAGGATAGCGGTCAATGGAAAAGATGCTGTGTCGATTGTCATGATGAAGCTTCATCCATTCCTGGCATTCCAAATAATCCTCAAACTTCCCTGTTAATACATCGGTCAGATTGATGATCTCGATATGATTCCACCCCATCCGATCCATCAGCCACATCAGCTGATACATCGTATTGTCAGGTGTTGCCTGCAGCATAGGGAGAACTTCCACTTCTCCGGTTAGCATTGAAATGGTTTCTTCACCGTCAACCGGCAGACATCTCCCCGGGTTCAGCAACACAAACAACGCATCCGGTTCCTCTTCAATTTCTGCGCCCTTTCTCCGGACTGCCGCAAGACTGCGGCAGAGATGAATTTTGCCGTGTGTCTGGAGTTTGTAGAAAGCTGCTTCCGTGTTAAAGAGATTTTCCAATTCCTTTGCTGATTGAAACATAAAAATCCTCCTCCAAATTTATAATGTCTTTATTGAAGAGGCATCAGTTAAACAAGCGGCAAAGTGATCCGCCATCCCATATCTAAGTAAACACATCATACCAAACAGAACGTATGTTTTCAATATATAGTTCGAATAATTCTGAAAATAGTTGGCTTATCGGAAGTTTTCCATAAAAAACCGGCTCAGCGTTTTTCGCTAAGCCGGCTTCCGTCTATCTGCACAATCAATTAGATGTTCAAGTCGTATTTTTTGACGACGCTTTCAAGCTTCAATGCTTTAGTCATGTCTCCATCAATCTTCAATTTCCCCGTCATGAAAGCAGTCATGCCATTCAATTTGCCATTCAGGAATTTTTGGAAATTGTCATACGACATTTTCAGTGTGCAGTCCACTTGTTTATCCGATTCAGATAAAAGTTCGGCTTTTTGATCTTTTAACCGCATCTGAAATACTTCCCCATCGATCTCAAACTTATAAACCGTATCCATGCCTGAAATCGGTTCAGGATTATCATTGATTTCCTTCTCTATCTTCTGCATTGTTACATCCAATGTACGTGCTGTCATTCTCTTCATCCCCTTTTAATCTATAAATGGTTCCAAATCAAAAGCCTATTCGATGGCACCTTTTGTTTTATTCTATCCGATACCCTCTGATTCCTCTTTCCTTGCAGAAATAGTATATTTTCTAAAAAAATCCTAAAAATGAATTCTTAAATTTGACAGAATTTTAAATATTCGAGAAAATAAAGCCAAGTTTGTTTAGCAAGTAAACAAAGATAGGGGATGATTTGATGAATTCATTGAATATCGGTATGGTCGGCTATAAATTCATGGGTAAAGCACACAGCAACGGCTACCGGGCGCTGCCTATGTTCTTCCCGGACCGCATAAAACCGAACATGAAAGTGATTTGCGGCCGCAATACTGATGCTGTCACAGCTGCCGCCACGCAATTTGGCTGGGAAGAATATACTTCCGATTGGAAAGATCTTGTATCCAGGGATGATATCGACTTGATCGACATCAACGCTCCGAGCAACGCCCATAAGGAAATTGCAATCGCAGCGGCGGATGCCGGAAAACACCTCTACTGCGAAAAACCTTTGGCCCTTTCACTGAAGGATTCACGTGAAATGCTGGAAGCGGCAGTAGGAGCAGGCGTAAAGCATATGGTCGGCTTTAATTACCGTTTTGCCCCTGCTGTGCTGCTGGCGAAAAAGTTGATAGACGGTGGCCGATTGGGCGACATCCATCATTTTCGGACCTGGTTTTTACAGGACTGGCTGGTCGACCCTGACTTCCCCCTCGCCTGGCGGCTTCAGAAAGAAATTGCCGGTTCCGGAGCGCATGGTGATTTAGGAGCGCATCTGATCGACATGGCCCATTTTCTTATTGGAGATATCGCTGATGTCATCGGCATGAGTGAAACGTTCATAAAAGAGCGGCCGCTTCCGGATGAAACGGCTGGTTTATCGGCAACAGGCGGACATTCAGCCAAAACCGGTCCTGTTACTGTTGACGACGCGACACTGTTCATGGCCCGCTTTGCAAACGGCGCATTAGGCAGTTTTGAAGCCACCCGTTTCGCAACAGGACACCGCAGCACAAACTCTTTTGAAATCAACGGCAGCAAAGGCAGTGTCATTTTCGACTTTGAACGAATGAACGAATTGCAGGTTTATTTCACCGACGACCAGGATGACGTCCAAGGATTCCGCCGCGTACTCGCAACCGATCCGGCGCATGCCTATGCTGGCGCCTGGTGGCCAGCCGGACATCCGATCGGCTATGAACATACATTTACCCACGCTTTCGTGGAATTCATGGATGCACTTCAGGAAGACCACCAGCCGGTCCCTAATTTCAACGATGGCGTCAAATGCCAGCATGTTCTTGAAGCTGTCGAATTATCCATTAAGGAAAGAAAGTGGATTGAAGTATTCAGCCTTTAAAAACAAATATGAACCGACAGGGGTGTTGAGTCCGTGAAGAAAAAAGCATTGATCGTCCAAGGCGGTTGGGAAGGCCATGAGCCGGAACAAGTAGCAAAAATTTATAAAGAACTGCTCGTTGCCGAAAACTTCGACGTAGAAATCTCGAATACACTTGACGCATACGCAGATGCTGAAAAGCTAAAAGCGCTTGATTTGATCGTCCCCAACTGGACGATGGGTGAAATCGCTCCACTATATGTCCGCAAAATCTCGGAAGCTGTCATCAGCGGTGTTGGACTGGCGGGCAGCCACGGCGGCATGTGCGATTCTTTCCGAAAAAATGTGGACTGGCAATTTATGACCGGCGGCAATTGGGTCGCACATCCAGGCAATGACGGGATCGAATATATGATCAATATCAAACATTCTTCGAGCCCCCTTTTAGAAGGATTGAACGATTTCACAGTCGTCAGCGAACAATACTATCTGCATATCGATCCGGCAGTAGAAGTGCTGGCCACCACCCGCTTCCCTGTTGCAGAAGGGCCGCATACCCCAAACAAAGCTGTCGACATGCCGGTTGTCTGGACAAAGCGCTGGGGCGCCGGGCGCGTATTCTACAATTCGCTGGGCCATTCAGCAGATATCATGGCGATGCCTGAAGTTTCGTTGATGATGAAAAGAGGATTTTTATGGGCGGCTGAAGGAAAAACACTCTACAGAGATTCAAACAATCACAAATATGCATCTTCTGGAAATGCCGGAAACTATACCGGCATGGGCGACAGCCAGTGAAGGAGGAGTAATATGCGCACAATGAAAATCGGCATTATCGGCTGCGGCTACATAAGTTCCATCTATATGGAGAATATCCCGGCATACAAACACCTATCGCTTACAGCTTGTGCAGATTTGGAACTGGATCGGGCCCGCTCCCAAGCGGATCAATATGGCATTCCGAAAGCCTGCTCCGTACAGGAATTGCTGGCCGATCCGGAAATCGATCTGGTCATCAATTTAACGCTTCCGAAAGTGCATGCTGAAGTTTGCCTTCAAATATTGGAAGCCGGCAAACATGTCTATGTGGGAAAACCGCTGGCAATCAGCCTGCAGGAAGCCAAGCAGGTGTTGGACAAAGCACAGGAAAAAGGCTTATTGGTCGGCGGCGCCCCGGACACATTCCTGGGAGCGGGAATACAAACCGCACTGCATTTGATTGAAAACGGCGAAATTGGCATCCCAATCGGTGCTTCAGCTTTTGTAATCAGCCGCGGACATGAACATTGGCACCTGAACCCTGCTTTCTATTATGAAAATGGCGGTGGTCCGCTGTTTGACATGGGACCCTATTATTTAACCGCTTTAATCGCTCTGCTCGGCCCCATCCAACGTATTGCGGGATCTGCGCGCATCAGTTATCCGGAACGGACCATCCTGAGTGAACCGAACGCCGGCCAGAAAATCACCGTTTCTACTGAAACACATATAGCCGGAACAATCGATTTTGCATCCGGTGCGATCGGTACCCTAACCTCCAGTTTCGATGCTTTCGGCGGGTCCACCCTGCCGCCAATTGAAATCTACGGAAGCGAAGGCACTTTGCTCGTTCCAGATCCCAATAATTTCGGCGGACCGGTGCGGCTGCGCAAAAAAGATGAAGAAAACTTTACCGACATCCCTTTGATATCCAGTTTCCAGGAGAACGGCCGCGGCATTGGTGTTGCTGACATGGCATATGCCATACTGAACGGCAAAACGCACCGAGCGAACGGCCAACTAGCTTATCATGTATTGGAAGCGATGCACGGCTTCTTAACTTCATCACGGGATGGCGTGTATCATCATATGGAAAGCACTTGTTCGAAGCCAGAAGTATTTGTGAGGAACGAGCAGATTTTCAGCTAGTGTATATTATATTTTTTCATTTTAAAAACTAATTTATATTAAAAGAAAGGAGAAGTACATCCTATAGAGGATGACTTCTCCCATTCAAATTCCGGCAAGTTTTTAGCACTTGATGAGTTATTCAAGTAACAGATATTAATTTTTTAAATTCTTCAAAACAAAAAACAGCATGGCACCTTTTGCCTGCTGCTGTTGTAAAGACCTACTATTTTAACTTAGATTATTTCATTTAACTTCTTTCCCTTTCCATTCAACTCACCAGTCAACTCTTCAAACCACTCTTTATCACCCGTCTGCAAAGCCAGATCAATAAGGTACTCAAGCTGTACCGTATCTTTCGGAGCAGTAAGCGGCAAACTTTCAACCTGCTGGACCGCAAGCGGAATCGTCAAACCTACAATGGCGTCATTATCACTATTGGCAACCGTTACATATACAGCGCCCTGCACCATGCTCAGCGAATCGATAAATCCAATAACCATTTCACCTTTAATCGAAGTCCCTTTAACCCAATCAGTTGTTTTTAAAATCGTAGTCTCTTCATTCATATCTTAACACCTGCTTTGTCATTTATTTTTGTGATAATTTAACCAAGATTATTTCACTATAATCTTCAATACCCTCTTTTAGATCTCTTACGCATCAATATGAGAATATTACTCATCTATCAATACATTGGTTTTAGGGCTTAAACAATCAATCAAAAAGAGCAGCGGCTCAATTACACCGCTGCTCTTTCTTGAATTACCATCTTCTCAGTCTGCTTTTCTTAATTAACCGCTTGCTTCTTCTCATTCAATTCAGCAGACAGTTCTTCGAACCATTCTTTATCACCAGTCGCCAAAGCCAGGTCAATCAAAAACTCAAGCTCGCCGGCATTTTTGCTTGTCGCCGTCGGAATGACTTCCACTTGATTAAAATGCATCGGAATCGTTTTGCCGATCAGCTCTTCGTTATCACTTTCAGCCACAACAACATAGACTGCCTCTTGTTCCAAACTCATCGAATCTACAAAACCGATGATCATTTCACCATGTCGGGAAATGCCTTTTACCCAATCATTATTCTTTAAAATCGTTTTATTGTTATTCGTCATAGGTTTACACCTCTTCTGGTAGTATTAGCAGAAACCGCCTGGTCCACAAGCCATTCCTTCAAACAAGACTTTAGGCTTTTGTTTCTGCAGTTCTTCGTCAATCAGCTGTTCGAGTGTCTCTTTCGTATGGATGCCGGCGATTTTTGTCTCGCCGATCACGAATGTCGGTACAGCAGTTACCTCAGCCTCTTCATAAGAATGCTCAAGTGCCTGTTCGTGAGCTTCTTTGTACTTACGGGACTCAAGTGCTTCACGATATTCTTTTTCATCCAAGCCGACTTCCCCTGCCAGTTTCGTCAATACATCGACATCACCGATATCCTGGCTCTCCTGGAAAAAGGCTTTCAGCATGCGTTCATTATAGGCAGTGCCTTCCCCTTTTTCTTTGGCATATTGAAACCCTTCAAATGCCAAATGGGTATGCGGCTGGGGTGACACATCCGGAAGAACTATCTCGATTCCCATCTGCTCAGCCATCGGGTAGACCGACTGCGACCAAGTCGTTTGGAGATAATCATCTTCAGGGCGCAATGTCGGATTTGGAGCTGGACGCAACTCGAAAGGCATCCATTCAACTTCCACATCTTTCCCTTTGATCGCTTCCTCTAATGGCTGTTCTGCCAGGAAACAAAACGGACAAACATAATCCGAATATACTTTCACTTTTACTGTCATATCAAAAACCATCCTTTCTGCTAACCAGATAGTTATATAGTTTAAATCAATCGATTTTCATCTGTATTTCTTTTTAATAAAGCCCCTATAAATTTGGTGACTAATGGGAATTTTACGCCGGTTTATGCATGAACACAATAAATATGCTCTTAATTCGAGATTCTCTTTAAAGACTCCCATTAAACAGGTTTATTCATTTTGTTCATATAAAGTAACACTTTCAATGTGATTGATAAATCTCCTTAAGTCTCGCGCTTCTTTTCTGGTGATAACTCCTGATTCATATAGCCGGAAAATTTCAGAGCGCCCGGTATCCAGTACATTGATCCGGAGCTCCTCTTTTTGCAGTTCATATTTTTTGGCACTCATCGAGCCGGGATTATTTAAGCGGCTGATTTTTTGCCTGTAATCAGAAATCACTTCATTCACCAATTCCTTATAACCCAATTTATCCTTCACCTTTTCCAGATCTTGTATCGCGGCCATCATCGCTTCCCTTTGATGTTTCCGACCTTCCGGAAAAGGTTCTGGCCGGTTTTCAATCGCCTCCGGATGATAGCCCTTGAAACGTTTCCACGCCCTTCTCAATTTCCCCTGCAAATAAAAAGTTACCGTCCGGACATTGTTTGAGGCGGCTTCCTCCCGGCGATCGAACGATTTTTCGAATGCTTCGTATATATCCTGGTCCATATTTCCGTTTTCTTTGGTTTTCTGGATGAAATTCCTTTCCGCTTTCAATCCACGGCGTCTGATTTCTTTAAGTTTTCGCTCCAATTCATTATCCACTTTCGCATTTGTGCCTTCAGCAGGCTGAAGCTGCTCAAATCTCCATTTGTATTCATCGATCAAATCATAAGCCGCCGCTTCGTTTTCTTCATTCATTTCATGACGGATTTTTTTAAGAGAAGCGAGCAGTACCCGCCTTCTGGCTTCTTCCAGACTGATCTTTCCTGTTTCTCTTTGCCGCTTTTCGGGACTCTTGCTCAACAGCGGCAGACAAATAGTGGCCAACAGCAAAGTGTACAGGATTGTTCCTGCGGCAAGAAATAAAAGCAGCGGTCGCTCAGGGAAACCTTCACCGTTCTCCATCAGAAAAGGTATCGACAACACGCCGACCATGGTAATAGTGCCGCGGACACCTGTCAGGCTGATCAGCAAGGCTGTTTTTAAATTCGGCTTCGGGGCGTCGGGCATTTTTCCGCGGCGAAATTCATATATGGAAAACAAATATGCCCACACAAATCGAATGCCTAAGATCACAGTTCCAACAGCGAAAACATAAAAGAATACCAGCCCATATCCTCTGCCCGGATCTTCCAATATTCCGCTCATCGAAGTCGGAAGACTCATGCCGAGCAGCAGGAACACAATACCGTTCAGGATAAACAGAATAATCGTCCATATGTTTTCTGTCACAACTTGTTCTTCTGCGACCAGTGTCGCTGTCTGGTCCCGTACCAGAGAATGGACGATCCCGGCCACTACGACGGCGATTACGCCGGAAGCCTGCAAAATGTCTTCCGTAATCATGAAGATGATAAAAGGTGTGAGAATCTGAAGAAGTGTATGAAATGTCACATCGGTTATCCCTTGCTTCCGAAGCGTCAGGCGGATGCCGATAAGTAATAATGCGAGTACCAGTCCGAAAATTCCGCCTGCCACAAATTTATAAGAAAAGTCCAGAACCGCTTCCTGTAATGAAAAATAACCCGTTACAACTGCCGCCACTGCATAATTGAACGCGACAAGTCCGGATGCATCATTGATCAGCGATTCTCCTCTGACCAGATTCAGGACACCCTTTGGCAAATGGATTCGTTTTGCAATGCCGTTAACCGCGACTGGGTCTGTCGGAGACAAAATAGCCGCAAGCGCAAATGCTGCAGCAAGCGGAATTTCAGGTATCATCCAATGAATGAACAAACCGCCCACAATCGTCGTCAAAAATACGAGGAAAACCGCGTTGCCCAGAATCGGCCCTCTCATCCTCCACAATTCTTCTCGTGGATAATTATGGCCGTCATTATATAAGAGCGGAGCAATAAACAACAGCAAGAACCATTCAGTTTCGATATCAAGCGAAATCCCCTCAAACATCAGCACCAGCATCAGGCCAAGTGATACTTGAACCAGAGCCACAGGGATAAAAGGGATATAATTACTGATGACATTCGACAGCAAAAGACAAATCAACAGTGTTAATATGGTAAACAATAAGCCCATAGGATTCTCCCTTCCGCTCACGCATTGGTTTTTCCGGTATTCTTGCTATACCCTGAAATCATACAAATAAAATTCTCTTGCGCAACCCTGCATCAAGCGCGTCAAATTTCAATCAAACTTCCTTTTTTCATTTACTGGTCTTTACTTCTTTTCCACGTTCATTTACACTGAAGCCATCGGGTCAACCCGAACACAAAAACCGCATACCGTTTTCTGCACTGGGGGTGCTTATTTAGCTGAGATGCGAGCGAAAGCTCCGATCCCTTATGACTCGATCAGGTTAGGACCTGCGTGAGGAAGTGCGGTGACTTTCCGCAAAACGAACTTTTCAGGAGCTCGACTCTCCTTTTAATTTGCATGGAACAGTGGCTGCATCTTCACGGATGCGGCCTTTTTTGTGCACATTTTTAAGGAGGAATATTGTTATGGAACCATTGCAATGCGGCACCAGCCCGATTGTCGGATTTCGCTTCACGCTCAATCCGATGTCCGGCGACTTCATCAAAATAATCAAAGGGGCGCTGAATGAAACAGACACCTCGAATGTCTGGATGCACACGGATGATGTCTCGACCGTCATCCGAGGAAAACAGAATCACGTCTTCAATGTAGCAAAAGCGCTGACACTGCACGCAGCCAAAACCGGCGAACATGTGGCATTGTACGGCACGTTCTCAATCGGCTGCCCGGGAGATTCGTCAGGAGATGTCTACCTCGACAAAGGCGATAAATTGTTGAATACGGATAACACAAAGCAGTATGTATCGTCGCAGTTTGCACTTTATCCGATGAACAACCCGGATTATATGAGCGTTATTTACCGTGAAGTGGAACGGGCAAAAGAACACTGCGTCTGGAACGATTCGATGCATTACGCGAGCGGAATCCACGGCGATATACACGATGTCTTTGCATTCTTTGAAGAATCATTCACTCATGCACGTTCTGATGAACACCGACATCTGGTCATGACGGTATCGATGAGCATCAACAGCCCGTCTCACAAAGGGGGCACCGAAAATGCTTAAATCGTGGAAACTGAAGGAAATTGTATTGATGTCCCTGTTCGGAGTCGTGTTTGGCATCGTCTACCTGTTATTCATCCACCTCGGCAATATATGGGCTGGTCTGATCGGCCCCATCGCCTATGAATGGATGTTCGGCATCTGGTTTATCGTTTCAATCATCTGTATGCACATTATCCGTAAGCCCGGCGCTGCCTTAATTCCCGAAACCATGGCGGCAATCATCGAAGTGATGCTTGGAAATGCGGTTGGTCCGCGTCTCATCCTTTCCGGGATTGTTCAAGGGCTCGGCGCTGAAGCCGCTTTTGCTGTGACGCGTTACCGCCACTTTAATATTTTCGTATTTATGCTTGCAGGCATCGGTGCGGCAGTATTCAGCTTCATCTACGGTTATTTCGTATCCGGCTACGCGGCGCTCGATCCCTCATTCGTTGCGCTGATGTTCACACTGCGCGTATTGAGTGGAGCAATCATCGCAGGAATTGGCGGCAAATATATCGGGGATGCGCTGCTTGCGACCGGTTCACTTCGCGGCTACGCCATTGCCCGGACACAGCCGCGTGATGCCAATGCCTGACACTATCTTTGAAATGAATAATGTCAGCTTCCGTTTTCCGGATGACCAATCACCGACACTTTCATCCATCTCTTTTGCGATCGAGCGCGGCGAACGGGTCGCCATTTCCGGTCCCAGCGGCTCCGGCAAGTCGACGTTGCTGTATTTATTGAACCGGCTCTACCCCGCCAATTGCGATGGCATCGTGGATGGCGAAATTCACTCTTTCGGCAAATCGGCTGATTCTTATGCACCGGGAGAAATCAACCACCGCGTGGCAACCGTTTTTCAGGATCCGGATTCGCAGTTCTGCATGCCGACGGTCGAAGAAGAGCTTGCCTTCACACTGGAAAACTTGAATACCCCGGCAAGCGAAATGGAGGAGCGGATCCGTCATGTCCTGGATTTAACCGGTCTGTCCCACCTCCGGCATGTTTCAATCCAAACACTTTCCGGCGGAATGAAACAGCGGGTTGCCACTGCCTGTGCATTAGTTATGAATCCCGAAGTCCTGTTGCTGGATGAACCTATTTCGCATCTCGATCCATATACCGCCAAAGAATTTATCCTTTGGCTCGATCAATTGCAAAAGACGTTCAATCTGACAATCATCGCTGTTGAACACAGGCTGGATTATTGGGGAACATTTTTTAACCGTGAGATTAAGGTTACGAGCGATGGCAGAATTTCTGAAGATGCCATCTTCAAGCCACATGAAACATTGCGGTACCCGCTCCGGTTGAATTCAATGCTTGATTCCACCGTTCTAACTGCGACCGGACTTTCAGTCAAGGTGAAAGGCAATACAATGCTCCACCCTTTATCCATGACTGCAAAAAAAGGGGAATGCATTGTTATTGCAGGACCAAATGGCAGCGGAAAATCGACATTGGTGAAAGCGATCTGCGGCATCTATAAAAAGGTAGCCGTGAAATTCGCATCAGACCCGTGCGGCTATGTGCCACAATCACCAGAATTTCTGTTTCTAACTTCAACAGTCCTTGACGAACTGGCTTTTGGCGGAACATCTTCCCAACAGGAACTGAATGATCTCATAGAGTCTCTCCGTTTAACGGATATCAAGGAACACAATCCTTTTGCTGTCAGCCACGGCCAGAAACGCCGGGTGGCGATCGGAGCGATGCTGGCGGATAAACGAAATGTGCTGTTTCTCGATGAACCGACTTCAGGCCAGGATGAAGCGGCGCTTTTGGAATTGTTCCGTCTTATCGACAGCCGGTTGGATCGGGGAGATACTGTTTTTATCGTCACGCATGATATGGAGTTCGCTGCCGCAGTCGCCGATTCTGTTGTGCTATTAAAAGACGGCAGAATGACCGGGAAATTTATTTCCGAGAGAGTGTGGCAAGACGTGGAACTGCTTGCGTCCCATAACCTGCTAGCGCCGAAAGGAGTGACGCGACGTGCGGAATCTTTTGCATGATATGAATCCCGCGATGAAATTCATCACAGTGACGATCGCGATGCTTGGTCTCGCATTTTTCTTTAATCCTTGGACGCCGCTGCTCGTTTTTATCAGCATCCTTTTAATGCAGTTCGTTTTCAGCAGCATCAATTGGAAGCTTTGGACTTTGTTCATGTTTCCTTTTGTGCTGGGCGCATTCGGCTATCTCTGGACAACGATTGTTTTCAGTGCTGAAACCGGCGGCACAGTCATATGGTCGCTGTTCGGACATGATGTGACTGATAGGCAACTGGCATTGGCGTTATCCCTGTCTTTCCGTGTTCTGGCGTTTTCTTCCCTCTCTCTCCTGTTCGCGTTGACGACGGATCCGGTAAAATTCGTCATGAGCCTGATGCAGCAATTGAAACTGTCACCAAAACTAGCCTATGGTGTATTGGTGGGCTATCAGTTCCTCCCCGTGCTGAGAGATGAATTCTTTCAGATCCAACAGGCACATCGCCTCCGCGGAACAGCGGTTGAAAAATACTGGTGGCAGAGGCTTCTTAATATCCGCAGAATCATTATTCCGATGCTTGCCGGAGCTGTGAGAAAAGCGGAGCGCTCCGCTTTTGCGATGGAAGCGCGTGGATTTACCGGTGAAGCCCGAAAAGAGTTCTATCAGCCTGTGTCTATAAAGCCTAAAGATTTTGCTTTATCTGCCGCAATCTTGCTGCTTGTAATCCTTTCTTCGATTACGGGTACGGTTCTATCTTCTTGAGTGATTTTAAAACCATTCCACTTGAAAATTTATACAATAAATAAGTTCATTTTACCCTACCTAGTTCTATAGTATTCATTTAAACTTAAGTGGCAATAATTTTCTGTTTTTCTTTCAAAGCTAAGCAAAATATTTATTCGCATCTTGTATAAAGGCAAAACAGCTGAAAGGCTGTGACGCAAAGTTACAGGCCTGTGGCTTCGGCTATGGCGGCTGGACTGCCGGGAATGGCGGTTGATACTTCTATTATAGTAGAGTTCCGAATCCCTTCGATTTGAAATAAGAACTCGGGGGTAATGAGATGTTGTCAAAAAGTAAAAAAGAACAAGTTTCCAAACAGATCAAGCGCTATTTTGCAGTCGGGGTGATTGCTTCAGCTGGCATGCTGTCGTTGAATGCACTGGCTGCCTCAGCCGATGAACATTCTCCAGCTGCTGAAGAAAATGCAACTGACACAACTGTAGCAGAAGAACCCGCACTGGTGCCGGGTGACTTCTTTTATTTCCTGAAGCAATTGCAGGAAACGGTCCAATTGGCTTTCACGTTTGACCAAGCTGCGGAAGCGGAATTATTTGCTGAGTATGCAGAGCAGCGCATTCTGGAAGCGGAAGCTTTGATGGCTGCGGGCGATGAGGAATTGGCAGTCCAAACGCTGGAGAAAGCATTGGCGCTGTATGAAGAAGGCCTTGATCAGCTGGTGGATGGCGACGAAGATGAAAAGGAAGAGCCGCCTGCTGACGAACCGGACGGAGAAGAACTTCCAGCTGAAGAGGCTGAAGAAGAACCTGTCGATATGGGTTCGGAAACGGATGAAGATTTGACGGAAGAAGACGCGCGTGCTGCATTGGAAGCCAAGTTCAGTTCCAGCCTGCTGGCGCTGCAAGCAGCCATGGAGAAAGTGACGAATCCGCAGGCAAAGGAATCGCTGGCTAAAAATGTCGCCAAAGCGATGGAGCGCCTGGATCGCAAAGTGGCGAAGGAACTCGCCAAATTAGAGGAATCCGACGAAGAAGCGGAAGAGCCTTCTGAAGAGGAAGTTGTTCCGGAAGAAGACACAGTAGAAGAACCGGAAACACCTGAAGAACCGGTTGAGAATGAATCTGCTGAGACTGAAGAAGCTGCCGAACTTCCGGAAGATGAAGTTACGGACGAGGAATCAGGCACGGTTCCGCCACCATCCGAGGAACCCGATGCTGAAGATGATGTGAATGAAGAACAGGATGCGGCGGCGAAAGCCGTGAAAGCGGAAGAGAAAGCGGCCGAAAAAGCAGAACAGGACGCTGCGAAAGAAAATCCGAAAGAGAAAAAAGATAAGAAGGATTGATTCAGCATCAATTCTTCAACGAAATAAAGCGGACAGGATATACATTTATCCGGTCCGCTTTTTTGTATGTATTATTTTAAAACTGGATACATAGATAAATCGTTGTTGTTATAACATCTCTTGAATAGTCGAATATCTATCCCACTCATTCATCGTTTGTCTGATCAGCTTCTGGAGGTCTCTCAATCGCACTTCGCCGCATTCTTCATTATTGGCCAGGTCACACAAGGCGATCAGATCCAATAATTTTGCCTGTTGCAGCCAGTGCTGCGGCAATATGCCTCCGTTATCCCGGTAACTGGAGATAAACGGCCCCATAAATAAAGAAACATCTCCATTCTCATACCGCAGCATATTGCCAATATCGATCAATGGCGAATTGCTGAAAGCGAACTCCCAGTCTAAAATGCCGGTCACCCTGATACCGTTCCCTTCCCTTTCAACTAGTATATTCAACGCATTAAAGTCACTGTGCACCAAAGAGGACTGATTGCCCAAATGATCCAGTAAAGGGGCCTGCTCCTTAGCGAACTGACCGATTTTGTGAACCATATCGGAACCTAAATTTTGCATCACCTGGCGGTCACGAAGAATCTCATCCAACACTGCCAAAAATGACGCTGCACCCGATATTTCAAATTCCTGTATTTTGAGCGTTGCATCAAAAAATCCTGGAGAAGAAAACTGAATGCTATGCATTTCCGCCAGATGCCTGCCCACTTCATTGCCCGAATTTGCAAGGTCGCTGGGATCCCCTTTTTGAAACAACTCGGACAACTGAAAACCATCCACCCAGGTTAAGACTAAAAACGGATACTCCAGCAATGACAATGAAAAATCATGATAGAGCACTTCAGGTACAGGCAGCTTCCCTTGGACGAGCTGCAAAACTTCTTTTTCTATTTCCGCTTTTTTGCCGCCATCATTATAGATCCGCAGAACAATTGTCTCTTCATTTTGCAAAGTTATTTTTAAATTGGAATTGCTGAGTCCGCCGCCGAGCGGTTCGATTCGTGTTATGGGCTTTCCATTCAACATTTCTTTCAGCATTACGGATATTGTCGGATGGTCCGGTAAAATCATCGGTTTGGTTCGTTCCCAGCCTGCTTTCAATTCCATCACTTCCAGTTCTTATATTTTTGCGATTTATAGAATTAAAAATATTTTAACACAAAAAAAGAAGGCTTTATCAGCCTTCAATCTTCCCATATGTAATCTCGTCTTCATCACGTACATCCACACCTTCGCGGATGTGCACTATCGTCCGCAAAATCAGACGCGCTTTATCAGTTTCCACCAGCCAGCGTTCATCCGGCACGATTTCAAATTGCTGCATCACTGTATCCTTAGATTTGACGGAGCCCGCAAATTCCATGGATTGCTTGGCTACGATGGTTTCGATAATGTTAAAATCACTGTCTTCTCGATAATCGTCGATTATTTTAATGACATGTAATTCCACGTAGTCAACTTCCTGGTCGGAGTCTCCCCCTTCAAAATAGATGGTGCCGTTCAAGGTCTCGCCTTCTTCCAAATGCGGCCTCTCCACAACTGTTTCGACTTTCATCGAGCCAAAGCCGATAGATGATAAAAACTCTTTGAATTTCATATCTCGGAAACCTCCAAATATTTGTATTATCCCTTTACCACTTCCGGTTTAACTGTAAACTTCTAGTGCAGCTCCGTGTAATCATATTGATTGCCGAGCACAGGTTCATGTTTATTGTATCTGCGTTTAAACAGCTTGAATATATGGGATACCAGAACCCGCAGAATCGCATATGCCGGAATACCCAGGATCACCCCGGCTACACCAAACAGTGAGCCGGCAGTCAACAGCACGAAAATGATCGTGACCGGGTGGATAAATAGTGTTTTTCCCATTACCTGTGGGGAAATGATGTTCCCTTCCACCAATTGTACCACTGTCCATACGATCGCAAGCTTCACTAACATGAATGGCGAAGTTACAAGGGCGATGATAACTGCAGGCGTAATCGCGATGGCTGGCCCGATATACGGGACGACGCTTGTGAACATAGCCAATACACCCAGAAGCAGTGCATACTTCATGCCAATGATCAGGAATCCTATGAAAACCATGACGCCGATTAAGAAAGCGACGATCAATTGCCCTTGAATGTAAGCACTTAACTGCCTATCTGCTTCCCCAAATACTTCTCGCGTATCATCGCGCAGACGCGGCGGGAGAAGTTTTAAAATATATTCAGGAAGCTTTTCGCCGTCTTTAAGCAAATAAAACAAAATGAATGGAACAATGACGATCGACAGGACAAAACTTGTAATCGTCGAAAGGAAACCAGTGATCCCGGTAATGATGCTTGCCACAACATCCTGGAGTATGCCGGACAGATTGTCCGGCAGCGTTTCCATCAATTGATCGATGTCGAAATTAGAGCCGGTATAGTAATCCCCGACAAAAGAAGTTCGAAGAAACGCGTCGATGTCTGTCAATAACTGCATGAAATATTGCGGGAACTCTTCAATCAGCATCTGCAGCTGCTCTCTGAGAAACGGCAGGATCAGGAAAGTGACAAGCGTCAACAGACCGACGACACCCATGAAGATAATCAGGATCCCCCATATCCTTTTGATGCGGAAACGCTCAAGAAGCCTAAGTACAGGTCTCAACAAGTAATACAGGATCATAGCCAGCGTAACCGGCAAAACGACTGTCTGCATAAAGACGCTCAGCGGATTGAAGATGAATGACACTTCCCTGAATATGAAAATGATCAAACCGATCAATACTAAAGCGATTAATGTGAATAACGTGTTTCGGCCTCCCAGGAACTGAATGTAATTCGTTCTGAAAAAGGATGGCTTATTTTCTGGTTCCATGGCGCGCCCTACTTTCCATATGGACTATTCTATTTTATTTTATCATATTTTCAGAATTTTTCATTGCAGCGGCTGATCTAAAAATTCACTTAATGCCTGTCGGTTCTGTTCCAGATTTATCTCCAGGACAGATCCGGCTTGCGCATAACTGCCATAGCTGTAGCTGCCTTCAACGGGAATCGTCAGCCTTTCAACGCCTTCCGTTCCACCGGTTGCCATATCAGTCGCCAGCTTTATTTGATCAAGCACTGGCATATCGGTTTGCACATAGCCTTGTGCGGCTCCCGCCAATTTCGGGAATTTAGGAATTGCGGAGATGCTGATCATCTCTTCTTTCAAAGCGGCTAGAACCTGCTGCTGGCGGCGCACACGGCCGAAATCCCCTTCATTGTCTGCCCGAAAACGAGCATAGCCCAGCAATTCCTTGCCGTTCAAACGTTGTTCGCCTTGTGTCAGGGATACGCCGATATTTTCGGACATATCTTTTTCGACATCCATTTTGACACCATTCGGCGCGGCAATATCCACCAACTTCTCAAAACTGGAAAAATCGACAAGTGCATAATGCTGAATTTCCACACCGAACATATTGCGCAGCGTATCAGCCAGCAGATCCACGCCGCCTAAATAATATGCTGTATTCAATTTATACGATTGATATCCAGGAATTTCCGCATAGATGTCCCGCATGAATGACACGACTTTCACATCATTCGTTTCTTTATTGTGTGCGACGAGCATCATCGTATCTGTACGGGATTTCTCTTCTCCCCGTGCATCCACACCCAGAACCAGGATGTTTTCGTAGCCATCGTTTTCTTCATCATTATTGAATTCGACTTCCGGCAAGTCCGATTCTTCTGCCAGTTTCTTGCCGCTTTGGTACTGCATAAAAAAGTAAGCGCCCAGGGCAAGCAATACAATCATCAACAGGAACAGGATTCCCCGTTTCCGAAATCTTCTTTTTTTGCGGCGTTTACCTCTTAGTTGGCGTTCTTCTTCCATTAATGACACATTCCTTTCTATATCCATGCAAATATGACGCATGGAACTTTTGCAGGTTTCGGTTGGCTTTTTATATTTACGGATTCTTGAAAGCTGATTTCACCTTATCTCCATACAGTATAAACAATTTTATTGTCTGGAAACAGTTGCAGTGGTACTATTTCTCTTATGAACGACAGGAGGAGAATGATTATGGCAGAGAAAGCAACATTTGCAGGCGGTTGTTTCTGGTGTATGGTCAAACCGTTTGACCAATTTGACGGAATAGAGAAAGTGGTATCGGGTTATTCCGGCGGACACGTTGAAAATCCCACTTATGAGCAGGTCAAGACTGGCACAACCGGCCATCTTGAAGTGGTCGAAATCACATTCGATCCGGAAGTTTTCCCATATGAGCAGCTGCTTGATATTTTCTGGCAGCAGATCGATCCAACAGACAATGAAGGACAGTTCCAGGATCGCGGAGATCAGTATAGACCTGCCATCTTTGTCCATAATGACAGACAGCGTGAAATCGCCGAAACTTCAAAGCAGGAACTGGATGCATCCGGACGATACAATAAACCGGTCAACACACCAATTCTTGAAGCTGCACCTTTTTATGCTGCAGAAGACTACCACCAGGATTATTATAAGAAAAACTCGGAACATTATCTGGAAGACCGTGCTCAATCGGGCCGTGATGATTTTCTGGATGCCGTATGGAAACAGGAAAAAATCGAAAAATAATATTGACGGACGCTTCTGAAATGGAAGCGTCCGTTTTTTATCTATCTATTTATTCATCCTAGCAGCTTCGCCATAAAATACTCATCTATGTATTCACCGTTGACTTTCAACGAGTTCTTTTTGATTCCTTCTATCTTAAAGCCCGCCTTCTGGTATAAAGCGACACCGGCGCGATTGTGCATCATCACCGTCAATTCAAGGCGGTGGATATTATTTTCCTCTGCCCAGCTATCAAGCCCTGCAAATAATCGCGTTCCCACTCCCTGTCCCCGGCTTGCTTCAGCAATACCGATTGCCAGATACACATTATGGCTCATCCGCTGAGTGCTATTGCCGATGATGAAGAGATAACCTTTCAGTTCCCCATTGTCTTCTGCCAACAGTATCGCTGATTTTTCATCCTGTTCAACCGCCGCTATTCTTTTGTCTAACTGATCTGGTGCTATTTGCCTTTCACCCGGTTCAAATAGCATGAAGCCTGATCTTTCTGCATCAGCCATCAAACTCACCAATCGTTCCGCGTCAGCAGTTTCCGCTTGTCTGATGATCACTTGGATCCTACCTTTCCTTGTGTAAAACTTCCATTCACTATATCAATGATTTCCAGAAGATCTCTTATTTCAAAAGTCGGCTCCACTGGACTGTCATTCTTTTTGGCTGATGGATTGAACCAGATTGTATCAATGCCATAATTGATGCCGCCCTGAATATCGGATGTCAATGAATCGCCGACGATGATCGCATTCTCTTTCGCTTCAACTCCAATTTTAGAAAAAGCGAATTCAAATATTCCGGGATCCGGCTTTTGATATCCAGCCTCTTCAGAGATGACAATGTGGTCAAAATGCTGGCCAAGATCCGAATTTTTCAGTCTGGAAGTCTGGACTTCTCCAAACCCGTTCGTCATTATCACCAGCCGACAATGCGATAACTGCTCAAGAACTTCAAGTGCGCCCGCCATCAAATGCGCCTCCTTGCCCAGATAGCTTAAATAAGCGCTGCTGAAAGCGATTGGGTCTTTGTCTGAGCGATGTTCAAGAAACAGTCTGCGGAATCGTTCGATGCCAAGTTCCCGCAAAGCAATATTGCCCTGCTCGAGATCCTGCCAAAGAACTTTGCTGATGGCTCTGTAACTGGCATGCATATCCATGAAACCATTCGGCAGATCAAATTCCATGAACGTGTTATGTAATGCCGCTTGTTCGGATAATGCAAAATCCATTAATGTATCGTCGATGTCAAAAATAATCGTAGTGTAAATCTGCTCTTTCATAATTGGTCTTCCCCTTTTTGATTCGTATTAATTTTACTCAGCTGCAGGTTTTTCTTTCAATAAAAAAGCGAACACCATGAGAATCGCGATGAAACCCAGGAACAGGCTAAGAGATATCATATGGTTTTGAAACCGGTCATAAAATAAGCCGATTGCAAAAGGCGTAAGCGCGGAAATGATATACCCTCCCGATTGGATCATCGCAGTCCAGCTGTTGACGTCATCCGGCGTAGCGTTTTCATCCAACGGCATCATTAATGCCAATGGGAACAGACCTCCGAGTGTGATGCCCAGGCAAATCGCTGCAGGCCAGATAAAGGCACCGCCCGCAAACATCAGCAATATAACACCAACCGCTCCGAACCCAAGACTGACCATGATCCATAAATGCCGGCTTGGCCATTTTTCAAGAAGCAGCGGAATCGATAGATTGCAGGCGATCTGTACAGTCGACATGACCGTCAAAACTGCACCGGCAACGATTATTGACATGCCTTTTTCGATTGCAATCGGCGCTAGCCAGGTAATGATGGAAAAGAACAAAGCCGACTGGAAACCGAAAAACAGCAGCATATACCAGGCACGCCTGTTTTTCCAAGGCGAAACGACTGCTGCACCTTCCATCGGAATTTCAGCAACTTCAGCTGCCGGCTCCTTTACGCGAAGCCATAAGATGATCGCCGCAATCGACAGCAGCCCCCAGCTTGCCAAGGCAGTTGGCCATCCCGAAAATGAATAGAAAACACCCGTCAAACCCGCCGCCAATGTTGCCCCGAGCCCCATGCCGAATGAATAGACACCGATCAATGAAGCTGTCCGGGTCGGAAAATTCCGCTTGATCATCGCAGACAGCAACGGGCTGATGATCGCAATTGATAAACCGATAAAAAATGCGCTGGTCAGGAGAACAGGATATGTCGGCAGGAATCCGCGGAGCAAGGTGAATGCCCCGATCGAAGTCAACAGAACCGCGATGGATTTTTTCAGTCCGAGCTTTTTATTAAACACAACCGCAAGCGGAGCAAACAGCCCCATGCAGAAAACGGGAACCGAAGTCAGCAGACTCACTTTGCTGCTTGTCAGCGACAACTCTTCCCGCATCGTATCCAGCAACGGCCCGATCGATGAAATGGCCGGCCGGAGATTTACGGATACAAAAAGGATCGCCAGCACCATGATGCCGAGCGCGGATTTTTTTTGCTTGTCTGTCAAAATGGAAACACCTCTTCCTGCGCCAATCAAACTTGTGTTCGCCGCAAAATTTTATTAAAATAAGGGCAGTGAAAGGCGGTTACTTTTATGAAACTTGTAAATTGGAGTTACGCGAAACGTTATAATATAAAAGCTATATTTGATGAATTTCCTCACGTCGTTGTATGGTTCCGCCAAATCGGCGGCTATTATTTCATCTTTACCATGAAAGGCCTGACGCCCGAGCATATTCCGAACCGGCGCGATTACGTAAAAATGGAGTATTTACTCAATAAGGACCTCGGCCTCCTTGAAGCCTATAAGGCACGAAAATATAAGGTTTAGCAACATTTTTAAAAATATAATAAAGAAAATTATATAACCGATGTTTCGCAAAACAGCTTACCTTGCCAAAAACCTCGTGCTCCTGCATCGCTGCGCTAGCTTCGTCGCAAAGCGCCGGTCGAAGAGCCTTCGACCACGCTTGACTCGCGCTGAACTTATTTCCCAAGTCATCTTCGCTGTTGTGATCCACATCACTAGAGAAAATTCTAGCGACGGCGCGCTCCAGGACTGGGCGGAACAATAAGACGAGTGATCTTCTCGGCTTATTGTGTGAGCCTTGTCCAAAGCGCCGAAGCGTTATGGAAAGAATATCTCTTATCGAAACACACTCTTTTAGTTTATCGAACACTGCATTCAGATGCTATCTGTTTTTGTCCATTTCATGGTATACTAATTGCATTGTGAAATTTAGGAGGTACGTATTAATGATAGCAGTAAATGATGTAAGTTTACGTTTCGGTGACCGTAAATTATTCGAAGACGTGAACATCCAATTCAACCCGGGAAATTGCTACGGACTGATCGGAGCCAATGGTGCCGGTAAATCCACGTTCATCAAAATCCTTTCCGGAGAACTTGAAGCACAATCCGGCAATGTCTATATGGGTTCAGGTGAGCGCCTTGCCGTATTGAAGCAGGACCACTTCGAATACGAAGAAAAGCAAGTTCTTGATACAGTAATGATGGGCTATAAGAAATTATATGATGTCATGACTGAGAAAAATGCCATTTATATGAAGGAAGATTTTTCTGATGAAGATGGCATGCGTGCAGCTGAACTCGAAGGCGAGTTTGCAGAATTGAATGGCTGGGAAGCTGAATCTGAAGCCGCAATCCTTTTGCAGGGGCTTGGTATTTCGGATGATCTGCACGACAAGAAAATGGCTGAACTATCCGGTTCCGATAAAGTAAAAGTGCTTTTGGCACAGGCCCTTTTCGGCAAACCTGACGTTCTTCTTCTCGATGAGCCTACCAACCATTTGGATCTTAAAGCGATCCAATGGCTGGAAGACTTCCTCATGAACTTTGAAAACACCGTCATCGTCGTATCGCATGACCGTCACTTCTTGAATAAAGTCTGTACGCACATTGCGGATTTGGATTTCGGTAAAATCCAGCTGTATGTAGGCAACTACGACTTCTGGTATGAGTCAAGCCAATTGGCGACTCGCCTGGCTTCTGACCAAAACGCGAAAAAAGAAGAAAAAATCAAAGAATTGCAAGCCTTTATTGCCCGCTTCTCAGCTAATGCTTCCAAATCGAAGCAAGCCACGTCGCGTAAAAAAATGCTTGATAAGATTGAATTGGACGATATCCGTCCTTCATCGAGAAAATACCCATTCGTCAACTTTACGATCGGCCGCGAAATCGGCAACGACGTTTTGACGGTTAAAGACTTGAGCCAGACAGTGGACGGCAATAAACTATTGAGCGGCATCAACTTCAATATGAATAAAGATGATAAGATCGTATTGATCGGAGATCCATTAGCGAAATCCGCTTTGCTCCGCATACTTGCCGAAGAAGATGAGCCGGAAGAAGGCTTTGCGCGCTGGGGCGTTACAACGTCACGCGCATACCTTCCGATTGATAACACAGCTTACTTTGAAGGCAGCGAGCTGTCGCTCGTCGACTGGCTTCGTCAATATTCACCTGAAGATGAAAGCGAAACCTTTCTTCGCGGCTTCCTCGGAAGAATGCTGTTCTCCGGCGAAGAAGTGAAAAAGAAACCATCTGTATTGTCAGGTGGCGAAAAAGTACGCTGCATGCTTTCTAAAATGATGCTGTCACATGCCAACGTCCTATTGTTGGATGAACCTACCAACCACTTGGACCTGGAGTCAATACAGGCATTGAACAACGGCATGATCGCTTTCAAAGGCGCGATGGTCTTCACATCGCATGACCATCAGTTCATCCAGACAGTTGCCAACCGTGTGATTGAAATCCGCGAAGACGGATCCATCCTCGACAAGCAATTGACTTATGATGAATTCCTTGAATGGAAAGAATCGCAAGGCATTACTAACTAACCTAAAAAATCCCGCCACACTTTGAATGTGTGGCGGGATTTTTATTCTTGTTAAACAAAATAACCGATATTGCGCAAAACCGCTTCGAAGGCATTAGCCGTGTCTTGCACGGTGAATGCCTTTGCGACGAAGTGCGCAGCACTGCAGGAGCACGGTTTTTAAGGCTGCTCCTGCATCGCTGCGCTAGCTTCGTCGCAAAGCGCCGGCCGAAAGGTCTTCGGCCACGCTTGGCTTGCACTGAGCTAACTCGGACTCGGTCCCCTTCGTCCGAGTGGATCTCAGCACTTCGCACGAAACGGAGTTGAAAAGCCAACTCCGTTTCTAATCCCCTGGGAGTCTCGCTGGTTTGCTCCATATCTCAGAATTGCTTTCTGCAAAGAATACGTTTATTCATGTCTCGAATCCAGCGCTCCGATGCAGAGACAGTAGCATCGTTTTCGCAAGCTATCGAGGAGGCTCACGCAGCAGTGAAATGATTCAAAAAGCTAATTTTTCTCGTAGAACTGAAAATCCCGCCATACACTCCGAAGGAATGTGTGGCGGGATTTTCATATATCATTTCAGGAAACGCTTCACCATTTTGCCTGCCGGCAAACGTGATGCCCATTTATTTCCTGTGCTGGCCAGGCGGCTGACTACCATAAGCAGATCTTCATCGCCGGCCCAATGTGACGCCACGATTTCTTTCGGGTATTTATTCAATAATGAATTCACAATATAAACTGCCACCACTACGTCATCGGCAAAACCGGCAGGTCCAACCAGAACTTCCGGCAACAGATCGACCGGTGCAAAGAAATAAAGGATACCTGCCCCGATCATCGATTTGCTCTTGCTGTTGATGCGGCTGTCCAGCATCATTTTCATCAAGAGATGGAAAAAGTCTGGCGCAAATAATACATACTTCAGGAATTTGCTTCCTTTGCCGTCCTTGCTTTCCACCCAATTATGAATCTTATAACGAAGTTTCTGATAAAAGTCCCGCTGCTCTTCTTCATTTGGCAGTGGTTTCTTTAACGTATCGTTTGTCATTGGCTCTCCCCCTCTATACTTATTTATAATTACTATAACCTGAATCGAACGATCATCAAACTCACGATCAAAAATAATTTAAAATTTCATCGTCACGTTTGTAGCGATTCGCTCCCGTTCCGGGTTTCCTTCAACGATATTGAATTTAACTTCCTGTCCAGGCACCAAAACGCCAAGATCCATATTGATGGAAATCGTTTCGACGAAAAACTCTTCTCCGTCAGGAGCTGTGATATAGCCATATCCTTTATCCCCATCGAACCATTTCACTTTACCTTCACCTGACAATACTTCGTCCGACATAATAAAACCTCCTATTATCAATTCCTCTACCATTATTTTATACCCTCCAAAAGCAATGGCTTAAACTTTCTTCTATAATAAGAAGAAAGATCATACTAAAAAAGAGGCCCACATTCGTGGACCTCCAACTTGCGTCTTCTATTAGCTTTGCTTTCGCCTGTTTAATTGACTCCAACGGCAGAGAATGCGGCTTTCACACTTGCAACTTCCGCACTGGAAGCTCCATAAAGGTCAGTGGCTGCCTGAATTGTTGAAGCGCGGAAATGGCTGTAGTTCGAGTTTGGCGTCAAATACTGCGTCAATGTACGGAAGTAGATGTCCCCTGCTTTATCATTGCCGATAGCATTTACACTGACACTGTAATGCGTTCCACCATTAGCAAGCAGGTATGCGGCTTTATTGCTTATGCCTGAATTTATATGCACACCGCCGTAGTCACCCGTGCCGGTATAGCGTTTCGAATAATGGTCAGGATCCCCGCTCAAAGTCGGATCTTCCATGGAGCGAAGTGCATCACCCGCAACATTCGGGGTATAAATATCTTCGCCCACCTGCCAGTCCGGATTATTATTGAAGTGGTATTCAACTAGAGTCCCGAAAATATCGGACATGGATTCGTTGATCGCACCCGACTCGTTCTGATAGATCAGGTCTGCCGTCGTATCTGTTACGGCGTGCGTAAGCTCATGGGCGATTACATCAAGTGCACCTGACAACGGGATGAATTGGCTGCCGTCCCCGTCCCCGTAAACCATCTGCGAGCCGCTCCAGAATGCATTATTATAGCTGCGGCCATAATGGACAGTCGAAACCAATTGCGCTCCGTTGCCATCGTAGCTGTTGCGGTTATGCACATTCTGGAAATAATCGTAGGTTTGTCCTGCATATGCATGGGCATCAACAGCGGCACCGTCATAAGCGGCATTGTATACATTATCGCTGTCGAGCCATAGCGTGCCCGGTGTTCGTGTGCGATTTTTAGCATCATAAGTGAAGATTCCGTCGCCGCGTGTGCGGTCCACTAAATAGGATCCGTTATTATTGAGAAGCGTATTGAATGTTTTCGTATCGCCAAGAACGCCTTTACCGGTAGCCGTCGAATCGTTTCCTGTCAGCGTTCCACCGCCGGCAGAAGGCTTAGCTTCATGGATCTGATTATAGGAATCCAAAACTTCACCCGTTTTAGCATCGATGAAATATTGATAATTCCCCGGTTCCGGATACAGGAATTCGAATTCTGCAGTGTAGGCAAAATTAGCTTTGCCGTCTTTCACATAGACAACCAGTTCAGCGGCTGCTTCATGCTCCAGTTCCGGTGATTCCCCGATTTTTTTCGCCAGGTCAGCTGCCGCAGTTTTGAGAGCCGCATCAGCTTTTACTGTCGCTCCTTTCTTCAATGATTGCTTATCATACAGTTCTGGCGCAAGATTTCCGGAAACTGAAGTCAGAACTCCATTCTCATCTACATGCGCATTGATGACAGAACCGAATACCGGAACACCTTTGAAGACTTGCTGCAATTTCAATTTAGTAAAGCCGAGATCATCTTTTTTCTGGCTGACAATCTTGAAATTGGAAACACCGTTTTTGCCGATCTTATAAGCTTCCTCTTTTTGCTCCAAATATGTAAACACGATTTCCTTCACAGATTTATTGGATGGAGCAGTCAGTTTACCGGAAATAAAATCCGGTGTCTGAGTGTCCTTATTCACATGCACTTTTTCAGAGGCATTCTGCCCCGGTGCATTATTTGCGGAAACCGCAGTTGCTGATAACGCCAGTGATGCTGCTAAACTTAAAGTCAGTAATTTTTTCTTGTTCATCAAATCCACTCCTTCTCGTCTTACCGGCATCTTAGCTCGGTGTTAACAGCATAACTGTTTAATTATTCTGAATATATAGGCTGGATTATGTGTTTTTATTTTACTCTAAAGGAGATTATTGAACTTGGTAAAATAAAAGTTTTCAGATATTTCATAAAAATTATAGGTATATTTACATTATGTGTCTTTACACCATAGATTAAAGCAGTAGATTTCCATTACCCCTCTTAATTTAACAGAATATTATGTATTCAAAATACATAAAAAAAAAAGAGCCGCTCGCAATGAGCAGCTCTTGGAGATTACAATTTAGTTACGTTTGTAGCTTGAGGTCCGCGGTTGCCTTCCTCTACTTCAAATTCAACTCTTTGACCTTCGTCAAGCGTTTTAAAGCCTTCGCCTTGAATCGCTGAGAAGTGTACAAATACGTCATCTCCGCCTTCAACTTCGATGAAGCCGAATCCTTTTTCTGAGTTAAACCATTTTACTGTACCTTCTTGCATGTAAAAAACCTCCTGGTAATAAAAAAATTTTCAATATGTGAATTTCCATAAAAAAATTCACATATTCCAAAAAGTACCATCACGTGCTGATCACTTTTTGGAATATGTGAATAGCTGTAGCTGGTGAAGATAGTATTTATTTCCTCTATAATACCTAAATTGAGCGTAAGTGTCAAACAAATCTAAATATTTATAATTATTTTTTTGGAAATCCTCTTATGAAACACAGAATTACAAATTCTATACTTGCATTTTGCCAAATAAAACGCTGTCTGTCCAGTGATATGCATCTGCACCAGCATATGATTCCGAAGTTTGTATTGGCTATGCCTTTCCCGTAAAATGGGGATAAAGAAAGCCTGCATGAAACCTTTCACGCATTCAATCGTATGTATATTATGGAAATGCAATTAAGGAGTGACTTCCGCATGAACCGAGTCCAAAATTTTATAAGAAGACAATCGGTCAGCCTCCCGATCACAGGAGTGATGTTTCCAATCCTTTATTTGGGGGCGGAAATTGGATTGCTCGCATCTGGAGCAATTGCTGCCGGAACCTATCTTGCCAGCAATTCGACAATAAAACAAGTTCAATTCTCTTCTACTTCCAAAGAACTGGGGATGACGAGGAATGAATATAAACATGTACTGAAACAGGTACAGGAAGCTAAACTGAAAACCAAACGTCTGCAAGGCCAATATTACCGGGTGCGATCCATTTCTTCGTTCAGGCAATTGATGGAAATGACCAAGCTCTCCAATAAAATCATTGCAGTCGTGCAGCAGCATCCAAGAAAATTTTATCTCGCTGAACCCTTTTTTTATTCACATCTCGATTCTGCTTTGGAACTGACCGAAAAATATACCCTGCTTGTCGGTCAGCCCGTTAAGGACCGTGACATCAAAATCGCATTGCAGGACACACGTGAAACCCTGCAATCGATGAACCGGGTCATGCAGAATGATTTGAAGAAAGTGCTGTCGTCCGATGTGGAACAGCTTCGGATGGAACTTGATTATGCGCGATTGGCTGTCGACAAACAGCAAAATCAGAAACTATTGGTTCAATCCTTGACCGATGATGAAGGAGACGTGGAAAATGAACGAAAATCAATCGACACGAAGTGAATTGGATGATTTATTGGAGTCGCCATTCGGCATCCAGATGGAAAAAGAGCAATCCCCTGCCGAACAGCAGAGCGGACGCCCGGTATTGCTGATGGATAAGCTATCAAATGAAGACAAGAAAAAAGCCCAGGAGCTGGCGAAACAGATTCCAGCCGGCAACCATGAAGCGATTTTGACTTACGGCGCGAATGCCCAAAGCCAGCTCGGTAATTTCTCGCATAAGATGCTGGATCATGTACAGCAGAAAGATATCGGCCCTGTTGGCGACGTCCTGCATGATCTGATGAAAAAATTGCAGGAACTGAACCCCGAAGAATTGACCGAAACGAAAAAATCAGGCATCCGTAAATTATTTGCCAAAGCTAAATACTCCGTTCAGGAGATCATGACCAAATATCAGAAATTGAGCACCCAGGTTGACCGCATCAGCATCCAATTGGACCATTCCAAACGCGGACTGCTTGAAGACGTGCAAATGCTCGAAGAATTGTATGATCAGAACAAGATGTATTTCCAGGCACTGAACGTCTACATTGCAGCTGCTGAATTGAAGCGAGATGAAATCCTGAATGAAACCATCCCTGCCTTGCGTAAAAAGGCTGAGGCTTCGGATGATCAGATGGCATATCAGGAAGTAAACGATATGGTGCAATTCGTCGACCGTCTGGATAAACGTCTTTATGACCTCCAGCTGTCACGCCAGATCACGATTCAAAGCGCGCCGCAGATCCGCATGATCCAGCAGACAAACCAGACGTTAGCAGAAAAAATCCAATCATCCATCATGACGTCCATCCCACTCTGGAAAAATCAGATTGCCATCGCTTTGACGCTCAATAAACAGATGAAAGCCGTGGAAGCCCAGAAACAGGTCACTTCCACTACAAATGACCTGTTGCTGAAAAACTCGGAAATGCTGAAAATGAACTCGATTGAAACCGCAAAGGAAAATGAACGCGGCATCATCGAAATCGAGACATTGAAGAAAACACAGGAAAACCTGCTTACCACTATCGAGGAAACTTTGCAGATCCAAAGTGAAGGACGCAAGAACCGCCGCGCCGCTGAAATGGAAATCGGCAAAATGGAAGTAGAGCTTAAGCAACGCCTGCTCGCTATCCACGAAGGCGAAAACTCCAGAAATCAATAAAAAAAATCCCGTGAAGCTAAAATGCTTCGCGGGATTTTTATGTTCTAGAGATAATTTCATCATCTTCAATCATTATGCATTAGGCGGACGCTTTCCGCGGTGAGCTGCCTGAGCCTCCTCGGTCGCTATGAAAACCGATGCTCCTGTCTCTGCATCGCTACGCTAGCTTCGAGACACGAAAAACCGTTGCAGCGCAGCGATGCAGGAACACATCTTGGCCCTTCGCCGCCTGCTGCTTCATTCTGGTTCTGTTTACCGTTACAGTACCACTTCACATTATGAATTGAGAATTTAAATCCTCCCCCATTATAGAAATTGATCTGAGATATGGAGCAAAACAGCGAAGACTCCCAGGTGAGTAAGCGAAGTGCTGAGATCCAGTCGGGCGAAGTGAAACGAGCCCGAGTTAGCTCAGCGCGAGCCACCAGGAAAGCGGAGCTGTTTTGCGGAATATCGATTTTTATTTTTATCCCGACTGAATCACCAGATGCAAGGTCCTTTTCAACAAACGCAACGTCTGGTCAACGAAATTCTCCAGCGAATCAGCGCTCACCGATTTATTGCCATACATCATGCGGTAGAAAGCGGCCTGTTCTTCTGTGATCGGTTCACTGGTGAGAAATAGATGGAGCAGTTCGACCCCTTCTTTCTTCGCTTCACTTACAGCATTCGCCGTATCCACGACTCCGTTTTCTGCGTAATTATACGCCGACGGTTCACCGTCTGAGAAAACCAGAAGAAAGCGGTGTTTCTCCTTCCGGCGCTTGATCCGATCAGTCATCCAGCGGATCGCAAAACCATCCCGGTTATCTTCATGAGCCTCAAACGATACGATTTCCTGTGCATGGTCTCGCATGCCATCTTCAAATTTATGCATCCACTCAAAATAATTGGGCTGTTCACTGTCGCTTGCCTCAAATGCGTCTTCGTAAAACAGCACTATTTCATGTGCGATGCCGAGACCGCGAAGCACATCATGGAACAACAGAACGGCTTGCTTGGTTTCATCCAGCTTATCAACCATCGACGCGGACCCGTCAATCAGGAGACAGAATACGGCATCCAATTCCTTGGAAGGCGCAGATTTCCGGTAAAAAGGCTTCGGACGCTCTTCAAGTGCCAGCGGCAGCAAATTTTTGGAAAGCCTTCCCGCATTTAAATTGGTGCGGTAATCCTGATGGCGCTGAGTAATGCGTTTCTTCAATTCCTTCAGCAGGGACCGAACATAAGGAGCTTGTTGCCGGCGCCAGTCAGCAATCAGCCTGCTGTGGTCAATATGCGCCAGCAGCCGCTGTTCATGATAAACCACCTGTTCATTGGCGCGGCCGAATTTGCCGCCTGAACGTTTCGGGCCGCTTTCCATATCCCTGTCGTCTTCATCGTTATCTTCCAGATGCTCACCGCTTGAATCTCCCTTTCCGGTCTGCTGCACCTCATCCGCACCTGCTTCTTCCCTGCCGCCCGTAGCCAATTGTGAATCACCCTTTTCGAGTTCGAATTCCATGGCGGGCGAATCCGTCAATTCTGTTTCGCGGTGCCACGAATTGAACCATTCCTCGATTGTTTCAATTTCTTCCTGTTCGTCTGGTTTTCCCGCTTCAATTCCTTCATGGTAATGAAACGGAGGAGCTTTATCCGCCGCGTCACCGAAAGTGTAATAAGTATGGACCATATCGCTGCTCAGCAAAAACTCGAGCCGACCTGTCATCCGCTCCACAATTGCACTTGAATCAGCCGTCGATTTTGCGTCGAACATGCCTTTCCAAATCAGCAGCACAGGTCCCCACTGATCATCCATTTCAGTTTCAACATCCCGCAGGCTCAAGTATGCCGCATTCAGAAAAGCATCCGCCAGAAAGCCTCTTTTCAGATTTTGATTGAATTGATCCTGATGAAATTCCCGGTAAACCTCTTCGCGCACATCAAATGAAACCGCTGTTCCCGGCCGCTCTTTGACGATCTTTTCTGATAGCCTGAATTCTTCTGCACACAGCAGCAGCTGTCGCCGCAATGAAGACACAGGGGATTGTTCAGCTATAACATCCTTCCATGCCGACAAACTGAAATTCCGCCAAAAACCTGCGCTCAGCAAATAGATATCCGACAGGTATCCATGCTGTTCCACACGCTTCGATCGATGCCGCCAGAACACACTGACAGAGACGGACGATTCCGTTGGCCGAAATTCGATCAATTTACGGGTCGTGACTTTCAGATAAGGCGCATCGGCCAATGCGCCTCCCAGCATTTCCAGCCGGTGGAGCATTTTTGTATCGATCGTTTCATTATTAAATTGGATAAAGCGATTGACTGACGCCATTCCACTCACCTACTTTTTCCAGGTATTGGCCAAGTCCATGAACAGTTCCCGTTCACTTTCATCTTCCAGCTTTTGCGCAATGGCATAATCGACTGCCCGGATCGGATCCATATATCCGGCCAGCGCCGTCGCATCCAATAAACTGCGGATTGAGGCCGCTTCTTCTGACAGCAACCCATTTTCGACCTGCTTCATCAAATCCTCAGCGAGATTCAGCATAAATTTCTTCAATTTGAGTTCAGCATCCGGAAATTCCCGATTCCATAACTCTGAAAGCTGCTGACCGGAAAGGTAAGGAATCGGATAAGCAATAAAGCGGTTTTTCAAGGCTTCGTTCATCGGGGCCGTTCCAATATAGCCTTCATTGATTGCTGCGATTACGCCAAAGTCGGGATGTGCTTCGATCACTTCGCCCGTAAACGGATTTGTCATCATGCGGCGGTGGTCAAGCGCTGAATGCAGGATTGGCAAAGTTTCCGCTTTGGCCATATTGATTTCATCTATATAAAGGAGATGTCCTTTTTTCATGGCTGTCACTACTGGCCCTTCAATAAACTCAATCTGGCTCTGGCCGTCCCGCTGCACCAGCGTTTTAAAACCCAATAACGCTTCAGCGTCAAGGTCCACTGAACTGTTGATGCTTTGCATCGGCTGTCCAAATACTGCAGAAATCGATTCAGCCAAACGTGTCTTCCCTGCCCCTGTCGGCCCTTTTAAAAGAACCGGTTTTCGCAAGACGACAGCCGCTATTACATCCTGCCAAAGATTAGCATCCGGTGAGATATAGCCACCCGTACCGATCAATTTTTCATAGCCTTCATGTTTCCTGTTTTTTCGTCCGTTTATTTCCTTCTCGATAAAATCCATAAACAACCCTCTCTCCATAGAAAAAACCGATGTGCATGCATCGGCTTTTGTCATTTTTATCTTTATTCGAAATAAGTTTTATAGAAACCGCCGATTTTTCCGGTGTTGTCCACAACAAAGATAAATTCTTCGGTCTCATTTTTCACTTCATATGTCTTACCGGCTGTCAGCACATTCGATACCAAAAATTTAGCGGCATCTGTATGCTTGCAAGTCACCGTGCGAATCGTTTCTTTCTCAAGCCAATCGGTGTGAATCACAGTCCTCATCCTTTTCTGTACGTCTATGTATTCAGTATAAGGATTAAAGCGTCATATTTCAAATCAATATGTACTATCAATATCTTTTGCGGTCTTTCCGCTCCTTATATAGATAACGCGCCACCAACACTGCGATAACAGCAACGGACAAGGATATTAAAAATCCCTGCAAGTGATTCAGGATGGAATTGTAGGCATAAGGAAAAGTACGCCCCAGATTAAAATAAACCATCATCCAGACAAATCCAGCTGTATACGCATAAAAAACATATTTTAAAAACGGATACTTATTTGCTCCCACAACATATGGCATAGCCCATCGAATGCCCGGCAGGAAAAAACTGAAGGATATAGCGATTTCGCCATGTTTTTGCAAAAAGCCGGAAAACTTTTCAATCGGTTTTTCCAGCCACGTTCTGCTTAAGCGATCCAACAGCTTTTGGCCAAAGAATCGACCGATGAAATAAGCGAAAGTATTACTGGTGATCAGCCCCAGATATGCAGAAATAAAAGCATAAACCGGCTTGAAATAGCTGATTTCAGTAAGAACTCCGGAAAAAGCGGCAGCCACTTCGTTGGGAATCGGCATGCCGAATAATAACAGCCAATTGAAGATGAACATGCTGATATAGCCATACTCTTTCACTAGTTCCATAAAAAATGATAAGTCCATCACAATCGACCGCCTTTTGGCTCTTCTAACTTCATCATGACAAAATTACCGACACCCTGCAACGCAGAACTCCCATAAGCCTAAATTTACCAAAGCCTGGACAGGAAATTGTTAAGGTTTAAGTAACAGTGAGTTTAACTATCAAATTCTAAAACATAACATGAAGATGAATGAAGTATATTGTTGCTAAATGAGAACTAAGAATTTTTATAAATAATCTTTCTTATAAATTGATATCGCTTGAGAAAACCTCTAAAGATATGGAGCAAAACAGCGAAGACTCCCAGGGGATTAGAACCGGAGTTGGAAAGCCAACTCCGGTTCGAGCGAAGTGCAACGAGCTCGAGTTAGCTCAGCGCAAGCCAAGCGCGGTCGAATCTTCTTCGACCGGCGCTTTGCGACGAAGCTAGCGAAGCGATGCAGGAGCACGGGGTTTGGAAAGCGAGCTGTTTTGCGAAATATCGATTACCTGAATTATCTCGATTACCAATATTAAAAACCGCACACCAGCATCAAGCCGGTGGGCGGTTGAATTGATTTTATCAGCCTTGAAGCAATAGATCTTCCGGATTTTCGATAAGGTCTTTGACCATTTTCAGGAAGCCTACAGAATCGCTTCCGTCGATTACGCGGTGGTCATAAGAAAGTGCCACGTACATCATCGGACGGATTTCGATATTGTCTCCAACAGCAATCGGACGTTTTTGGATTGTGTGCATTCCAAGGATACCAACTTGGGTACCGTTCAGGATTGGTGTCGACATCAATGAGCCGAACACTCCACCGTTTGTGATAGTGAACGAGCCGCCTGTCATGTCAGCGATTGAAAGTTTCTTATCGCGTGCTTTTGTTGCAAGCTCGCCGATTGAAGCTTCGATTTCTGCGAAGTTTTTCTTGTCAGTATCGCGGACGATCGGAACAACAAGTCCTTCTTCTGTAGAAACGGCAATCCCTACATCATAGAATTGCTTCAGCAATACATCAGTGCCATCAAGTTCAGCATTCACGTAAGGATATTTTTTCAAAGCAGCAGTTACCGCTTTTGTGAAGAATGACATAAAGCCAAGTTTCACGTCATTGTTTTTAAGGAAATCATCTTTTTTACGGCTGCGCAGAGCCATAACATTCGTCATATCGATTTCATTGAAAGTAGTCAGCATCGCTGTAGACTGCTTAACTTCAAGCAGACGCTTAGCGATTGTCTGACGGCGTCTTGACATTTTTTCACGGACGATGCGGCCGTTTTCTTCATCAGAAGATGCTCCAGATGCCGCCGCTTTCGGCGCTTCTGTTTTAGCCGGTGCGCTTTCAGCCGGTTTAGACGAATGTGCTTCAACGTCCTGAACACGTACACGGCCCATTGGGTCTACTGGTGAAATCGATGCAAGGTCGATGCCTTTTTCGCGTGCAAGTTTGCGCGCAGCAGGGCTTGCGATTGTACGGTCAGAAGAAGATTGCTCTTCAGCAGCCGGTGCTTCTTCAACTGCTTCCTGCGTTGCCGGAGCAGATGTTTCAGCAGGTACGCCAGTCGATTTGGTTTCTTCCTCTTTTTGTTCAGCTGGCTCAGATGCCGCAGCTTCGCCGGAACCTTCTCCAACGATTGCAATAACCTGGCCGACTTCAACTGTGTCGCCTTCAGCAGCCATAAGCTCCTGAACAACGCCAGCTTCTTCGGAAATGACTTCAACGTTTACTTTATCCGTTTCAAGTTCAACGATGAATTCCCCTTTTTCAACTGTATCGCCTGGCTGTTTCAGCCACTGCGCGATCGTTCCTTCTGTAATCGATTCTGCTAATTCTGGTACTTTGATTTCTGCCACAAAAAATTCCTCCTTAGATTATGCTCAAGATTTAGCTAATGCTTCATCAATGATGCGTGCCTGTTCCACTTTATGCATTTCTCCGTCGCCTTCAGCCGGGCTTGAACGGACGACGCGGCCATAATAATTTATATCAATGCCATCTGCGATTTCACGTAGCTTCGGTTCCGCAAATGACCATGATCCCATATTTTTCGGTTCTTCCTGAACCCATGCCAATTCCTTAAGCTTCGGATAACGCTTAATGATTGCCTGGATTTTTTCGGATGGGAATGGATACAGCTGCTCGACGCGGACAATGTGCGTATCCGGATATTCAGCTCCATCTTTTACGCGGTCAGCCAGATCGATTGCCATCTTGCCGCTGGCGAATAAAAGACGCTCCACTTTTTTCGTATTTTCTCCCATACCCGGCTGCTCGATGATGGTCTGGAAGTTGCCTTCTGTCAGATCTTCAACATCCGCTCCAACCAATGGATGGCGCAACAGGGATTTAGGTGTAACGATGATCAACGGACGAATTGACTCTTCTCCAAGCATCTTCGCCTGTCTGCGAAGGATATGGAAGTAGTTTGCCGCACTTGAAAGATTGGCTACTGTCCAGTTGTTTTCACCGGCATTTTGAAGGAAGCGTTCCAGTCGCGCACTCGAATGCTCAGGTCCTTGTCCTTCATAAGCATGTGGAAGCAGCATAACCAAGCCGGATTTCTGGCCCCATTTAGCGCGGGCTGCAGAAATGAACTGATCGAACATCATTTGTGCCATATTGGCGAAGTCGCCGTATTGAGCTTCCCAAATGACAAGGGCTTTATCGTTTTCTACATTATAGCCATATTCAAAGCCGACAACCGAAGCCTCGCTCAACGGGCTGTTGTATACAACGAATGACGCTTTCGCATCGGAAATATGATGAAGCGGCACAAGCTCATTGCCGTTCTTTTCATCATGCAGCACCAGGTGGCGGTGAGCGAATGTGCCTCGCTGCGCATCCTGGCCGGAAAGGCGAATCGGATTGCCTTCCTGGAGGATCGAACCGAATGCCAGTGTTTCAGCATGTGCCCAGTCGATTTTGCCTTTGCCATTGAATGGATCTTCACGGCGTTTCAGAATTCGGGCAAGTTTGCCGAAAGCGGAAAAATCACTTGGCCATGACAAAAGGTCTTCATTCATTTTGGTTAAGACATCTTTATCGACGCCTGTCGGAACTTCAGGGAATCCTTGCATGACAGCTTCCGGAATGACAACTTCATGAGCATCGTCCGATTTGTTCTCTTTGATATGATCATAAGCTTTTTGCATTTCTGCAAGAATATCGCTGTCCAGTTTTTTCACATCTTCTTCAGAAAGGACTTTATCAGAAGACAGTTTTTCACCATAGATTTCACGCACTGTACCGTGTTCATGGATACCGTGGTACATCGTAGGGTTGGTAACGAGCGGCTCATCCATTTCGTTATGGCCGTAGCGGCGATATCCGATCAAGTCGATCAAAATATCCTTCCCGAATTTTTGGCGATATTCAAATGCCAAACGTGCTACCGCAATCACTGCTTCCGGTTCATCCGCATTGACATGGATGACGGGTACTTCAAAACCTTTTGCAGGATCAGAAGAATAATGAGTGGATCTGGAATCGTATTGTTCGGTTGTAAAACCGATCAGGTTATTAGCGATGATGTGGATTGAACCGCCAGTCTGGTATCCGCGGATCCGGCTGAAGTTCAATGTTTCCGTAACGACTCCCTGACCCGGGAACGCTGCATCACCGTGCACCATGATGGCATAGGCTTTATTGGCATCGATCGGCGCAAGGCCGCTCTGTTCTGTCAGTTCCTGTGCTGCGCGGGTCTGTCCGGCAACCACTGGGCTGACAATTTCAAGATGTGATGGATTATACGCCAATTTGATGTTAGTTCCTTGAGGCGATTTATAAGACGCGCCCATGTGATACTTCACATCGCCAAACCAGCCTTTAGTGATCTGCAATGAACCGTCTTCAGGAAGGAATGCTTCATCGCCGATGTGGGCAAATCCGGCAAACATCATTTCATACGGTTTATGCAGGATATGTGTAAGCACATTTAAACGACCGCGATGCGCCATCCCGATCATGATTTTTTCAGTGCCTGCTGTTTCGGAAAGACGGACAAGTTCATCCATCAATACAACCAATGTATCGACACCTTCTATTGAGAAACGCTTTTGGCCGACGAACGTGCGATGGACGAATTTTTCAAATCCTTCAACACGAGTCAATAGTTCAAGAACTTCTTTTTTCTTGTCTGCATCAAGCGATTTTTTCACTTCGCCTGATTCGATTTTGGACTGCAGCCAGCTGCGCTCCTGCGGCTGAACGACATGTGAGAATTCAAATGCCACTTTGTCCGTATAAAGCGATTTCAGGTATTCAATGGCGGCCAGACCATCTTTAACTTCCGAAGGTGCATTTTCCAGCAACAATGAAACTGGGACTTCTTTCAAATCCTGTTCCGTAAGTCCGTATGTCGAAGGTTCCAAGCGTTCCGTTTCGCGGGGCTGATCTTTCAACGGATAAATATCCGATGCCAGATGTCCGTGTGCACGGATCGATTCAGCCAATTGGATAGCACCGAGGACTTTACCGAATTTATCGGATTTCACTTCAGCTGATGCTGCCGGCTGCTGTTCAGCACTTGGCTCAACCGGAGGTCCGTATTGCTTGAATAGCTCAGCGAATTCCGGATCAATCGATTCCGGGGATTCCTGATAAATGTCATACATTTCCATAACATACCCAAGGTTTGGACCTGTAATGGAACTCCATGGGGATTTCGAATCTGAATAATTGCTAGACATAAAAAAACCTCCAACTATTTTGCCTTTAAGGCAGTCCTATAAATACATATGTCTTCCATATTTTATCACGCAAACCGCTATACACAAAGCAGAAGGCGTTAAACCCATTGAAGAACAATTTTCCATATCAATCTTACTACTTCCGTTAGAAAATACAATCCTTTTGAGTGAATTTATTCACATAACAAAATGTTAAGCGCTTACAAACATAATATAATGTGAAAAATGGAAATTAATGTGTGTGTTCACTATTTTTTTCATAAAACCTGACCTGATTTCTGCCTGATTTTTTTGACTCGTAAAGAGCGGAGTCCGCCATCTTGACAAGGTCCTCGAAATTATCCGCATCTTTGGGATAGAATGCTATTCCGATTGAAGCGGTCGGAGCAAAATGATGACCGTCGATATCCCAGCCCTCAGCCAGTTTTTGATGGATCCTGTTAATCAGGTTCTTAATTTGCATTCCCGCTTTTTCAGAATTTATGCCTGCCGCTGCGATAACAAACTCATCTCCGCCGATTCTGGCTGCCATATCCCCTGATCTGATGCTCTGTGTCAATGCCTGACCGAAACAAGCGATAAATTCATCCCCGATATTATGGCCGAAATTATCATTGACCGATTTGAAATCGTCGCCATCGATATAAAGCAATGCAATCAATCTGTCATCCTGATCAGCATCACTTTCGAGCAGTTCGAATTCCTCCATCATCAGCCGGCGGTTGGGCAGCCGCGTCAAACTGTCATGATAAGCCATGAAATGCAGTTTCTCTTCAAGCTTTTTCCGGTCCGTTATATCAAACATAATGGCCAGCACTTGATAGATTTTCCCTGTCTCATTTTTCAACGGAATGACCGTCGTGTCCACCCAGAAAAAATCCCCATTCTTTTTCAGGCTTTTCATCTCACCGCGCCAGATATCACCTTTGAATATAATGTCCCGGATATTGTCATAAAAAGCATCAGGTATGACCGCCCGGCCAATTGCAGCGATCTGCATCCCTAAAAGTTCCTCTTTTTCATAGCCGGTTGTTCCTTCGAAATTATCATTCGCAAAAATGATCATGCCGGACGGCTCCCATATCGTCACCATTGCGGCATAATTCAATGCATCTTTGTAACTATCCAGTATATTTTCTGTTTTCTTCAATTCTTCTTTAAGTTGAACCTCATCCGTCAATTCGCGGTACACAATCTGATAGGCCCGGATATCTTCCCCGATTTTGACAGGAGAGAAACTGACCGAGAATTTTCCGTCTGGGCCATCCTTCATCTTGGCACTCGTAATAAAGGAAGAACTGCCTTTTTCAAACTTTTCTTCCCCTAATTCGGAATGGACTTTATCCAAAAACTTTTCACTGTTGGATGGAAGCTCCATGAACGATTTTCCGATCCATTGCTGTTTGATGACTGTAAATATATTCTCGTATGCAGGGTTCATATCAATGACCATGAAATCGGAAGAAATCATGATCATCGGGTCGACTGAGTTCTGCACAAGCGATTGATAGAAAAGATAGTCTTCTTCTATCGTTTTCTGCTTGCTGACATTCTTGGAGACCGCCAGCAAAAACAACTCACCTTCATGCATGAAAGTGGTAATTTCAGTTTCGTTGGCTACATTGTTTTTACTGAATAAATTGTAGTCCCTGTAACGGTAAGTACCTGTCATCGATTCAGCAATCATGTATTGTTTTTTTATTTCTTCAGCTACGGAAGCCGGCATGCTGTCATCCACAGTCCGACCTGCCAATTCCTGCTTGAATGTACTGGTGCAAAGGGCATTTACATATTCATAAACATATCCCTTGCCCAATTTGCGCATGAAAAAAACCAGATCTTCCGCATTGCCGTATAAAAGATCCAATTGTTCTTTCGTGAAAGGGCCTTGCATAGAATCACTCTTTTCTTTAGGCAAATTGCTCAACAACCACAGAAATTTCTTTAATGAATTTTTCGTAGCGGCGTTGTTCATCAAGATTTCGGGATGCAGTAAATCCGCTTTCCGCTTTGTCTTTCGACCAATTGAATTCATGTTCCGAAAGTCTGGTCGCATTTCCTGTCAGCAGTAATTTAATGTCATCACCGTTTCGATCGACTGTGCATTTCACCATGCCGCCTGGATTGTAGACTGCCACTTCCCCGTACGGCATCAAACCGGACATACAGCTGATCAAAGCTGAAGCGGTCATAGCGGTGCCGCATGCATTAGTAAAGCCGACGCCCCGTTCGAATGTACGCACGAATATGCCTTCTTCCAGTTTCGTTACGTAACTGACATTCACACCATCAGTAAAATAATCATTCTCGCCATTGAATTTTTCCGCCCATTTCTTCTGATGTTCCGGCGATTTCTGGATATCTTTCGGGACGATGCCGATTAAATGGGGATTCGGCACCGCGACCGCAGAAAACTGGATTTCTTGTGATATTTCCGGAATCACCTGTTGTATCAAAGTCGACTGATTTCCATACTCCATCGGCAAAGCCTTCAAATCGAATAAAACCGGCGAGATTTGAACTGAGTAAGTCTCGATTCCATCCATTAAGGTCTCTTCTCTTCTGACAGTTAAATCGGCTTTCATGGTTTCAATCACTGCCTGTTCAATCCCTAGCTTTTCGCAGACATGACGCGCCACGCAGCGGAGCCCGTTGCCGCACATCGATGCTTCCGAACCGTCACGGTTAAAAACCCGCATCTTTGCGTCCGCTGACTTCGAAGGCAATATCACCAGCAGTCCGTCAACTCCTTGATCAATCTCACAGAGCTGCAGCGCCAGATCGTCATAATCGTCTCTTTCATCGCTGTCAATCATGTAAAACGTATTCATCGATCCGTGGACTTTTTCCAAAGTAATTTTCATGCCATTCACTCCAATATCAGCGTTTCTTTGTATGTGCTACGACTAATTTCGCCATTTCATATGCCGTTTTGGGTGGTTCGGCATCCGTCATTTTTTCAATCAGCAATTCTTCATCCGCTTTCAGCTGATCCAAGGCTTTCATAAAACGCTCGGGAGATGCCTCTTCTTCTTCAAGGACCAATGCGAAGCCATTTTTACGGAACAGTTCAGCATTTAAAATCTGATCGCCCCTGCTTTTTTGTCTGGACAACGGAATCAGCAGCATCGGCTTTTTCAGGGCCAGAAACTCGAATATCGAATTGGACCCTGCGCGAGATACGACAAAATCGGTCATATGCAGAAGATGAGATAATTCATGTGTTACATATTCAAATTGGCAGTATTGAGCGATGCCTTCCAGCCCTTCATCGATGTTCCCTTTACCGCAAAGATGGATGACATTGAATGTCTGCATGATTGCTTGAAGGTTTGAACGGATAGCTGTATTGATGACTTCAGATCCCTGGCTGCCGCCCATGATCATCAATACCGGGAGATCATTTTCAAAATGGCAGATTTCGCGCCCTTTCGCGGCAGATCCATCCATCAATTCACTGCGGATGACTGAGCCGGTGCACGTTGATTTCTCTTTTGGCACATGCTGCATCGTTTCTTTGAAGACGGTGAAAATATGATCTGCGAAAGGCATGGCTATTTTATTCGCCAGCCCCGGGGTTACATCGGACTCATGGATGATGACAGGAATGCCCATCAGTTTCCCTGCCATTGCAACCGGCACTGATACGAAGCCGCCTTTTGAAAATATAGCAGCCGGTTTAGTCTTCCGAATGATGTTCATCGATTGCCCTAGACCGGCAACTACTTTGAATGGATCCGTGAAATTCTTCATTGAAAAATATCTTCTTAATTTACCGCTTGAAATTGCGTGGTATTTAATATCAGGATAAGAGTCGACGATCAATTCTTGTTCGATGCCATCCTTTGACCCGATATATTCGACATTATAATCCATGCCGGTAATTTCAGGGATCAATGCCTGGTTCAATGAAACATGGCCGGCAGTTCCACCGCCAGTCAGTATAATTGTGCGTTTATGCATTCTGTAATCCTACTTTCATCATTTTATTGGTCTGATTGATTCAATTTTGTGTAAATTTATATCGATGGTTTCTATGCTATACTTGTCTTAATTTGCCTTTAAGATAGAGTATTTCAGGAGGATGGATCATGTACGAAACAAACACCAAAACAGATAAATTGAAATTATTGGTAAAAATTGTATTTCCGATATTAATCACGCAAGTCGCTATGTATCTGGTGACATTTTTCGATATTTATATGACCGCCCGTTACGGCACAGATGATCTGGCCGGAGTTTCAATAGGTTCATCATTCTGGGTTCCGGTTTATATCGGACTTGCCGGAATTTTAATGTCCATTACTCCAATTGTAGCACAATTGATGGGGGCCAAGAAAAAAGAAAGTGTTAAAGAAGCTGTGCAGCAAGGGATTTATCTGGCGATTTTACTGGCGGCCATAGTCTTTATGTTCTTCTTCCTTTTCATCGATTCATTACTCGGTTTCATGGACCTGGAACCGGCTGTAGCTGATGTGGCAAGCAGATACATATTTGCCATGAGCCTCGGCCTTATACCGTTGTTCGTATACAACGCTCTGCGTTCTTATATCGATGCGCTCGGTGCCACCCGTGTTACCATGGTGATTACCTTACTGTCAGCACCGATCAATGTTTTCTTCAATTACCTGTTCATCTTCGGAAATTTCGGTTTCCCTGAACTTGGAGGGGCAGGCGCCGGTCTTGCATCCGCTATTACATACTGGCTGGTACTGGTGATTGCCTCGGTTATCATCCATACCCAATCACCTTTCTCTTCTTATAGGATCTTCAGGAAATGGGAAAAGATCTCGTTCACACGGTGGAAAGAAATCAGCCGCATCGGTGTGCCGATAGGCATCTCCATATTTGCCGAGACCAGCATATTCTCCGCTGTGACATTCATGCTTGCCGTATATGGGACCATCACCATAGCCGCGCATCAAATCGCTTTAAACTTCACTTCCCTGCTTTATATGCTGCCGCTCAGCATCTCCATGGGCGCCACTATCCTCGTCGGATATGAAGTCGGTGCGGCGCGTTACAAAGATGCACGGCAGTACAGCTGGTTGAGTGTAGCGACAGCCATTGCAATCAGCTTTGTATCTGCAGGAATTCTGTTCTTCCTGCGGGAACCGATTGCACAACTTTATTCTTCGGATCCGGCCGTAATTGAACTCGCTGTACAATTCCTGGTTTTCGCGGCGTTATTCCAGTTGTCAGATGCAGTCCAGGCACCTGTACAAGGTGCCCTGCGTGGTTATAAAGATGTCAACATCACGTTTATCATGGCCTTGATCTCTTATTGGGTAATCGGCCTGCCAGTCGGATATCTACTGGCCAGATTCACTGATTTCGGCGCATTCGGGTACTGGATCGGATTGATCGCCGGCCTGACCGCCGGTGCCATCACGTTATCTATCAGGCTGCTTATCATACAAAAGAAATTTAAAATGATTCAGCTGTATTAAGGATTGAATCATACAAATTTATGAAATAAAAATAACCGCCCCTGATTTGGGGCGGTTATTTCTTTTGCAGCTCAGTCCAACTGGGCTGCTATTTTTTTATACTCTTCAATCAGCTGCTCTTTCTCCTGCTGCTCTAGCGGTGAGTGATTGATCCGTTCAACCGCAAGTTCCAGCTTTTGCTGTTTTGTCTTGCGGACCCGCGGGTGAGTCAGTTCATCCTTTAATTCTATGACAATGTAACGCTGCATATCCTCTTCTGATTCTATGTTGGCTGTCGCATGCCGCTGCGGCCAGATTTTTTTGAAAGCCTCCAGGATATTCATGGCAATTCAACTCCGTCAATGCCTTCTCCAATTACGACAATCTGCGGCTGCATCTTCATATACTCTGGAAGCCATTGAGCCATTCCATATGCATATTGGAATGCATGCGGATATTTATCGCCGTCAAGCGGCACATAGCCTTTTATCCGGTAAACAGTCTCAGGCAACCTTCTTAACCAGTCTTCGAATTTTTCACGATTGACCGGTTGGCTGAACAGAAGAACTTTCGTGTTTAAATTCAGTTTGCTGATTTCCGCTTTTTCTACAGTCCCTTTAGTTCTTGCGGTCAGATTCTCTAATAATGCGTAAGGTATTTTGGAATTGGCAGTTTGGACGATCCGGACTTTTGAATTCAACGATTGCATACCGAAAACCGCATCGCCTTGTTCCTTTTCATCCAGCAAATCCATTTTATTCGCCAGGATCAGATCGGCGTGGCGAATCTGTTCTAGGAACAATGAACGGATTTGGGGAGACATGCGGTCTCTGTCCAGCCACCGTTTACTGTCAGCGACTGTAACAATACCCCTGAAATTCAATTGTTCAGCGAATAGCGGGGAAAAGATTGCATCCAGCGCTTCCACCGGGTGCGCAGCCCCTGTCGTTTCAATCAAGAGAACATCAAATGTTTCTTCTGCGAGCAATGTTTGAATTTGCGCCTCAGATTTTTCAGAACCTGTGCAGCAAATGCAGCCGTCAAGCAGTTCCTTAAGGGGGACGCCGTCTTCCACTTCATCTGAGTCGACATTCAGTTCGCCCAGTTCATTCATAAAAACAGCCGGCTTTAAACCGGCATCTTTTATTTGGATCAGCATATTCTTCAAAAGAGTGGTTTTGCCGCTCCCCAAAAATCCGCTGAATAAATACACATCAATCATGAAAACCCTCCTCTATATCCTTAAATTCTAACATATTGCCTCAAAACAAAAAGGCCCGCTTCCGCGGGCCTTTTAAATCATTCTGCAGATTCTTCCTCGGCTTCTTCAGCTTCTTCATCCGTTTCCGGTTCAGATGCTTCAATACCGGCTTCTTCCATCACTAATTTCTTAGCTTCAAGAAGCATAGGATCCTCTTCTTCGATTTTGGCGCGAAGTTCATCCATCAAGGCATAAATACTGTCACCAGTGAGGATGCCAGTCACTTCAAGTTCCTGGTCTTCCTGGAACGCTTCTACTGCCTGCGTCATTTCTTCTTCAAATACGCCATCCACTTCACCGACTTCATATTCCAGTGCCTCCAGCATTTTTTCAGCTGTACGCACCTGTTCTGAAATCGTACCATCCTTCAATTCAAGAGAAGCATCGATAAACGGCAAGGAAACGTATTCCGGATAATCAACTGCCACATCCGGTTCTATTCCTTTTTCGTGGATCCAATTGCCATCAGGCGTCAGCCATTTGGCAGTCGTGAATTTCAAGTTTGATCCATCGGCAAGATCGTTTGCGGTTTGGACAGTGCCTTTACCGAAAGTTTTTTCTCCGACTAGCTTAATGTCAGCAGATTCACTCATGGCTCCTGCCAAAATTTCAGATGCGGAAGCACTTCCGCCATCAATCAACAGGGTCACGGGAATTTCGACTTTATTGCCATCAGTCGCCAAATAGATTTCAGGATCCTGACCTTTAGCTTGTACCTCGAACATTTCTTTGCCTTCTTCAATGAACAAGTTTGAAATATCAAGGGCTGACTGGAGCAGACCACCTGGATTTTGACGAACATCGATTACCATCGCTTCCATTCCTTCATCTTTCATCTCAGCGATAGCAGTTTCCAGTTCGCTGAATGTGTCCTGAGAGAAGCTGGTGATCTGAATATGCGCTACATTATCACCGATCATTTCGGAATAGACTGTCTCGATCGGAATTTCATCGCGTACGATTGTCACATCTATCGGATCCTGCATGTCTCCACGCATGATCGTCAATGTAACTTCTGTCCCTTTTTCGCCGCGGATAAGCATCACAGCCTCAGTCGTACTGAAACCTTGGATGCTTTCACCGTCGACCGCGATGACCTGGTCATTCGGCTGGATGCCCGCTTTTTCAGCAGGTGAATTTTTTATCGGTGAAACGATTGTAATATAGCCGTTCCGTTCCTGGACTTCTGCTCCGATGCCTTCAAAGCTTGAAGAGATGCCTTCAAGGAATTGAGAAGCTTCTTCTTCGTTCATGTAATCGGAGTATGGATCGCCCAATGAATCGACCATTCCATTAATGGCACCATTGATCAATTCCTCCCGGTCAACATCTTCATAATAATTATTTTGGATTTCATCGTATGCAGTGTAAAGCTTCTGGAACTCCCGTCGTTCCGGCGAGTTCACTTCCACTGCTTTTTCATCACCGAAGGTCAGTGCAAAAACTGTTAATCCCGCAGTAGCCAGTATCAGTACCACCACCAGCATGATGAAGGAGAAAGTTTTCAGGCGTATATAATGGCCCCGTGATACTTCTGCTGGAGGCAATTGCTCATTTCCCTCTTCTGGACGTTTATCATCCATCTATTTCACCACTTTCGTAATTGCCGGCAAACCTTAATGCTTCAGCCAGACTTCTATATTCGAAAAAAAGACTGCTTTGAACAGTCTCCTTTTTTATTGCGTAGTATTGGTTATTCCTGGATTGCCGCTTCGAGTGCAACAACGATCATATCGTTGAACGTCGTTTGGCGCTCTTCTGCCGAAGTCACTTCGCCAGTCAATAAATGGTCGCTTACTGTCAAAATCGACAATGCCTGCGCACCGAATTTAGCTGCCAAAGTATACAATGCAGAAGATTCCATCTCAAGAGCAAGAACTCCGTATTGCGCCCATTTTTCATGTTCAGCATGGTCGTTATAGAAAACGTCTTCAGTAAACACGTTGCCTACGCGCAAGTTCAAACCTTTTTCAACGCCTGCGTTATAAGCTTTAAGCAATAAGTTGAAATCAGCGGTCGGAGCATATGACACATTGCCAAAAATGATTGAATTCATGTTCGAGTCAGTAGAAGCACTTTGTGCAAGAATTACGTCACGGACTTTTACATCTTTATGGATTGAGCCGCAAGTGCCTACGCGGATCAGCTTTTTCACATCGTACTCGTTCATCAATTCAGTTGTATAGATAGAGATTGAAGGAACACCCATTCCTGTACCTTGTACGGAAATGCGTTTGCCTTTATAAGTACCGGTATAGCCGAACATGTTTCTGACTTCGTTGTACAAAGTTACATCTTCCAAAAACGTTTCAGCGATATATTTCGCGCGAAGCGGATCTCCCGGAAGAAGGATCGTATCGGCGATATCGCCTTTTTTAGCATTGATATGAACACTCATGATAAAACCTCACTTTATTTTAGTCGTACTAATCATACTGTTTTTTGGCATTGAGTGCAACGAAGAGCTTTAAAGACTGGTGTATTCATCCCACAAATCATCGAAAACCGATGCTTTCATGATGGGATGAGCCCGTTCTTCGAGATATCTTGAAATCTTTTCAAAATCCTTTGTTGTTTTAGGAAACGAATGATCTAAAAACATTGCATCCGCAAACCGTGAAAAATCATCGGCCTCCGTTTTCCCCCGATATGATAAAGCAAAATGATAAAACGACCGGTCCATCGGTATAGATTCCCTCCTTCATCTCAAAATGAAAGCCCCGGACAACCGGCCCGGGGCTAACAATTTCTATATTAGCTATTCTGTTATGATAATCGAATGTTGCTCTGAGCCAACATCATTCCTGCTCGAATAATGCTTTGTATTCCGAATAGCCTTCTTTCTCCAGGTCTTCCTTCGGAACAAAACGCAGGGAAGCGGAATTGATGCAGTAACGCAATCCGCCAAGTTCGGACGGGCCGTCCGGGAATAAGTGTCCAAGATGTGAATCAGCAGTAGCCGACCGCACTTCGGTACGGCGCATGCCATGGCTGGTATCGAAACTCTCTTTCACTTCTTCGTCTTCAATCGGTTTTGAAAAGCTCGGCCACCCGCAATGTGCATCGAATTTATCTTTAGAGCTGAATAACGGTTTTCCGGATACGATATCCACATAGATGCCGTCTTCGAAATGCTGATCATATTCTCCTTGGAACGGCGGTTCTGTTCCATTTTCCTGCGTGACATGATATTGCATCGGTGATAATTTTTGTTTTAATTCATCCTTCATTTTTGCTCACCCCAATTTCGTTGAATAAAAGCGGCTCTTCCGGATCCGACGGAATATCGTTCATAATGCGCCGCATTCTTCTTATAATAATCCTGATGGTACATTTCAGCCAAATAGAACGGCTTGGCTTCCAGAATAGGCGTCACAATCGGTTTATCGAATTTGCCGGAAGCTTCAAGATCAGCTTTTGATTTTTCAGCAGCAGCCCGCTGTTCCTCCGAATGATAGAAAATTGCCGGCGCGTATGAAGAACCGCGGTCAAAGAACTGACCGCCGCCATCCGTGGGATCAATCTGCGACCAAAAAACTTCCAACAGTTTTTCATAAGGGTAGATTTCAGGCTGGAATACAATTTCAACCGCCTCTTTATGGCCTGTCAGATTCGTACAGACTTGTTCGTATGTTGGATTTTCCAACTCTCCGCCTGTATAGCCGCTGACGACCGATTCGATTCCAGGCAAGCTGTCGAAAGGTTTGACCATACACCAGAAGCAGCCCCCTGCAAATGTCGCTTTTTCGGTTTTCATATTCCTGCACCTCTTCCTATTGGGTTATGGTAACACGTAATCGGATATCATCCTCTTCAAGGTTAAAGGCTTCCGCCCTCACACTGATGCCATCATCAAGGGGGATATCAGACAAACGAAGCAAAATTTCCTCAGAACCGGGATCCACTTCCATGAACTCCGGCAATGTAACCGAATCACGCAGCAGTTTCAAAGCCGATTCGGGGGGGATGTCGAGCATACCGATATTTACTGATTTCTGTTCAAGCAAAAGATTGCCATCATCCTGCACATAAGGTTCAAATTTGAGCAATATCGGCAAGGTCATGGAAAACACCTCCAATTCAGTGGATAATGCCACGTCATCGTTCACCGATAATGTCAACGGTATAGGCTGGTCTTTCATCGCATCCTGTATATAAGTGTTCGCAATCCCTTCAAAATCTGCTTTTGAAGTTCTGACTGTTAACGTATTGCCTTCTGCAAACGTGCGTTTTTCCGCTTCATAACTGATATAATCCTTAGCGGGTATCGTCACATAAAAAATAAATGCTATCAATGCCAATAAGTTAACAGCCAGCAGGATAATAAATGCCGTACGCCAAATTTTCAAAATCCCCTCACCCCCTGTCTTCAAATATCAATCCACATTCTTCCATCCGTTCCAATATGCGTTCCGTCATTAAATCGTATCCATTTCCATTGGGGTGGAAAAAGTCTGTATGATAGACGAGATTATCATTTCCTTGAAATAAGTCCTGGACCGGTACAAAACATGCCTGCGGATCGTCCGCCAAAGCTTCTTGCATGACCCCATTGTAAGCTTCCATGATTTCATCGAACTCTTCGATTTCATCAGTGATAAGCGAAAATGGATTGTAGACGCCAACCATGATCAAGGGAGCTTGAGGGTTCATTTCCCGTATAGTGGCATAAATATTCTCATATCTGTTTTCATACAGAAGCAACTCTTCCCGAAAAGCTTCAAGATTCAAATTGAATAAATCCCGCTTCACAATCCGCATGATATCATTGCCGCCTATCGTCATGACGATATAATCCGCTTCTGTGACAGGGCCTGTCAATTCACCTTTTTGAAACATTGACAATAGCTGGTCGCTTCTGCGTCCGCGTTTCGCTGTATTTTCAACAGCTGCCCCCCGGACCCCGGGCCAATCCCTGATTTCCGCAGCCAGCCGGCCTACATATCCGCCTCTATTCGCTTCATCACCGACACCTTGCGACAATGAATCACCCAAGGCCGTGATGACCAGTGCCTGCGGAACAAAGTTCGGCGGCACCTGGTAGCCGGCGAAAACCGTCTGGACTCTTGGTGCCGCTTCATCATTGCCAAAAATAAAGGAGGAACTGCATCCCGCTAACAAAACTATGGCTAATAAGACAATATACAGGATGCGTTTCACTTATTTCTCTCCTTTACCTTCCTCAAAATCTTATTAAGTCATGTCATTCGGCATAAAACATGAAACCTATGGCTCCCAATCCGGTATGAGTTGAAATAACCGGAGTAGTGAAATCAAATTTTATATCTTTGAACCCTGATTCGATGATTCGTTCACGCAGCGGTTCAGCCATCGCTAACCCACCAGCGTGCACCAATCCCACACCCTTTACCGTCTTGCCTTTTGTGCGGTTTATAAAATCCTCAAAAAGATAGTCCACCACTTTTTTATGGCTGCGGGCTTTTGCGACTGGTGTGTATTCGCCGTCATCAAGTGAAGCAATCGGTTTGATCTTGAGGAATGAGCCGACCATTGCGCGACCTTTGCCAATGCGACCGCCTTTCACAAGATTATCCAGCGTATCCACTACCACAAATAGCTTCGTGTTCCTTCTGATTTCATCGACTTTGGCCACAATTTCCTCCATCGACTTTCCTTCTTTTGCCATTTTCGAGGCTTCGATCACCTGGAAAGCAAGCGCATAGGAAATATATCTGGAATCGATCACTGTAACATCTGTATCGGTCAATTCCGCTGCAGCACGGGCAGACTCGACTGTCCCACTCATGCCCCCCGTCATATGGATGGATAATACCTGATCACCATCTTTACCGAGTTCATCGTAAAGTTCCTTGAAAACACCTGGTGCAGGCTGAGAACTCTTCGGCAATTCTTCGGATTCCGCCATCAGCTCCAGAAATGATTCCGGTTCAAGATCAACCCGGTCAAGATAGGTTTTATCACCGATCTGAATGGATAATGGCACCATATGCACACCATACTGCTTTAATACTTCAGGACGCAGTTCCGAAGTCGAATCCGTCACTATGTGAATCCTTGACATGAGTTCACTTCCTTTTTTCTTATATACCTTATTTCTTATTCTAAAAACATAAGAGAACCATAGCAAATGATATGGCTGACTCTAGCGTCCAGCAGAACTCCGTGCTGAACTATTTTTGCAGATTCCCGGCATTCTGAAGTGCCGCTTCAATTTTATCCTTCACGAATTGAATAGCTTCCTTGGAAGGCATGGATTTGAATGTTTCATGCGCAATCGGCTCCAGGATTTGTAATCTGACCTGTGCCGGCTTGATCTTGTTATTGTTTTTCTCCATGATATCAGCCGTACCTTGGATAGCCAGCGGTAATATCGGCACTCCGGCATCGGCCGCGATACGCATGAAGCCTGCTTTAAACTCCCCTAGCCCATTTCCTTTGCTTCGTGTGCCTTCAGGAAAAATCAATATCGAATGGCCTTCTATTAACTTCTCAGCTGTATCGGATATCGATTTCAAAGCACTTCTTCGGTCTGTCCTGTCGATGAATACGCAATTCATGTCTTCCATATAGACCGGAATCACCGGCAGTTTTTTCACTTCTTTCTTGGAAATGAAACCAAAAGGCTTCGGTATGCTGGAGAGTATAACCGGTATATCAAAATTACCTTCATGGTTGCTGACTATTAGAACTGGCCCCTCCGGCAATAGTTCCAGGCCGGTCACTGACACCTCACTTTTAGTGCGTTTCATGATGCCTGCCGCCCATTTCCTCGGTTCTGTATGAATCAGCTCGTCATATTCACTGATTGTCAAATGAGGCTTTTTCTTTTGGAAACTCTTCAGCTTCAACGCTGCAACCGGCAAATAACCGAACAAAAAAGAAAAAGTCCTGATCGAATTAAGCATGTGCAGATCCTCCGCTTTTGCGTTCGAATATCAAATAGCTGAAGGAAACGCCGCCTGATTCAAGGCGTTCCGACTCGGAAACAAGAGTCCAACCGGCGCCGTACTCCGGAAAATAGGTATCCCCTTCGAATTCATCGTGAACAAGCGTCACATAGAGGCGATCAGCAGTTGGCAGGACATATCTGAAAATCTGCTCTCCGCCGATCACCATAACTTCCGAATGCACTTCTTCTGCAAGTTTTACAGCTTCATCGATGGAATGGACGACATCCACTCCTTCGATCGCCAAGCCTTGCTGGCGGCTGACCACAATATTGCGCCGTTTCGGCAATGGCCTTCCGATTGATTCGTACGTATTGCGCCCCATTACAATGCCTTTATTCAATGTATGTTTTTTGAAGTAAGCAAGATCTTCCGGTATGTGCCATGGTAATTGATTGTCCCGTCCGATAATGCGATTCGGATCATGTGCTACCATCAATGAAATCATTTGTTTTTCCTCCTAAACAGCTACAGGTGCTGAAATCCTCGGATGTGGATCGTAACCTTCTATGCTGATATCGTTCATTGTCAGATCAAAAATCGATTCGACATCTTCGTTGACTTTTAAAGTCGGCAGCTCTTTCGGCGTTCGGCTGAGCTGTTCTTTCACTTGTTCCATATGGTTCAGGTAGAGATGTGTATCTCCTGTAGTATGGACAAAATCACCTACATCCAGACCGCATTCGCGCGCAATCAGGTGCGTCAGCAAGGCGTAGGAAGCGATATTGAACGGCACTCCCAAAAATACATCAGCGCTCCGCTGATATAGCTGGCAGGATAATTTTCCGTCCGCCACATAAAATTGGAACATCGTATGGCAAGGCGGCAATGCCATATCCTCAACAAATTCCGGATTCCAGGCAGTCACCAGGTGTCTCCTAGAATCCGGATTTTTCTTGATGGCTTCAATGACATTTTTCAATTGATCGATCGTGTCGCCAGTGGTCGCCTGCCATGAACGCCATTGTTTGCCATATACAGGACCCAGATCGCCGTATTTTTCTGCAAAAGCATCGTCTTCAAGTATGTTTTTCTGGAAAATGGCCATTTGTTCCTTATAAAGAACCGCAAATTCCGCATCTTTTTGTGCACGGCGACCAAAATCAGTCATATCCGGCCCGCCATATTCTTTGCTGGAAACCCACTGGGCAAAAGCCCATTCATCCCAGATATGATTATTATCTTCTAGAAGCGTTTTCACATTCGTATCTCCTTTGATGAACCAAAGAAGTTCTGAAACGATGAGGCGGAAAGCGGTTTTTTTCGTTGTCATCAATGGAAAGCCTTTTGTCAGGTCGTAGCGCATCTGATAACCGAATACACTTAAAGTCCCTGTTCCGGTGCGATCTTCTTTTTTCGTGCCGTTCTCTAAAATATGCTCACATAAATCCAAATATTGTTTCATTCATTTCGCCTCCATTATAAGATTAATCATAACAAAAAAACCGCTATAAATATAACGGTTTTAACAGGCTGTCGAAAAACATCATCTACTGCAATCATTTCGCTGCAGGCGGACGCGTTCCGCAGGGAGCTGCCTGAGCCTCCTCGATAGCTTACGCTATCTGCGGGGTCTCAGGACTCGCTCTGTTTCCTGCAGGAGTCGCCGGCTGCTGCTGCATTTTATATCTGTAGAAATATGTGTGTATCTTCTCAACAAGCTAAAAAAACCGCTATAAATATAACGGTTTTACGAGAGCCATTTTGGCGGAGTATTTTTGGACCAATAGATATCGCCCAATGTGATGTGCTGCTGGAAATCATCTTCCTCTAAATGGTAATGGAAGTTGAAATAATATCCTTCCTGCGGCTTCTTCTCTGTGCGGACGTGGAAACGGATCTTATCTTTATTCGTTTCCGTATCATAGATATGGAAAATCTTTTCGGAATGTTCACCGGAAGGCTTCTGAGAAATCGCCAGTCTGCGTAAGCTTTCCGAATCAACCTGAGCAAGATGCAAGTCGATCGCCTGTTGGATGTTCGGCAGAATAGCTGTCTTGAATTCATCTTCGATAACCGGACCGATGCGGGAGCCGAATTTCATATAGGCTTGCTCTTCAGCAGTCTGGTGGACAGTATCCAGAATCGTCGGGTTGGTGTAATAGAATTCCGATGGGTCCAGCCAGTCATATGTATTTTGAGTATTCGGACTTTTTTGCGCATGGGTTTTGAGTTCCGGCTTGTCATCGAGCAAAGATTCCCAAATAGTATGGTTTGGAGGAATCGTGCCAAGGCTAAGGACAGCTACTGCAATCACCAGCGATTTTTGCCACCAACTTTTCATCTCAATCACCTTCAATTTCGAACAATTTGTAAACACCTTTGTTTAATTATACGAATTATAATGGTAAAGGTTTCATCTTCTTGAAATTCATTGTACAATAAAATCAGCAAATACGCGCTGTTTTTTTGAAAAAGGAGGAATTTTTCATGGATGCATCGATCCTTATCGGCCTGGGTCTCCTGCTTATGCTCGGGTACTTGACTTCATTAAGCTTCACTGACTAAGATTTCACAAGCAAGAGCCCTTCCTGTTCTCAGGAAGGGCTCTTGCTATTTCAATTTAAGTTGATGACTCCATAGTGGAATTTCGTATTGGGTCGGACACGCCGTTCAAATCCGAATTTTTCAAAGTCCTGCGAACGAAAGTGCGCCTTCAGAACAACCGCTTTATTGGCGACTCTTTTTGCCTGCCTCATCCATTCATCCGTGAGCTGCCCCATATTGGCGCTGGAGCGGACGGGAGTGAAATTGGATGCTTCTTTGATTTCTTCGGTGAACATCGGATCCATGTAGACGACATCGAATACATCATCATCCAGCGTTTTGAGATAATCCACGGCTTCCGAGCTGACTACTTGTACTCTTCTCATCGCTTCTGTGAGATGCGGCATGGCATCATACCGGGACAATCCTGTTTTAAGGATGAAGGCTATATTCGGATTGCTTTCGCAGCCTACGATGTTGCCGGAAGAACCGATATATTGCGACACCGTAATGGCATCCGAAGCCATGCCAAGAGTGCAGTCAAGAAAGCTGTCTCCTGGCGCGAGCCCTGATACTTCTATAAGCGGATCCTTTTCCAATGGCCGTTTGGTGCGGAAAGCCGCTGAATTCGGGTGAAAAAAGAACGGCTCTGTTTTACCCATAGGGTAAAATTCAAGCCGTTCTTTTGAAGCCACGAGGATATCCGCTTGTTCATCTTCATGCATTTTTTCAACCGATCGTTTATTACGGATAATAAAGCGGATATCCAGCTCTTCAGCAATTCTTTCAGCTTCTGCAGCAGCAGCTGCAGTTGGGCGATATGCTGTGGTGATAATCGTTGGCATTATTCAGCGACCTGCTCCAAGGCCTGCTTCAGATTATCACGGATATATTCCACCGAATAGCCTTCGATCTGTTCACGCGGAATAAAATATGCCAATTGCCCATCTTTTAGAACCGCAACGGACGGCGATGATGGCGGCACGTCATCAAAATAGCTGCGCATCTGCGCAGTCGCTTCTTTTTCCTGCCCTGCAAAAACCGTCACCAGATGATCCGGTTTCGCTTCCGTACTGTTCAATGCTTCAATTACGCCAGGTCTTGCAAGTCCTGCTGCACAGCCGCACACCGAATTGATAACCGCCAGCGTCGTGCCTTTTGCTTCGCTGATGTGTTCGTTGACATCTTCCGGAGTCAGCAATTCCTTGAAGCCGTGATCAGTCAATTCTTTTCGCATCGGTGTTACAATGCCTCTCATATACTCATCATATGCATTCATTCCACTTACCACCTTTGTGTATATTCGCTCCCTGTTACTGAAGCTCTTACTTCCATTCTAACGGAATCATCAGGTTTTTTCATGCATTTGAGGGTATTAATATTTAGGATACTCATTATTGATGAATTCAAGAAGCTGTTCGAACTGGTCAGCCTCATACCATTCATATGGCACTTGCTGGTCGACGTTCCCATCTTCCTTGATCTTTAAGCTGGTAGCTGATAATTGCACTATTCGGCTGTCATCCACATCGTCATTTTTATCTGCAATCGCATGGTCATTGAATCGCTTCAAAATTTTATTGAAAAGCTCATCCCTGGCTTCTTCATTTTTAAATTCCCATGATTCATATTTTCCTTGGCTGATTATTTCAATTGAAAAGATATTTCCTTCCATGTTAAAAGCCCTCCTTCTGAATTAAATAAAAATAGCTGTTTCAGAAGGTAATACCTCTTTCCGGATGCATGGAAACATCTCCCTCCGAAATCGGAAAGCAGAATTACAAAAAATGACCAGCGGCTATGTAAGCCGCTGGTCATTTTCTCAATTACTCTTCTATTGGTTTTGCCCCTTCATGGCTTGGCGTGCTTCAGTCATCTGCTTCCACACTGAACCTTCCGCTTCTTCGCCTTGTTCAATACGGGCAATCGCCATTTTGATTTGAAGCTTCACTTCAAATTCCGTATCATTTTCAGCTTCCTTAAGTGCAGGAAGCGCTGCTTCTGTGCCGGTTTCATAAAGGAACATAGCGGCACGCCAGCGGACCAGCTTGTTTTTATCTTTTAAAGTTTCAATCATGATCGGTTCGAACTCTGCGAATCCTAAATCGCTGATTGTATCACCTGCAGTTCTGCGGACCGCCCAGCTTTTATCTTTCATTGCACGTTCAATATACGGCACGACCGCCTTGTCATCAATATCTCCAAGATAGATCGCAGCCTGTCTGCGGATCGACATTTTTTCGTCATTAAGCGCCTTGTCCAGCAGCGGCAGATCCTCAAGATCCGCTTCGATCATCTGGTCGAGCAACTGGAAACGCGTTTCCCATTCGGGTACATCGAATTCTGCCGCCGTCACTTTTCTTCCGCGTGAAACGGCTTCCTGTTTTTCAGCATCTTTAGGCTGAGTCAATGCATCCAGCCGCTCCTGCGGATAAGCCGCTTCGATTTCTTCCACGACATTTTTGCCGATTTCATCTTTTTCACCGTACCGTACACCGTAATCCGCCCACTTGCGCTGCAGCAGGTAGTTTTCTTCTGTCGGATCCATGACTATGCTCATTGCTGTGACAAAACGCTCGGGCATACCAAAACGTTCCTCTGAAGCGTTATCAAATACTTTTACCTGCAGCGGTATGCCTTTGAACTCCTGAACGTGTACATATACTTCCCCGTAATGCTCATCCAGTGCTATTTCCTGTTCCATATTGTCACTGTCTTCTCCAAGTGCTCTGCGGACTTCGGCAAGGATGTTTTCCCAGCTGAATTTAGCGATCCTTTCGACCGCAAGGAAATCTGCGACGTGGTACACGCCTTTTACACCTTCGATCGCCAGGATGTTTTGAATTTCCTTTGGTGCACCTTCGGGATTGTCCTGGCTATAATTATGGCTTTTGCCGAATGGCAGCTCCTGATCTATGATCACTTTCATCGTATTCGGGCTTGGTGTAGGTTCAATCGTTTTGATCTTCACAAAAATCCCTCCTGTAACTATTGGTTCATCCCTCAGCCAGCTCCTGGAGATAAGTCCAGCGGTCCAGCTTTTCATCGTATTTTTTAGTCAGATCGTCGACCTCCGCTGTGAGTTCCCGTAATTTATCGTAATCGGCTCCAGCTTCTGCCATTTCTTTCTCACGGTCTTCAATTTTTGATTCCAACGATGAAATATCTTCCAGTATGTTGCTGTATTCCTGTTGTTCCTTGTACGTCATCTTCTTTTTAGGCTCCGTTTTCGGAGCATCCGGTGTCAGGGCAGCCACCGGTATTTTATCATCTTCTGTTAAAGGTGCTTGCTTTTCTTTAATGAATTCAGAATACAAGCCCTGATATTCTTCTATTCTTCCTGTACCGGTCGTCCATAATTTACGGGCGATACGGTCAAGGAAAAACCGGTCATGCGAAATCGTCAGCACAACACCGGGGAATTTCTCAAGAAAATCTTCCAGAACACCGAGTGTCTGGATATCGAGATCATTTGTCGGCTCATCCAGCAATAAGATATTCGGCTGCTCCATCAATAATTTCAAAAGATACAGACGCTTACGTTCACCGCCTGACAGTTTCCCGATCTGCGTTCCATGGCCATTGGATGGGAACAGGAAACGCTCGAGCATCTGAGTGGCAGAAAGACGGACACCTTTTTCCGCTTCATAATCATTGGAAATTTCCTGGATGTATTCAATCATTCGCTGAGATTCATTCATCATTGGCAGATGTTGGGTGAAATGGGCAATTTTTACGGTACTTCCATATTCAAGCTTACCTTGTGTCGGCTCGTATTCTCCGGCGATAATTTTCATAAGTGTGGATTTACCTGCTCCGTTAGGACCTACAATCCCGATACGGTCACCACCCTGAAGCAGGAAGTCGAATCCGCTGAAAACTTGTTTATCGCCAAAGGCCATACCGACGTTTTCCCCTTCGATGATTTTCTTGCCCAGACGCTGGCTCTGCATCGACAACTCAAGAGAGGTATTGTCGTTTTCTTTTTGTACATTCTCTTTAATTTCATCGAAGCGCTGTATACGGGCTTTCTGCTTAGTCGAACGCGCCTTGGCTCCGCGCCGGATCCATTTCAGTTCTGAACGGAAACGGTTTTCAAGTTTTTGCTGGGAAGCTGCCGCCATTTCTTCGCGCAATGCACGATTTTCCAAATAGTCTCCATAATTCCCTTTATGCGTATACATGGTCTGGTCCGCTATTTCGAATATATGCGTAGAAACCGCATCCAGGAAGTAACGGTCATGCGTCACGAAAAGCATGGCCGAATTCATGCGCAGTAATGTTTCCTGCAGCCATTCAGTTGACAGGGCGTCCAGATGGTTTGTCGGCTCATCCAACAGGATCAGATCACAGGGCTCGATCAATGCTTTTGCAAGCGCTACACGCTTCCGCTGTCCACCCGATAATTCACCAATCGGACGATCGAACATATCGATGCCCAGTTTAGTAAGCGCAGTTTTTGCCAATGCATTGATATCCCAGGCATTTTCGCGTTCCATGCCTTCCTGTATTTTCATCAGTTCGTCCTGCAGTTCAGTTGAACTTGAGTCGGTCATCATATTGGACAAAGCCTGTTCATAAGATCGATTCAACTGAAGAATAGGCGAGTCTCCGGAGAATACAGTTTCAAGCACTGTCAATGATTCATCAAATTCAGGGTCTTGCTTTAAATACGTAATCTCGTATTTTTTAGGATGATCCATCGCAATCGAATCCGCATCCATCTCACCAGCCACAATTGACATTAATGTCGACTTGCCTGTTCCATTGACGCCGATCAATCCGGCACGGTCCCCTGGATATAATGAAAATTCAACATTCTTGAATAAAGTTTTAGCTCCGACCGTTTTGGTCAGTTTCGTAATATTTAAGTGGCTCATGCATTACCATCCGTTTCTTTTTTAAGTTGCTCTAAAAAGGATAGCATAAATTGATGCCGTTCATCAGCTATTTGCCTTCCAGTGCCAGTATTCATCATGTTTTTCAGAAGCAATAATTTTTCATAAAAATGTGTTGCGCTGCTTGTCGGCTTGTCGCGGTATTCCTGCTCACTCATTTCGTTTCTCGGCTTTTCATCCCAATCATAAAGTTTTCGCCCGCGGGCCCCTCCGTACGCAAAAGTCCTGGCGATTCCGACAGCCCCTATCGCATCAAGCCTGTCAGCGTCCTGGACGACTTTCGCTTCGATGCTTGAAGGTGCTTCCCCGTTGCCGCCTTTAAATGAAACCTGGCGGATGATGTCGGTGATCCGGCTCTTTTGCTCTACTGATAAATCAAGTGAATCCAAAATTTCCGATTCGGGATCTGAATCCCCTTCCTTATATTTGGGATCGGAAACATCATGGAGCAGGATTGCCAATTCAACGATGAATGGATCAGCTGCTTCTTTTTCCATGATACGATCCGCATTTGCAAGAACCCTTTCTATATGCTGCCAATCATGGCTGGCATCAAAAGTGTCATATACCTCTTTCACATTTACTTTGCATTTACTTAATATACTTTTCTGCATTCTCCCGCTCCTCTGTCTAAAAAACATTTTTCTTATGTCTGCAATATGAAATTGACGGTTCCATGGGCATCGTGTATAGTATAAGCCATCCATTATTACTATATTAATGGTACCACGAAAGTACTCAATACCGAGGGGGAACGTGCATGCACCAGGGAATCGTAAAATGGTTTAACACGGAAAAAGGCTATGGATTTATTGAGTATAACGATGGCGATGATGTATTCGTCCACTTTACCGGCATTAAAGGCGAAGGATTTCGCACATTGCAGGAAGGCAAACCCGTCTCGTTCGAGATAATTGATGGAAATCGTGGTCCGCAAGCCGCAAATGTAGTTCAGCTGGACTCGGAGTAATTTAAAAAATTTATGTGAGCATAGCAAAAGCAGAAACGGGGTTTCCGTTTCTGCTTTTTTATTTGTTTGATCCTGTCTTATTCAACTCATTGCCTAAAAATTGCAATTGGGTGCCGATGGTGCAATTGCTTATACAGAAACGGTGGGCAGCGGTCTTGCCTTCATCTTTACGGATTTGCGCCCTGACGAAGCAACCATCACAGTACGTATTTAACATTTCATCTATTTCGTTTATGATCGATAATTTATTCACACAGTCACCTCTTATAAAATTGCCGTTTCAACATTTTACTACTTGTTTGTTTTTTATTCCAACAATAGTTATACTGTCAAAGGATATTTTAATGTCCAAGCGGTTCGTGAACTCCCGCTTCACCAAAACTAAGGAGGAAATAATTTGTTCAATGAATTTTTGGGCCTCGGTTTTGTCGTGGCCAATTTTGCAATGCTTATAATTATGTACAAGTTCTTCGGAAAATCCGGTTTATTCGCCTGGGTGGCCATGTCGACAATATTGGCTAATATCCAAGTGACTAAAACAATCGAAATCATCGGCTTGACTGCTACCCTGGGAAACAGTTTATACGCCTCGACTTTCCTCGCTACAGATATACTGAATGAAAAGTATGGAAAAAAAGAAGCAAAAAAAGCTGTCTGGCTAGGATTTTCAGCCTTGCTGGTCATGGTCATCGCTATGCAATTCGGACTCCAATTCATTCCTGGAGAAAGTGATTTCGCCCACGGATCACTGGAGACTATTTTCGGGCTGGTTCCGCAAATCGCTTTTGCGAGTATGATCGCTTATCTGGCTAGTCAGCATATCGACGTACTGATTTTCTCTGCTCTCCGCAAGATCTTTCCGAAAGACAGCCAATTCTGGATCCGTAATAATGGATCGACATTATTGAGCCAGCTGCTGGATACTTTAATTTTCACCAGTATCGCATTTTACGGCTTATTCCCATTCGATGTGTGGATCCAAATCTTCATTTCGACATATATTCTAAAATTCATCGTGTCCATTCTTGATACTCCGTTCGGCTATCTTGCCAAAATGATCACGCCAAATGATGAAAAGCGGGTGTAGCAAATGATTGAAGTTTTTGTCGATGCCGCAACTGCCGGTTCTCCAAAGGTCAGTGCCGTTGGTGTATTCATCCGCGGCGAAGGCCATTCGATCAAGCACAAAGAGTTTGTCGGTGAAATGGACAACCATGTGGCAGAATTTACAGCTTTGATAAAAGGACTTGAAATTGCAGCGGAATTGACATCGGAAATGGTTTCGATAAAGTCCGATTCAAAAGTGGTTGTCGATGCATTCGAAAAAGAGTTCATCAAAAATACTCTTTATAAACCGCTGCTGGAAGAAGCAATGAAAATCTCCAGAACTTTCACATACTGTTTCATTAAATGGATTCCTGATTCCCAAAATCGTGCAGCCCACGAGTTGGCTGGCACAGCCCTGCGTGCCAACCGAAAAGAATGAAAGTATTCAAATATCTTACCCCAATCAATGCCCAGCTCCGGCTGTTTCTGATATGATATAGTAAGTACATGCTATTGGAGGAATTTGATGAGAACAAAATTGGGGACTGCATTGGATATATTCATACTGGTCATTGGACCATGGATTATCTATACAAGAATTATTGAAATCATGGAAAGCGGACCAGCGGTCTACCCCATCATTTCAATCGTCATCGTAACATTGGCTGTGATTTTCGCCATCTATAACCTATATATTCTGTTCAGCGGCAAACAGCAAGACAATACAAGAAAGTAGTCCGGAAAGGTGATTTTGTGAATTCTGTTCTTTTCTATATAATTCCGCTCATCATTTATGCGATCGTGAATAATACGGTGGATAATCTTTATTGGCCTCATTTTTTGCTGCTGTTGGCTTCTTTTGTCGTATTTCAGCTGGCACGCGTGAGATATCCAAAAGATAAAATTCCAGCAACCGCCAAAGTCACGCAAGGTGCCTTTTATATCTTGACTGTCGCATTCATCTTCCGCGATCAATTCCTGGAACCATTATTCATCAATGTGTTCCTCGGAATCACAATCGGTCTCGTCATCATAGAAATTATGCAAGGCAAAAAACAGGCTTCCAAGTGAAGCCTGTTTTTATAATGTTGAACAATAATCATGATATTAAAACAGCAAAAAGCGCGCAGACGTTCCCCACGCTTTTTTTGGATAATATATTCATGCTTCTTCTTCACCAGACTTTTTGGCTTGCTGGACTATAAAGAAAATCCCGAAAGTTCCAGCCAGCATGGCTGGTACGGATCCGGAGAACATAAAGATCCACTGATCGGTAAACATGGAAATAATCATAAAAATCATTGGAAATCCGATTAATAAAAATAATGATACAAACAAGGCAATCTTCGACAAATTCCTCATATAGCACCTACTTTCCGGATTACAAGCAGCAATGCATCTACTTTATGAATTTCACCATCAAATCTTCATCAATGTATCTGTCCCCTGTTTTCATGGAATGAACTTCTGTTCCATATTTCTCAAAACCGTACCGCAGATAAAAATTCTTTGCCCTCAAATTATGGCTTGCCACCATCAGATCAAGCTGTTCGAGCCCTTCCCACGTTTCAGCGTATTCCATCAATTTCTTCATAAGATCGTTGGCAGTTCCTGTACCCCGATAAGGCGGGCTGACATAAACAGCTACGATGGAAGCTCTGTGATTCATCTTGGGCACAGTATTGCGCATCAGCGTCATGTTGCCAATCAGTTTGCCATCATCATATGCACCGAAGGTTACGGAATGCTCCGAAGCCAATTGTCCACGAGTTTTCTCAATTGGTTTGTTTAAAGCATCTTCATATAAAACGGCGAATGCATCAGGGGTGTCAAGTAAGGCCTCGAGCCTCAAAATGTTATATGATTCAGCTTCATTCGGTGTGACGATTTTAATTTCCATAAACAATTACATCCTTCTCATATGAATTTCTGGCTGACTCTTCCTTTGCCTTCCTTGACTTCCACTTCTGCGAATGCACCGTTTACAAAAGTGATTTGAGGAGGCATATGTCCGCAATCCACATCATAGATGAGCGGTATCCCTGACTCTGCTTCAAAATCCATATACATTTTTTCAGCAGTGTAACCTTCTGTCGGATGATTTGCTGCGCTTCTGCCAAAGAGAATGCCTGCACAATTGTCGAACCATCCAGCATATTTCATCTGAGTCAATGACCGCTTTAAATCCGCTACCGACATTTCACAATTCTCAAGATACCAGACTACAGACTCTCCAGGAATGTGCTTTTCTCTGAAACTTTTAACATCGCCATAAGGCGTCCCGGCAAGATGATGGATTACATCGATGCATCCTCCCAGCAGCCTGCCTTCAAATTTTAACGGTTTGCCGGAAACTGTCTTCCATTCCGTTTCCTCTGTCAAATGAAAGACCATTGGGGATGGATTTTGATGATCCCAGCTTTTTTGATGGAATGCTGATGATTCCTGGATGACTTCCCCACCTTTTTCAGTTGTAAGAACTTCAATCCATTTAGCTGTGGTTTCATCTTTTTCCGGACCGCGCAAATCAATGATATTAGTGCCGTGGGCAGTGGCGATGCCCGTATTCAAAGTTATTGTAAGAAGCAGCAGGCTGGTGTCTGAATAGCCGAGGATCCATTTGGGACTTATATTACTGAAGTCGAAGTATTCAAGGATTTCGATGAGTAATTCCCCTCCCCATGGCGGGATGATGGCATCAACCGTCGAATCATTAAGCATTTCCATCAATTCATGGGCCCTTTCTTTCGCAGGGGCGGATTTAGCATTTTCCTGCGTCCAGGCAGTCTTGCCGATTTTCACTTCAAAACCATTCTCCTGCTGACGGCTGATCGTCTGCTCAAGAAGTGGATGAAGCTCTTTGTCCACCCCTGATGATGGAGCGGTTATTGCAAGAGTCCTTATATCAGTTGATGGATATTGGATCATGTGAAAACCCCATTTCCTGGTTGCTCTTCAAGTTTTACGTCATTGTCAACAATGCCAGAAGCATGCCGCATAAGATGACTCCTCCGAGCAGAAATAAAAAAACATGCACTAAAAATTCGAGAAATTTATTGCCTTCACGGTCAAGCGGTTTGGCATCCAGATTGGCTACACCATAAGACAGTCCTGTTTCCTTATAATGCTGCTTTGTTTTCCGAAATTCCTTCCTGCTTCTCCTCGGCTCCATAAAACCCCTCCTCAATCAGTTTATGTATATTCATTATGTGATATTAATCATTATACTAAACTTACAATGATATGAAAGACCTACTTTCTAATAATTCCGAAAAATTTATCAGAAAAATAATAATTGTATCCAAAAAATTTCAGAAAGCGCATTTTTCCATTAAAAAAGAATCCCACTAAGGGATTCTCGCTTATGCCTGGACTTGTTGAATAGCTTTATAACTTTTAATTCCGAGAACCGCCTGGAAAATTCCGGCGATTGTGCAAATAATAATAGCCGCATAGCCTAAGCCTGTAATCGGCTGCAGCATCAATGTTCTGATTACGATCAGCAATAACATTGCAGCAAGTGCAAAATTCACGATATACGGCCTGTCATAAAATTTCTTCAATGCATAAGCTGCAAATATGGCTGCAGCTATAATTGCCAAAGATAGAATAGTTCCCATCAGTACCCCTCATTCACTATAAGATTTTCTTAAATCTTACCATGTTTTCGGAACATTCGATATAGTCGTGGAAAAGCTTTCAGCGAATAAATTCCGGGAGGATTATCTGAAGCTTCTGTAAATTTTACAGGAAGCCATTCATTTATTCCTTAATTACTTATATAGTAGATAGTGACAGTCAGAGAACAAAGGAGAGGATAAGATGAATAACCACGAAATTGATTTTAAACTGTACGGAGATGACATGCAATTTGTGGAGGTGGAATTGGATCCGAATGAGACAGTGGTTGCAGAAGCAGGCGCATTGATGATGATGGAAGATGGCATCGCAATGGAAACGATTTTTGGGGATGGCTCCGGCAATGATGCAGGCAGCGGCGTCATGGGCAAGCTTCTTGGCGCAGGAAGACGGATCATTACGGGTGAAAGCTTGTTCATGACTGCTTTCACCAATAAAGGGAACGGCAAACGGACCGTTTCTTTTGCATCCCCTTATCCCGGTAAAATTGTGCCACTCGATCTTAGCAGACTCGGCGGTAAAGTCATCTGCCAAAAAGACGCGTTTCTGGCTGCAGCGAAAGGTGTCTCCATCGGCATTGAATTTCAACGGAAACTGGGTACAGGATTTTTCGGTGGCGAAGGGTTCATCATGCAAAAACTGGAAGGCGATGGAATGGCCTTCATCCATGCAGGTGGAACGCTTTACCGAAAAAACCTTCAAAAAGGTGAAGTGTTGAAAGTAGATACGGGCTGCCTGGTCGCTATGACGGCAGACGTGGAATATAATATCGAAATGGTGCCTGGCGTGAAAACTGCGCTGTTCGGCGGAGAAGGCTTATTTTTTGCCACTCTTCGTGGACCAGGAAGCGTATGGGTTCAATCCCTGCCCTTCAGCCGCCTTGCAAGCAAAGTATTTGCAGCAGCTCCTCAAAATCCTGCTGGCCGATCCAAAGGCGAAGGCAGTGCAGCCGGCGGTCTATTCGATTTACTGGGTGGCAGATAATAGAGAAAAGGTCACACTCGCCAAAAGTCCGGCAAGTGTGACCTTTTGTTTTAATTTCTTTGCTTTCTCATGACTTCGACGGCTTCATTGTATTTATCAAAATCGAATTCGAGACTATTGGGCTTGTAGAAAAACAGGATCGATTCCTTTTCGCCATGTGCCAGTAAATGAGTGACAACGGCTTTAGGGCTTTTCATATTTACTCCTGCCTGATCTGCATCCGTTAGAAGCTCCAGAATGTTCGGAGGTATATTAGTCATTGATTGGCTCCTTTCAAGATTAATGTCACTGTAGCCTTATTAAACATAATCGCGGATATCCGTTATGGTTTCCAGAACTTTAAAATCTTCCCTCTCCAAAAGACGGATCAATTGTTCAGCCGTTTGATCAGGGGTGCTGAGCATCCCCTGATTCTTATACATTTTGAAATTCTCAATCATAGGAAAATCAGTTTCTGAGCTTTCACGGATTTTCTCCTGCATCCCCGTATCGATGATGCCAGGGGCGATTGACATGGTTTTGATGTCTTTGTATTCTTTTGCGAGGCATAAACTGAAATGGTCGAGTCCCGCTTTACCTGCGCAATAAGAACTCCACCCTTCGTAAGCCTTCCTGCCGGCGCCTGAGGAAATGTTGATGATTCTTTTTTGTGCCGCAAAATTTGCGGCCAATGAAATGAACGCGCCACTGGTGATCATTGGTGCAGTCAGATTCAAAGTGACGCTATTGCTTACTTCGGCTGCCTGGTTGTTTTCTGCAAAGCCGATGGGTGAAATTGTTCCCGCATTATTAATGAGGGTCAGACTGGTGACATCCCCAGAAATTAAATCGAAAATCCTGCCCATCAATTCTGGGATGTCAGATGTATTTAATAAATCGAATTCAAAAGGCTTGGTTCCTGGCCAATCTTCTGAAAAAGAACGCGCTATGCCGTATACCTGATGGCCTTTGTCTGTCAATTGTCTGCTGAGGGCATTGCCGATGCCTTTGGAAGCCCCGGTAATTATGTAAGCTTCCATCGTCATTCCCCTTTCTCGAACATGATTTCGCCGTCTACCACCGTCATTTCAACTTGAGCCTCGAGAATCTGCTCCTCGTTCCCTTGAAACAGGTCACGATCAAAGATGCTGAAATCAGCATCATAATTTACAGCGAGGATGCCTCTCGAATGTTCTTTGCAAATGGCAGCCGCGCTGCCGCTCGTATAAAGCTGTACGGCTTCAAAGCGGCTGAGCTTTTCTTCCGGCATAAATCCATCATGGGTTTCATAAGGTCTGCGTCTCGTTACAGCCGCATAGATTCCCTGCTTCGGATCCACTTCTTCGATCGGAGCATCCGATCCTCCGGCACAAATCAAACCGCGGTCGAGCAATTTTTTCCATGCATAAGACCATTCAAGGCGCTCTTCTCCAAGCCGTTCAATGACCCACGGAAAATCCGACGTCACAAAACTTGGCTGAAGATCAAGAATCGCATCGATCTTTTCCATGCGCTCCACTAGATCTTCCCGCAGGACCATGCTGTGGATCAACCGATCCCGCTTCCCTTTTGGCACCGGGTGAGCTTCAATCGCATCGAGTGCTTTTTCCATTCCCAAATCACCTATGACATGGATAGCCACAGCTTCACCATGTTTTCGCGCTACAGACACCAGACGTTTTAATTCTTCATCTGAATGGATTGCAACACCGCTGGTGGAAGGATCGTCATTATAAGGCTTGCTTAATAGCGCAGTCCGTCCGCCAATGGAGCCGTCAGCGAAAATCTTCATCGGTCCCGGATCTACAAAAGGCTCCACATATGAGGCATTTTCCATCATTTCCTCAAATGCACTATGAGCCCGAAGCAAGTGGGCGCGGAATTTGGTTTTTCCTCCCAATACATTCTTGAATGCCTGCAATGGTTTTGAGTAATGGCCATAATAGCCCATATCTTCTGTGTGTGCACCGGTCAGTCCCAAAGCCAGTAAGTCATCCACAGATGTCTGCAATGCTTTCGTCAGATATTCCACACTCACTTCCGGCACAACGTCCGCTACAAGATCCTGAGCTGCGTCCAATAAGTAGCCGGTGGGCTCCCCATCAGCGTCACGCACAATCAGTCCGCCTTCCGGATCGGGCGTATCTTTAGTTATGCCTGCTAATACAAGCGCGCTGGAGTTTGCCAGTATGGCATGCCTGCAGACACGCTTCAGCAGCATCGGAGATGTTGAGATTTCATCCAGTTCAACTCTGTGGAAGATTTTCCTGTCCGGAAAATTATTCTCATTCCAGCCTTCCCCGATAAACCATTCATCGGACGCCAAACCTTCGGTGGATTCGATGAGCTGCTGTTTCATGTCTTCAGAAGAATCGATTTTTGAAAGGTCCACGCGGAGCAATTTTTCACCGTGTCCTATCATATGCATATGACTGTCAACAAAGCCTGGATATAATACTTTTCCTGTCAGATCGATTTGAAGATCAGCTTCATCCTTCAGTTCCTTCAATGAACCCATTGCTTCTATTTTACCGTCAGCGACCAAAACAGCATCCACTGTCTCCCCTTCTGCCGCCATCGTATAAATAATTCCTCCATGCCATAACGTCTTCATCGACTCACTCCTTTTCTCTCATTCATCATAAGTTGAATTCACAGGATATTCAATAATTCCCACATCTATTATTGAAATTTTCCTTCTGACCCGCCAGACACTTATGGACTGGCACGATATGTTATAATGGATCCATATTTGGAAAGCAGAGGTGAACCTCCTGTCTCGGGAGGATTAATTGGACAGTTTACTTATCTTGAATTTATTCATTATGTTGCTTTTGATAGCGATGACGGCATTATTTGTGGCAGCGGAATTCGCCATTATCAAAGTTCGTGTTTCACGCATCGATCAATTGATTTCAGAAGGCAATGGCAGCGCGGCCATTACCAAAAGAATTATTGATAACCTGGATTACTATCTTTCAGCCTGCCAGCTTGGAATCACGGTTTCTGCCCTGGGTCTGGGCTGGCTCGGTGAACCGGTGATTGAACAGTTGCTGCGTCCGCTGTTCGAAACGCTGAATGCCAATGAACCTGTTACCACTATATTTTCATTCGGAGTGGCTTTTGCCATCATCACTTTCTTCCACGTCGTGATTGGTGAAATGGCACCTAAAACGATGGCGATTCAAAATGCAGAGCATATCGCTTTAAGAGTGGCATGGCCTCTTTATTTCTTTGGAAGATTCATGGAACCCGCCATCCGCATTATGCACGGCACTTCCAAAGGATTGCTTAGGATTGCTGGCATCAAAACAGTAGGATATGAACAGGCGCACTCCGAAGAAGATTTGAAAATCATCATGACCCAAAGTTATAACAGCGGTGAAATCAATCAGACCGAGCTGTCGTATATGCAGAATATCTTTTCTTTCGATGAAAGAATGGCAAAAGATATAATGATCCCCCGCACCCAAATGGAGACCATCTCTATGGAAATGGATCATGGCGATTTGATGGAAATAGTACGGGAGCATCAGTACACCCGCTATCCGGTTACGGAGCAGGGAGATAAAGATGATATTATCGGCTTTATCAACGTCAAGGAAATGCTGACGAACTATACAAAGGAAATGGATCTGAAAAAAAGTATTGCGATGCACGATATCCCTTTTGTACATGATATGGCTCCTATTCAAGACGTATTGGTCAAAATGCAGAAAGAGCATGTCCACATGGCGATAGTGGTTGATGAATACGGCGGCACAGCCGGGGTCATCACAATGGAAGATATTCTTGAAGAAATCGTCGGGGAAATCCGGGACGAATTCGATGAAGATGAACGGGATGAAATCAAAGTCCTCGATGCTAACCGTTATCTGTTGAACGGCCGAGTCCTATTGTCAGATCTTGAGGAACGCTTTGCGCTGAATTTTTATGACAGTGAAGATGTGGACACCATCGGCGGTTGGGTACAAATGATGAATACAGAAATCAGCGAAGGCGGAAAAGTGGAACTTCCCGGCCATACCATTACCGTACGTGAAATGGAAAATCATCAGATAATCAGGTTGCTGCTTGTTAAGCATGAGTAAAGTGATCATATGAATATTCTTCAAATATAAAAGGGTGCCGGATTTTTTCCGGCACCCCTTTTTAATATGATCCTGCGCGCATCATTTCTTGTCCTGCAGCAGCGATTTTTCATATTCGAATTTCTTCATCAGCATTTCACCGCTGTAACCTTCTTCAATCAATTTTGCGAGTATAGCGCGTGTATCTTCATCCGAAGCTTCCGGCTGGTGCTCCCGGTCAATCTCCACTTCATTTTCAGGATCCGTTATCCAGTCGGAATAACCGCCTGTATACAGACGCAGCGAGTCATAACCTTTTTCAGCCAGCATAGCGTATAAAGGAGCTGCCGTAACGCCACTGCCACAATAAACAACTACCGGTTCATTTTGCTGAATTACAGAAGAAAAGTCCACTTCGGTATCCAGTTTCCCGTGGCTGACCAACTGGCTCCAGTCAAAATTATGCGCACCTGGGATCCGTCCTGCTACACGGTCCAGCGGTTCTTCGATTCCCGCATAGCGTTCTGGAGACCTTGCATCAAGCAGAATGCCAAGTTCATCACCTTTAATCACAGTTTTAACATACTCACGGTCCGCGTATATTTCATTTTTAAATTCAGGCTCATAATTCGAAGGAGTGTACTCGGGAATTTCTTCTGATACTGCCGCTCCATTTTCCTTCATTTCCGTAAAGCCCATTTTGCTGATGTAGACATTCTCGAATCCACAATATTTCAATAACCACCAGGCTCTTGCGGCAAAAGGCGCTCCTCCCTGGTCATATACAATAATATGATCGTCAGCAGACAATCCGCTTTTCCGGATCAATCCGACCAATTTCTCGTTTGAAGGCATCGGGTGCCGGCCGGCTTCAGATGCCATATCACTCAAATCCTTTTCGAGGTCCCAGTAAATCGCACCTTCGATATGTTCCTGTCTATAAAGAGATTCCCCCGTCTCCGGCTTGCCCAGTTCATACCGGGTATCGATCCAGCGATACTGATCCGTTTCCAGCGTTTCTATGAATACTTTCATTTCCTACACCCTTTCGCTTATCAGATTTGTATATATTTCTTTCCATTGCGCCAATTTTTCTTCCTGCTGCAATAACGTCCGCTCAGAATCGATCTGGTCAGTGCCTTGTCTGATAATATGCTGCCTTAACCCTTCCGCTTCCTGTTCAATCCAGAATTCTGCCCATTCAGCCAGTTTCCGTTTCTCTTTTTCGAGATAAACTTGGGCATCAGGCTCCATCAGAGCTTGAAGAGCGTCACGAAGTTTTTCTTTTTCATTTTTCTCGAAAAAGCTTTTATTGTTTCGATAATAGGATTTTACCGAAGAATAATCCGTACCTGTAAAGGCCTTATCAGGTTCAAGCATCGATGCTTCTGCCACTTCATAAGGAGTGAATGAGAAATCAGGATTTTGCGCCCGCAGTTTTTCAGTTTCGTCCCGGAAGCGGCTTTCAATGTTTTTCGCTATCCGCTGCGAAAGGCGGAAATTAGTGACTCTGATTTCCTGTTCAAAATCAAATGCCGTCATTTCCACCAGTTCGTGTAAAGCCGCGTTTAAAGCTTGCTGTGCCGATTTGCCGGCAAATAAGGAAGGGTTGAATGATTCCTTGAAAAAATCATTGAATCGGTAAAACACACGCTGATTCACATAATATAACAATTCACTCAGTTCCTGCATCGCATCCTTGATCATTACCGGAGCAGGCGAATCCGCAAATTGCTTACGCAGCTGCTGTTCCAGAATCTTCAGTTCCGCCAATCGTTCATCTTTGCGGGACATATTGGAATCGGTATGCTCAATCAAAGATCGGAAGCGTGCAACCGCTTTTTGTTCTTCTTCTGCCAGTGATTGAACTGCCATCCCTTTTAACTCATCTTTTAAAAAGTGCTGGAAAGCTTCTTCGAATTCCGGCATTCCTGATTGCTCACGATTTTTCAGCGCCTGAAGGCTTGAAACTCCGAACAGCCGTGGGAATCTGATGCCGAAACGCTGCAATTCCTCTTTCACGTAATTCTCGACCGATTCCTGCTCTTCTTTGTTTTGCGCCAAATCGATGGCATTGACAACAAAGAACATCTTATCCATTTCAAAAGCATCTTTCACGCGCCCGAGCTGAATCAAAAATTCCCGGTCTGCCCTTGCAAAGGCATGATTATAGTAAGTGATGAACAATATGGCGTCTGCATTCCGGATGTATTCAAAAGCTACATTCGTATGGCGGGCATTGATCGAGTCTGCACCTGGTGTATCGACTAAAGTAACACCGCTGCGCGTTAACTCGCAATCGTAATAAAAATCGATTTCATCCACAAAGCAGCTGCGTTCTTCCTTGGCGACATATAAACCGAATTCTTCCCGGTCTGTTCGGATGGTTTCTCCCAAACGGTCTTTAAAATCACGATAGCCGGCTTTGAAAGCTTCAATAAAGGATTTATGCACTTGCTGCTCAGTACCGCCGGCTTCCGGCAAATCCCCGGCTTTTCGGTAAGCATCGTCCAATGTCTGAACTTTAACACCGAATACTTCAAAGGAATTGCGCACATCTTCCATCATTTCCTGTACTGTCTTCAAGCGTACATCGGCCGTTTCATGAGGATGATTTTCACTGACCGGGCGGATGCGGTTAATCGTCGCAGTAGTCGGATTAGGAGAGACCGGCAAGACAGTTTCTCCCATCAGCGCATTTGAAAATGAGGATTTTCCTGCGCTGAAAGCACCGAATAATGTAATTGTGAATTCCTGTCCTTCAAGTCGTGAAGCTTTTCTTTTCAAATAATCTGCTGTTTCCTCAAAGCCTCTGATCGGACTGAGCGCGGATGACGTATTCAGAGCACGACTCAGCACCGCTTTCTCATCATGCTGATCGGTGCCGACAGTTTTTGCATATTGCTCAACCTTTTCTTCGACTGCATTATCATCAGCTGCCAGCATTGAGGAATCAAACTCGACCATTTCATCTGTCGAAGCATGGAACTCGCTGCGCCATTCTTCCAGAAGCGTTTCCGCAGCCGCCTTTTGTTTCGGCAGCATTGCGGAGAAAGCACGCTCAACTTGCTCAATTCTTTCATTCATTTCTTCCAGCGTACTGATGGCAAGCAGCTTCTGATTCAGCGTCTCAGCCTTCATGCCAATTTCTGTACCAGCATCTTCAGGGAGTGATTCGAATTTCTCTTTCTGCGCATTTTTCCAGCCTTCGGTTTCTTTTATGAACCAGCGCTGTATGCCGACACTTAAACTATTCGCGAAATTAAGGACTGTGTCACCAGTTATCAGAACACCTTTTGGCATTTGGTCTTCAACTACTGAAAACGGTACTTCCAGTTCCATGTCATCGATTGCCAAGGAATCCCGGTCAGTCAATATCGCCGCATCCTTCAAAGCGGACTTCATCAATCTTTTCAGATGCACAGTGATTTGAGACGGAATAACAGTACCAAGTTTTTCTTTGACATCATTCCGGCGGGCATCACGTTCAGTCTCCGTCTTTTTGCCGCTGAAAAGCATGCCAACTTTAAAATCGGGTTGCATGGCTTCCAGATAAAGCGTTAAGGAATTTCTCAATTCGTATGGCATGATATTGGCATTTTCGAGCAATTCTTTGCGGTTCTTTTCGAAATCGCCTTTCCAGCTCTCAAAATCCTGTACCGATAATCGCCGTTCCACTTTAGTGGTCTCTGCTTTAACATCTTCACGCATTTCCCATTCTTCCGGACTCAACACGTTTGAAAAAGCCTCCAGCCTCTCCATCTTTTCATCTTCCAAAAAGTTCAGATGTTCATCTTTCAATTGGGAAAGCGTGGATTCCGCAGCTTTTCCGACATTTCCTTCCCAGCCTTCCATTGATGTAGAAACAAGTGCTTTAACTGATTCAAAGTCATTGCCTTCCATTTCGAAATCCCGCAGTGACGTAAAGAATATGCCTTTCGGTTCGACTCCCCAAGCAGAAAAAGAATCCGCTACAGATTTTTTGAAAGCTGGAAAATCCAGTTCACTGTCCTGATGCTTGTCGATTTGATTGACAATCAGGTAAAGGTCCGTATATTTTTGCAATTCTTTTGTAAAATTGAAGTTCAATTCGGATTGGACGTGGTTATAATCCATGACATAAAAAACCATATCTGCAATATGCAGTGCAGATTCAGTGGAGATCCTGTGTGCATCATCTGTCGAATCCACTCCCGGAGTATCCATGACACTAACACCATCCGGTAAAACTGAGTCTTTGTGGCCGATATCGATCTGTGTCACATCGCCACTTTTACAATACTGCTTAACGGCATCAAAATCATAATTCTCAGGAAAATAAACCGGCTTCCCTTCCGTCTTATTGACGATGGCAAAATCAGAATCCGCTTTGTGCACATTCACGATATTGGCACTGGTCGGTATCGGACTTGATGGCAATAAAGTTTCGCCAGTCAATGCGTTGATCATGGATGATTTTCCCGAAGAAAAATGTCCCGCAAAACCGATGATGAACTGATTTTTCAATATTTTCTTTCCGAACAATTTCGCTTTCGCTGCACGGTCAGTGTCGTCATTCTCTTCAAAGATGCGGTGCAGCCGCGCAGTTTCTAATAATTCATTATGATGGTCCAAAGCTGTCATATTCCGGTATCCCCTTCATTTCATACTCCTTTTATCATACCATTTATCGCGATAAACGAAAAACATCCCCTCCATTTAAGGAGAGGATGTGGTTGAATTTCCATTTACTGAAAGTCATTTCACTCTGAGCGGGCGCCTCCGCTGCTACGTCGCAATGAGATGGTCTAAGTTACGTTTGGCTAATTCAAGCTGTCGAGAAACCGGAAACTTCTATAATCATTCCGTTTTAGACGGATGCTTTCCGCGGGGAGCGGCCTAAGCCTCCTCATCGCTTCGCTCTTGCGGGGTCTTAGGACACGCTCTTGCTCCCGCAGGAAGCGATTTGCAAAGAGCAAATCGTTTGCGACGAAGCAGCGAAGCGATGCAGGAGCATATCTTTGCTCTTCACCGTCTGTCACTTCATTCTAATGATGTATCGGAATAAAGCATCCACTTCCATACTAGAAACAAGTTGATGCGAATACCTTATATAGAAAGTGATCTAAAGATATGGAGCAAAACAGCGAAGACTCCCAGGTGACCAAGCGAAGTGCTGAGATCCACTCGGGCGAAGTGGAACAAGACCGAGTTAGCTCAGCGCGAGCCACCAGGAAAGCGGAGCTGTTTTGCGGAATATCGGTTTCTAATCTTTCTCTCTCGATAGCAATAGATATCTCATTTTACCTTTGAACTATCTATTGCTTGTCGGGGCAGAACGGGCGCTTCCGCTTTTCTCTGTCCAGTCTCCAACAGCCAACTCTTCGGTCATAAGTCAGCCCAGCTGCGTGGCATAAAGCGCCACCTCACCAAATCATCTAAAATCTTATTGCTCCTGCATCGCTGCGCTGCTTCGTCGCAAAGAGATGGCTCAAATTCCATTTGATCCATCTCTTGCCTGTCAGAGCTGAACGGCTGTTTCCGCTTTTCTTAAGAAAACCCATGTATCGACATGCCTCCGTCTACAAACAGCGTCTGGCCCGTTATATAGCTGGATGCTTCTGATGCCAGGAACACGACCGGCGTGGCAACTTCCGGAAGTTCACCGACGCGCTTCATCGGGGTCACAGCCAAAATCGAATCCAGATATTCTTTGTCGTTCAACAGTTTTTCCGTCAAAGGCGTCCGGAAATACCAAGGACCGATGGCATTGACACGAATATTCTTCTCGCCCCATTCCATTGCCATTACACGAGTCATCTGGATGATGGCTGCTTTTGATGCGGCATATACGACACCTGTTTTTAATGCCCGCTCACCGCCCACTGAACTGATATTGATGATCGAGCCGCCACTCTGCATTTTCTTTGCTGCTTCCTGTGAAAACATGAAAACGCTTTGGGCGTTAGTATCCATAATCTTATGCCATTCATCATCCGTCGCATCCATCAGCTTTGAACGGATGTTCATGCCTGCATTATTTACAAGAACGTCTATTGCGCCAAACCGTTCCATCGTATTTTCAACCACCCGGCGAATTTGGCTCCGGTCGGTTATATCAGCAACTGCATATTCTGTCCGGTCATTGCCGATCAGTTCCTTTACATTCTGCAAATCTGATTCCGTCCGTGCAACAAGCATAACGTTGGCGCCTGCTTCCGCTATTGCCAGCGCAATAGCCTGGCCGATCCCTTTACCCGCACCTGTCACAATTGCTGTTTTTCCTTCTAAACTGAATGACTTCAACATTTTATCGCCTCCGGCTCCTATTATAATCGAAAATTCCGGTAATTGTCCCGCCACGATTCAATTAGATGGGCAGAGGAAAAGATTCTTTCAGGAAAATAAAACGATTCTGTCACCCTTCAATCTTTACCAGCTGTTCTTTTTCGACATCAAAGCCGCCGATGCCATCCGGGTCTTTATTATATTGAATAATACCCATCGTTTTCTCTTCGGCTTCAAATTCCTGAAATTCCTCATCAGCTAGAACTAAAAAAAAGTCTGCATACACACGGCCGTCACCAATAATGACATTCCCCTCATAGTTCACCTGAACTGCCAAGCTGTCTAAATGGATGTTACTGTCTGCTTTTTTGGCAAAAAGAATCGCTTCGCCTTCTGCTATTTCGGGAAGTGATGGAACAGCTTCACTATCTTTGCCATCCTCCACTTCTCTCAGCAACTCCTTGTCGATCAGATATTGCGCAGAAGTTACATCCATGATCAGCAGCCGTTCTCCGTCAGCCTCCATAAGTTTTACCAAAAGTGAATCTTTTTCAATTTGGCCTTTATGCTCTTCTTTAAGCGAGGCCAAAACTTTTTCTTCATCCCCGTAAAGAATGATTCCATTTGCTTTGTCTAAAATATTGCAGCCTGACAAAATTATCGCCCCCGCACATAATGCCGTTATCCATAATGTGATTTTTTTCATGATCTTCTCTCCTCAAATCTTATTTTTTTACATCCACAGTTAATTATCAAGATCAGTCTGGGATGTCTTCAGTATAGGACGGATATAAAAAGCCAGCATTTACTGAAGATGACGCTAATCTTACAGTTTCGTCATAAATAAAAAAAAGCCGTCCCGATTGCAGCCGGGACGGCTTTAGCATACATATTAAGCTAATTGATAGACTTTTGAATATTTCTCTTCCAGGTATTTCGCCAGATGCTCTGCATTCAGCCCTTCACCGGTCGCTTCCTCCAAAATTTCGAGAGGTTTTTTCATCGAACCATGTTTGTGCACATTCTCTGTCAGCCAGTTCCGGATTGGTGCAATATCTCCTGCAGCCAAAAGTTCATCATAATTCGGCAGGTCCTTCAGCATGGCATTTTTGAATTGCGCGGCATACATATAGCCGAGCGCATATGATGGGAAGTACCCGAAGCTTGCGCCAGCCCAGTGGACATCCTGTAACACGCCTTCAGAATTGTTGGAAGGGCGGACACCAAGGTATTCTTCATATTTATCATTCCATAGCTGTGGCAGATCCTTCACTTCCAATTCGCCGTTGAACAGCCCTTTCTCCAACTCGTAGCGGATCATGATATGAAGTGCATAAGTCAGTTCGTCCGCCTCAATACGGATGAGTGAAGGCTTGGATTCATTGATCGCACGGATAAACTCTTCCTGTGACACCTGTCCGAATTGTTCCGGTGAAAACATTTTTAACATCTCATAATTCTTTTCCCAGAATTTTTCGCTGCGGCCGACAAAATTCTCGAAAAATAACGATTGGGATTCATGGATGCCCATAGATGCGCCAGTCTCCACTAATGTTCCGCTTAACTCTTCCCCGATATTCTGTTCATATAATGCATGTCCGCATTCATGGATAGTGCCGAATACTGCTGTACGGAAATCCTTTTCATCATATTTAGTCGTGATCCGAACGTCTTGGCGATTGATGCCGATCATGAAAGGATGCACCGTTTCGTCGAGCCGTCCGGCATCGAAATCATAGCCAAGCTGCTCCAGAATCTTATCACTGAAACTTTCCTGTGCCTCTTGCGGAAACTGGTGATACAGGAAATCTGTCTGTGGTTTGTTGGGTGAATCGGCAATTTTCTGCACCAGTGGGATGATGCGGCTGCGCAAGTCGCCGAATACCTCATCCAGAATTTCAGTAGTCATGCCAGGTTCATATTGATCCAACAGCGTATTGTAGGCACTGCCGTTCTTTTCTCCCCAATAGCCGATCATCTTTTTCGTCGTAGCCACCATCTTTTCAAGATAAGGCTGGAATAAAGAAAAGTCATCTGTATCTTTGGCTGTTTCCCAAACAGATTCAGCTTTGGATTGAAGGATCACGAATTCCTTGTATTCATCAGCTGGAATCTTTTTGCTTAAATCATACTGTTTCCGCGCTTCTTCCACAGATCGAAGCATCACCGGATCCAGCTCCTCTTTTTTCGCTTCCAGTGAAGTTATCAGCTCACCGAATTCATCTGAAGTTGACATAATAAAAATATCAGAAGAAATCACACCAATTGTTTCTGAACGCAAATCGACACCTTTTTTCGGTGCGCCGGTGCGCAAATCCCAATAAAGCAGTGATACAGCTTCATTATAAGCTTTCAGTTTTTTCATATGATCCGTAAATTGCGTTTCCGATGACATATAAATCCCCCTTTGTCGAATGGGTCTATTATATCATGAATGGATTACTATTTTAGAAAATTTTGAGCAGTGACCGGCAACACCTCTTGCCAAAGGTGCTCAAGAGCCAGTTCATCTTCATTTAACAACAAGTGGATTTCGCCGTGGTCTTCAGACGTACGGATCAATCGCCCGATGCCCTGCTGAATTCTGAGCTGCATGAATGGAAGATCGATTTCTTCAAGCGGATTGGAGCTGAATTTCCGTTTTGCTTCAAAAACGGGATCCTGTGGCGGGAACGGCAAATCGACTATGATGACTTTTGTCAATGCATCTTTCGGCAAGTCCAGCCCCTCCCACAGATGGTAAGAACAAAGCACCTGGAATTTGGCATCCTGGAAATCCTTGACGACGGTAGATAATTCACGATCACCTTCGAACTCAATTTTATAAGCATGGTCAAGCGGCAATGATTGCTTGAAATTCTCCATATCCATTTTTGATTTGAATAAAATCAGTGTCTGTTCGCCACTCGACAGTAAATCATAGGCACGTTGGAATTTATCCCGCTGTTCCAGTGGATGTTTCAGCACTTTCATGACATCTTCATAGTCAAAAGGCGAAGGTACAGTAAATGACTGGTATTTATCAATGCCCAGGCTGTCCGACAAATAGCTGAAATCTTTTTTAATGGATAATGTCGCAGATGAAAAAATGATCGGCACTTTTCCATCGAAAAGTTTTTCGTCCAGAATATCTGTCACCAGACGAGGCATGATGACCAGTGTTTCAATGTCATCTTTTATTTCGAGCCAGTGCACTGCGTCTCCCTCTTCCGTGAATAAACCCATCGAGAAGATGTATTTCTCAAAGAACTCTTCCGCCAGACGCAATTCATATTCAGGGATTGTAAATAATTCACCTTCAAAAACAAATTCCTCTAATAAGAGATTAATGTGATTGACCAGCCCTTTGCCTAAACTGATCAACGCCGGATCTCTGCTAATCGCCTTTCGGTCTTCATCACTTGCCACGATGTTTTTCCGGAGCAAGCGGAAAAATTCGTTGTGCAGATCAATCGTCTCTTCAATCATGTTCAAGGTCTTTTCACGGACATTATCTGCCAGTATACTTTCTGTGACATCAAGGAGTGTGCTTTCCTGAACTTCATATGTTAAAGCGCGCTGAGCCGCGAATTCCAAGAGGTGGCCTTCATCAAGAACGATTTGGGAGAACTCAGGCAATAGCGGTGTCTGTCCTTCCCGGATACGTGTTTCTTTCGTCCACAGATGCTCCATCAGGAAATCATGGGAACAGATGACGAGATCAGTCGCTTCCCGGTAATGGTTGCGGTGTATGGTCTGACCGCATTTATTGCGCAGTTCGCAAGCTGCACAGTTTTGGATCGGGTGGTAGTTGACCTGCTGCCACTGATGGTCATTGATTTCCGGAAAACTGGAACGTTCACCGTAAGGATAGGTGTTCTGCATTGAAAACGTTTTGTTGACGAATTCCGGCAGCCTGGATTCTATGTCATCCAGAAAATCCGCTCCGCTTCTTTTCTTTGCACCTTCGAGTCGCTGCAGGCATAGATATTGGTCACGTGATTTTGCCAGCCGGACATCCAGGTTCAAGTTAAAGAGCTCATCCAAACGGTCAATATCCCCGCCCTTTTTAACAAGCTGTTCAATCAGTGTTTCATCGGCGCAGGAAATTAACGCCGGTTTTCCTGTATATCTGGCGTAGGCGATTGCCGGGAGCAGATAGGCAAGCGTTTTCCCTGTGCCTACGCCTGCTTCCGCAAACATTACCGATTTTTCTTTTAAGGCTTTCTCCATTTGAAATGCCATAAAGATCTGTTCATCGCGAAGATCGTACCCTTTTTCCGGCAGCTCATCGTAAAAAACGTCTCCGATCCAATCATTCAAAGACTCAAAGAAGGTTTTATCTTTCGATAACGGAAATGGTATAGGTTGTCTCATAAACTCTCCTCACAGAGAAACGGAAGAGCTGATGCTCTTCCGTTCCATCATTTTTATTTTTTCGGACGCTCTCCCCAGAACTGGAACAGATCCGTGCGTATAAAACCATTGAACAATTTTCTTTTCTTTGTAGCCGGCTGGCCATAGAGCGTTTCAAATCTTGCCATTGAAGAAAGGATATAAACAGACCAAGTCGGATGCTTCGAAAATATCCTTCCCATATCCTGGATCATCTCTTCAATAATTTCAATCTCGCCGATTCGTTCACCATAAGGAGGATTGCCGATTACAACACCATTTTCTTCAGTAGTTTTAAAATCTTTGACTTGTCGCTGTTCGAACTGGATGATATCGGCAAATCCGGCTTCCAGCGCATTTTGTTCAGCTATCTTTACCATCCGGTGGTCGATGTCGGTACCCAGAATATTCAGCGGCTGATCATAATTCGCCATCTCTTCTGCCTGTTCCCGCACTTCGTTCCAGATATCTTCACCGATCCATGGCCATTTTTCACTGTCAAATTCCCGGTTATAGCCCGGTGCAATGTTTTGGCCGATCATTGCCGCTTCTATGACGATTGTACCTGAACCGCAGAATGGATCTACAAAAGGGCGGTCCGGTGTCCAGCGTGATAATTTCACCAGAGCCGCTGCAAGTGTTTCCTTCAGTGGCGCTTCCCCCTGGTCGACACGATAGCCGCGTTTATGCAAGCCTGCGCCGCTGGTATCTATAGATAATTGAACTTTATCTTTTAGTATGGAAACTTCTATTTTGAAACGTGGACCAGTTTCATCTAGGAAAGAGTTTCGATGGTAAGCTTTTTTCAATCGTTCGACAATCGCTTTCTTGACGATGGACTGGCAATTCGGCACCGAATGCAAAGTCGATTTCACTGATTTTCCCTGTACAGGAAATTCAGCGTCCACCGGCAGGAATTTTTCCCATTCAATTTCCTTCGTCTTTTCGAATAGTTCATCGAAAGTATAAGCATTGAATTCACCGGCAATAATCTTTACACGGTCTGCTGTACGCAGCCAAAGATTTGTTTTGGCGATATCCCGCTCGTCTCCCTCAAAGAAAACTTTACCGTTTTCGGTTTGGGTGTCGTAACCCATGTCTTTCACTTCACTGGCGACAATGGACTCGAGGCCCATTGCGGCAGTCGCTAACAATTTATATGTAGCCATACTTACACCCTTTCCTGTTGACTGATATTCCATTCTTCCACAAAATAACTGACGCTTTCTGCAGGCATCGGCTTGCTGAAATAATATCCTTGAACAATACCACAGCCGAGTCTGCGAAGCAATTCCACCTGCTCAGTCGTTTCAGCACCTTCTGCAATGACATCCATCTGAAGGCTGGCAGCCATATTGATGATTGCATTGACGATCAATTCATTTTCTTTTATGCCATTGATATTGCTTATAAAACTCCGATCAATTTTCAAATAATCAATCGGAAAACGATGAAGGTAGCTTAAGGATGAATAGCCAGTGCCAAAATCATCAACTGAAATTTTAAACCCGAGATTTTTAAGTTCATTCAATTTATCGGCTGTTTCTGTTCCGTTCGCCATAATTGTATGTTCCGTCAATTCAAGTTCAAAAAAAGAAGGCTGGCAATTCATCCTTTCAAACACGGATTTTAATGTCGAAACAAACTGGCTTTGCTGGAAATGCATCCCTGATATATTTATGGAAATCGGAGCTTTGTTGCCGCGCTCCATATTGAATTGTATAAAATCTTCACAGACTTTTTCGAAGATAAGCTCACTTAATGGTGCGATTAATCCGGAAGACTCCGCATGCGGAATAAATTCGGCCGGCGATACCTGACCCAGTTTTTCGCTTTCCCACCTGACTAGAGCCTCATAACCGGTTATACGATTATTGACTATGTCAATTTTCGGCTGGTAGACCATTTTAACCGTTTTCAACTCTATCGCTTTTCGCAATTCACTTTCGAGAACAACATGCCTTTTGGAGGACGGTTTTAATTCATCATGGAAAAAACAGAATTGGTTCCTGCCATTTTCTTTCGAAAAATACATCGCTTTATCTGCTTTCCGCAATAATTCATCTGCTGTCTGCCCATCATTGGGATAAAGTGAAATCCCTATGCTTGTCGAAATATAAATCTCTTCTTCATTCAAAAGGAATGGCCGTCCCAGTGCATCAATAATGCTTTCGGCTAAATGGGCGGCTTCCCTCGGATGTTTAATGGCCGATAAGGCGATAACGAACTCGTCGCCTCCATATCTGGCAATGATGTCTTTGTTTTTTATCAATTCACGGATGCGCTGTGAAACTTCGACCAACAATCGGTCTCCAATATCATGGCCGAGGGAATCATTGATTTGTTTGAAGCGGTCGAGGTCCAGGAATAGCAGGGAGTGCGTAATTGTATACTTTTCGGAAGTCTTCAGCAGCTGCTGCATCCGTTCGGCAAAGTCATAGCGGTTCGAAACTCCTGTAAGAGAATCGGTCAGCGCCATTTCCTTCAGCTCTTTTTCAGCAGATTTCCGGTCGGTCAAATCCGTGAAGATGCCGCAGTAATTCCGAATTTCCCCGCCATTATCCCGAATGGCCATGATATTAAGCCATTCAGGATATATTTCACCATTTTTACGCCTGTTCCATATTTCACCTTGCCATTCTCCCGTAGTTTGCACTTCCGTCCACATACTTTGGTAGAAATCACCTTTATGGATGCCCGACTGCAAAATTTTCGGCGTATGGCCGATTACTTCATCCCGCTGGAATCCTGTAACAATTTCAAAAGCCGGATTGACATGCAGAATTCTTTTGGAAAGATCGGTTATCATGATTCCTTCTGCAACCTTCTGAAACACTTTTTCGGATAACTCGATTGGAAATCCTGAAATCGTAAGTTCTTCCATTTCAACAAATCGCTGATCAGCCAAAAACACCGCATCCTCTTCTATCTGTAATCATAAGAAAAGCCCTCCCTGGGGAGAGCTTTTTTTAATTGCAATTTAAGACCATCGGAAATTCCATAAGCCATGTTTTGTTTTCCACGTACTCAAACGGCTCTCGCCTTGTACACTTGGAAGGCAATCATCTATCTGCAAGGCTATGCCTGCCTTTTCCTCAGTTCAATTCCTTCGGAAAAGTGCCCCTACCATAGTTTGGGTTTCTCACTCGCGGGGTTTACCTCGTTCCACCTGTATAATTTCTTATACAGCTCCGTCACTGTGGCACCTTCAGGGTATTTCGACCATATCCGAAGACTTAGGTGTTCTACCCGCCGTCAGCTGCATAACAGCTGCCTTAGCTTATTGTTTCGCTAAGCGCGATCACTACGGCCATCTCAGGTCCGTGCGAGCATGGACTTTCCTCTCCGGCCGGTAGCCGGAGCGATTGCCGGAATTCCAATGGCTTCATCAGTATACTGCATTTTCATCAATAAAACAAAGGGTATTACTCGTTGTTCAGTTTATTGCCGAAGACGTGATTCTCCAAATGGGAGAGTCTGCGCAGAATATCAAAATTCGTTGTTCCTGGTGCAGGTGTCGCCTGTTTGCGTGGAGCATCTTCAAGTTCAGCGCGTAAACGCTTGTTTTCATTCATCAATTGATCGATTTTTTTCGTGAAGACTTCATAATCCTGAATGATATCATCAAGGAAATGATCAACTTCATCCTGGTTGTAGCCGCGCATACCTGTTTTAAAATCTTTTTCTAAAATATCTTTAGCTGTGAATTTATTGTCCATTTAAATCGTCCTTCCATAAAGAGAAACTTCATTCAGCGGCGGGAAACATGTTCCACTGAATGTTAGTTGATCCAATCGGGTTTTTACGGACAGCTGGCCTTCCGCAAAATGATGCGACAGACTTAATGACCGTTAATACGGGATAAAAGAATGCTTATGGTAAGTATATCATAAGCATAATTTTTGTGTTTCAAAAATTCTCATTTGAAGGACGATTTTTTTGTTTTTTCAATTCTAGCCGGGCCATTCTTTTATCGATATCCTGTACAAGCGATTTCCTGATTTTAGTGTGGCTGCTGGATTCTTTCGCAAAGCCTGCCATTATCAAGGCCTTGTCATAATCTTTGACTTGATGTTCATATAATTTAGCCGCATGGATCCAGGCTTCGACTTCGACAGGTCCCCGCAGATTCGGTGCAGCTTCTGTAAACAGCTTCACTGCTTCTTCGTATTGTCCGCTGCGTTTGCGCTGAATTGCTAAAAAATAACGGGCAAGTGCCGAAGAAGCTCCCCGTTCTGCAGTTACATGTTCGAGATAAGCTGCGCTTTGATCGAATTGTTTAAGATCTGCGTACCATTTCCCGATATTCGTATAAGCGCCGAAGGTTTCAGATTCCAGGTCTTCCATCAATAGATCCGATGACAAGACATATAGCGAGACGAGTGAAAGAATATCCAGTTCATTATGATAAAGCACTTTATCCAATGCTTCCGGATAGCCGCTTTTGACCGCATCCAAATAGATGGCGGGTATCAAGAAGCCTGGCACATCGCCTTCCCGGGTGAATCCGAGCTTTTCTTCCTCGATGGTGCTCAGCTTCATCCGCGCCAATTCATTTTTCCAAATTCTTTTAGTGCCATGGAATAAATCGATTTGCCGCAGCGTTTTCAGCTTCGGCAAAATATTGCGGTGCATCGTCCATCTGGAGGTCAGCTGCGGCCAATCGAAACTCTTGCCATTATAAGAAAAGATGATCGGATCTTCCGACTGCCAAAGATTGGTCTCAAAGAGAAAAGCGGCTTCATTGGATGGATCCGGCATGATATACTGGACCATTTCAAATCCCTTTTCTGTGCGTTCCAATAATCCTGCAAGGAAGATATAAGCTCCGGTTCCGCTGAGGCCAGTCGTTTCAGTATCAAAAAAAAGAATCCGCTCATCTTTTTTCAACTTGAACGGATGATCGAAGTCTGCACTTTCCCACGCAGTCAATACCCTGTCCAGTTCATTTAACCCTATCTTTCCATGACGCGTGTCAAATGGATAGCTGATCACTTTTTTAAAAACGAATCCAAATTCGTTCTCCACCAATTCAAGGCCGATATCCTGCCATCTGTCTTCATGCATTGGCCGCTTCTTTTCCTGCTTTTGTGTTTTCTGCTTCGGCTTGGCACCTGCGTCTTTCTTCAGCATGCCTTTCATCTGCAGCAGTTTATTTTCGAACGACATCGGCTCTCACCTCTCTTCGCGAAGCTCGTCGAGTAATCTGATGACATTTTCCTTCATATTGACCATTGCATCCTGCGCTCCTATACACGAAGGGCAGCCATCCAGGCATGGACATTCAGCGACGTGGCTCCTCGCTTTATCAAGGAGCGGCAGCCACATATCATAGATCCGTTCACTGATTCCGATGCCTCCAGGATAGGAATCATGTATAAAGAATGAAGGCAAATCGTTATGCGGGGACTTCACCTGCGGCACCACATGAACGTCGCGGCGGTCACAGGACACGAAAATCGGGATGAATGATTCGATGGCGTATGCCGCACCGGTCATCATATCCGATAATTCTGAATCCGAGAATCCATCAGGTTTGCTGAAACTCAGCCAGGTCGAGGAAGTATGAAGCTCTTCAGCCGGCAGCGAGATGGGACCCGAACCGATATTATCATGAGAATCGAATCTGATTTTCTTGAATATGGTCGGCATTGCCAATACCGCGATATCGCCGTAAAAAACTTCCGCCCCTTGCATGTCTTTGGTTTTGTCCTCACTCATCACTTTCAACTCGACTGCCAGATTGGCATCAGTGAAATAATCCACATCCACTTCACGGACATACGCCTTTTTCTCTTCCCAATCCAAAATCTCTACTTGAAACTGAGTCCCTTGATGAAGATAGATCGCTTCTTCATGCAATAAAGTCAATGCGCTGAAACGGTCCATTTCGCCGATTACACGGGTATCAGATGGCACGGACTGGTCGATGATGACAACATTTTCCTGTGACGCTGAGCGCAATGAAATGTCATGCGCCGGAAAACGGTCGCTCATCCAATGCCAGCGGTCAGATGTGCGTACAAGCACTCCCTGTTCCTGCAGGTACTCGAGCAATTCCTGCACTTCGAATTCACCATACATTTCATCTGTCGAAAAAGGCAATTCAAAAGAAGCGCATTTTAAATGGTCCATTAAGATGATGATATTCTCCGGATGGATTCTTGCTTCTTCCGGTGACTGGTCCAATAGATAAGCAGGATTATTTATAATATATTGGTCGAGGGCCGTCGACTGCGCAACATAGACAACCAAAGATTCATCCTGGCGTCTTCCGGCACGGCCTGCCTGCTGCCAGGCGCTGGCGATATTCCCCGGATAGCCGGTCATGATGCAGGCTTGCAGCTGGCCGATATCAACGCCAAGTTCCAGGGCGTTTGTCGAAACGACACATTGGATCGAACCATCCCGCAAACCTTTCTCGATCGCCCGCCGTTCGGTCGGCAGATAGCCTCCGCGGTAACCCTTGATGGATTCATCCTGAAGCTTCATCTTCGTGATCGCCTGAAGATATGTCACAAGCATCTCGACCCTGACACGGCTTTTTGCGAATACGATGGTTTGGATCCCTTGTTTTATCAGCACTGTAGCTAAGTCCCGCACTTCAAGCACCGCACTTCTTCTGACCCCGAAAGTCGGGTGGATGATCGGCGGGTTATAAAAGACGATATGCTTTTTGCCTGAAGGTGCTCCGTTCTGGTCGATCAATGCGTGTTCTTCATTGGTCAATGCTTCCGCCAATTCTTTCGGATTGGCGATTGTCGCGGAGGTGCAGATGAAGACCGGATTGCTGCCGTAGAATTCACAGATCCGTTTAAGGCGTCTGATTACATGTGAGACATGTGTACCGAAAACACCTTTATAAGTATGCAATTCATCTATGACAATATAATGGAGATTTTCAAACAGTGACACCCATTTCGTATGATGCGGCAAAATAGCGGAATGCAGCATATCCGGATTGGTCATCACAATCTGCCCCGCTTTTCGCACTTTCGTTCTGATTGCCGGTGATGTATCGCCGTCATACGTATATGATAAAATATCCTTCTCCGTTTTTTCTATTAGATCATGAAGGTCGCTTTTCTGATCCTGCGCCAATGCTTTTGTCGGAAACAGATACAGCGCTCTTGCTCCTGGATCGTTGAGGATCTTATGAAGCACCGGGAGATGGTAGCAATATGATTTACCGGACGCAGTCGGAGTGACTGCCGTATAGGACTTGCCTTCCTGAGCCAGGTCAAAAGCTTGGCGCTGATGTGTATATAATTGCTCAATGCCTTTTTTTCTGAGTGCAGCTTTCAGGCTGTCATGCATCTCTTCAGGAAAATCGGCGTACCTCGCCGGCTTTTCTTCCTTTGTATGCCAATGGACAATCCGCTCCATCATATCGGGCTCGGTTTTCCATTCATCCATCAACTGAGGCAATGTTTTCTTTCTGATCATCTTTCATCGCTCTTTTCATCTATGGCCAGCATGAACGTCTGTAACGTATACTGGGCCGCCTGTATGGTTTGGATAAAACGTTTCTTGCTTGTTTCCTTATAAAAACTTTGCACAAAAAATTGTGTCATACCTTCTGCAGCTGTATCAATCTGCGGTTTATGGACATATTTCGGCCGCTCTTGCTGTATATAAAGGAGCGATTCCTCTTGCCATTGATTTATTTTAGTGTGCCAATAATCTGCGTATGGTTTTACGTCCTCGTAAAAGTCAGGTACCGTGTCCCGCTCACGCATATCAAAAAAGCGGTCCTGGCATTTTCCGCATTCATCATATAATAAGGAAGAAAGTTCACGAATATTCATTTTTCAAGATCCCTCCAATGTCCTCAGTTTATCATATACACCTTGATGAGACGACTATGAACGAACAGACATTCTTTTCAATTGGCTTTCAAACGCCTATCGGCTATCATGAACCTAGCGAAATGGAACTTCGGGTCTCATTTATCGTCTAAATCTATGTGATATGATAAAGTAAGCGAGGTGTATCACAATGGCAATCAATTATCCAAACGGCAAAAAATTCATTCCACAGAAAGAACAGCCAGCGGACCAGAAAAAGAAAAAGAAGAAAAAAGATTTCTCTTTCAGTAATCGGGGTAAAACACTAGAGGATGAATTGAATGAGACAAACGATTATTATCTGCAGCTCGGACATGCCGTCATCCACAAAAAACCGGTTCCTGTCCAAATCGTCAGGGTCGAATACCCATCCAGAAGTGCCGCTGTCATAAAGGAAGCGTATTTCCGTTCCCCCTCCACAACCGACTATAATGGCGTGTGGAACGGCAAATACATTGATTTCGAGGCGAAGGAAACGGAGAACAAAACTTCTTTTCCGCTGAAGAATATACACGAACACCAAATCCAGCACATGGCACAAGTCGTAAAACATGATGGACTGGCTTTCCTGATCATTCGCTTTTCTTCTATAGACCGTTATTTTATTGTTCCTTTTGAAGCTTTTGAATTTTTTTGGAATAGAATGATGAGCGGCGGCAGGAAGTCTGTGACTTTGACGGAAATTGAAGAAACCGGTATTGAATTGAAACCAGGTGCGTTTCCGCGCATCGATTACCTGCCCCATTTGAATAAGTTTCAGTAGACAAGCACCAACGAAAGTGAGGAACATTTAGTGAGCGAAAAACAAATGTCGCGCGAACAGCGCAGAAAAGCAATGGAACAGCAAAAGAAAAAGGGCAAGAAAAAGAAAACCTCCGGAGGCGGCTGGTTTAAACGGATCATCCTGGCAATACTCATTGTCGGAGTCATCGGACTGGTATTCGGCATCGGCCTTTTTACCTATTATGCCAGCAGTGCCCCGGAACTTGACGAAGAACTCCTGCGCGATCCGATCAGCCCTACCTTCCTAGCAGCTGACGGGGAAACGGAAATACCCTATATGACAGGTGAAGACCGTGAATACGTCAATTACGAAGATATTCCCAAGTTAATGGAAGATGCGATTCTGGCAACAGAAGACAACCGCTTCTATGAACATCCCGGCATTGATATCATCCGTCTGGGTGGTGCGGTAATTGCGAACGTGACCGATGGATTCGGTTCTGAAGGAGCAAGTACCATCACACAGCAAGTCATCAAAAATTCTTTCCTGAAAAATGAAAAGACTATTAAGCGGAAAGCTCAGGAAGCCTATCTTGCCTACCAGCTCGAACAGGAGTATACAAAAGAAGAAATTTTTGAAATGTATTTCAATAAAATCCTGATGTCGGGCAACACTTATGGATTTGGAACAGCTTCCGAAAATTTCTTTGGCAAACACGTCTCTGAACTTGAATTGCATGAAGCCGCGATGCTTGCAGGCATGCCGCAAAGCCCGAACGGCTACAACCCTTTCAATAACCCGGAGCGCGCAGAAGAAAGACGCAATGTGGTGCTCCGCCTGATGGAACAGCACGGCAAAATTACGACTGAAGAAAAAGAAGCAGCACAGGCGATTCCGGTAACTGAAACTTTATTGCCGGAGGAACAGCGCCCTGCCCCGCCGAGCGGTGAATATACAGCCTTCATGGAAATGGTCGAAAATGAAATTGAAGCCTTGGATGAAGATATCTCACTCGATGAAGGGTTGACTATTTACACAACACTAGAACCAAATGTACAAAAAGCGGTAAACGAAACTATGGCTTCCAATATTTTCTTCAACGATGAAGTCGAATCCGCTTTGACGGTTGTCGATACTGAAACAGGGGCTATCCGCGCAGTCGGTGCAGCCCGCGAATACAGCGGAGATGTCCGCCGCAATTACGCGACAGCCCGTGACCGCCAAATCGGTTCAACTATCAAGCCACTGATTGACTACGGCCCAGCCATCGAATATCTTAACTGGTCGACAGGTAAGACTTTGGTGGATGAACCTTATTCATATGAAGACGGTGACCAGGAAGTCCGTAACTTCGATAACGACTACCTTGGTGAGATGACGATGCGCGAAGCGCTTTACCGTTCACGCAACGTACCGGCGGTTAAGACTTTGAATGAAGTTGGCACAAAAAATGCAAAAGAATTCACCCAGAAATTAGGATTGAATTTTGGAGGCATATACGAATCGGCCGCAATCGGTTCGCCAGAGGAAAATATCAATACGGTTGAGATGGCTGGAGCTTTCGCAGCTTTCGGCAATGATGGTATTTATACAAAGCCGCATACTGTAACAAAAATCGTTTTCAGGGATGGCACTACTGAACAGGTAGTCGCGCCTGAATCAGTTCCAGCCATGAAAGACAGCACAGCTTATATGGTGACTGACATGCTTCGTGATGTCGTGGACCCTAATATTGCTGGAGCATCCGGTAAGGCAGCTGCAATCAGCGGCTTGGATATTGCCGGTAAAACTGGAACAACAAACTTTACCCCTGAAGAATTTGATAAATATGGACATGACAGCAGTTCTGCTCCGGATATCTGGTTTGCAGGCTACTCTCCTGAATATTCAATTTCAGTCTGGAGCGGCTATCCTTCCCGTGAAGGAGCAATGGACACAGCATCCAATGAACGTTTATTGTCCCAGCAAATCTTTAAAGATGTAATGTCGAAGATTTCTTCTTCTGAAGCAGGAAGATTCCAGCAGCCGGAGTCAGTAGTGGAAGCGACGATTGAAGTTGGAACAGAACCACTTCAATTGGCGAGCGACTTCACTCCATCGGATCAAAAGAGCACTGAGTTATTTGTCCGTGGCACTGTTCCGGAAAAAGTGTCTGAAGAATTCGTACAGGAAGATCTGGATGCTCCCGGCGGACTCAATGCATCTGTTGATGGTTCGAACGTCGATTTGACATGGACTTACGGTGACGTTGAGGATGTGCAATTCGAAGTTGCTGTAGAAGCAGACGGCAACAGGTCAGTGCTCACTACTACAGACGACAAATCCTATACCTACGAAGCGCTTGAAGAAGGCCGCGCCTATACTTTCAGCGTAACCGCGGTAAAAGGTGACCAGCGAAGCGATCCAGCTTCAGTCATTGTTGAAGTGACCCCTCCTGAAGAGCCTGAGGAACCGGAAGAAACTCCACCGGCAGATGAGGAAGAACCACCTGAAGACGAAGCTCCTCCAGAAGATGAAGCTCCACCGGAAGACGACGCCCCTCCTGAAGGTGAAGGAAATGGTGAAGGTGAAGGAAACGGCGGAAATGAAGGAAATGGTGAAGGCGAAGGTGATGGTGAAACCCCTCCTGCAGATGGCGGAGACGGTGAAGGAGATGGCGAAACTCCTCCTGAAGACGGCAGCGGAGATGGAGAAAATTCCAACGGTGAAGCCAACGGCGCTTCCGTCCCTCCTGCAGATGGAAATGGAAATAATGGCAACGGAAACGGCAATGGAAACAATGACGATGAAGATAGTGAAGAATAACTTCACAAAAAATACCCTTAAGCAAAAATTGCTTAAGGGTATTTTTATGTTCAATCATTATTTCTATTTAGAATCGCTCTTTTCGAGGCGATTTTCTTTTGCATTTCATTGAATAATTCCTGAAGCTGGCGATATGCCGCAAACGTTCTGCAGTTCATTTCAACGAAAGCCAGCCGTTCTTCATTATTCAATGGAGCAATCTTTTCTTCGTCCGAACTGCATTGCTCCAATAAAGATTTGTACAAAATGATTCCTTCATGCATTAATGCTTCCGGACTATTATCCTTGCTGACGTGCAGGATCCTGATTTCTTCTTCCAACATGGTCCAGGCTTCTATAAAAGGCGTAATTTTTTCTTTATCAATTGACCTCTGTAATGTGCTCACGCTTAACCAGCCCTTTTTTCTCGCGTTTCTTCCCTTCCCTGCATCTGTCGAATAAAGGACAGATATGGCAGCCGGGATTTTGGGATTTGCAATGGTAGCGTCCAAAGAAAATGATCTGATGATGGGTTTTGGACCAGTCTTCCGAAGGCGTCTTTTTCATGATGGTCTCTTCCACTTGCAGCGGCGAATCTTTCCAGCGATTGAGCCCCAGACGCTTCGCCACCCGTTCCACATGCGTATCGACTGCCAGTGCAGGAATCCCAAAAGCTACTGAAACTACAACATTTGCCGTTTTTCTGCCCACACCCGGCAAAGTCGTCAGTAAATCACGGTCCGCTGGAACTTCACTGTTGAATTGCTCAATCAGAATATGGCTCAATGCCTGGATGTTCTTCGCTTTATTGCGGAACAAGCCGATCGAACGGATATCATCCTGCAGCTCTTCAAGCGGCACAGATACATAATCTTCCGGTGTATGGTATTTTTTGAAAAGGTCTGCGGTCACTTTATTGACCAATTTATCCGTGCACTGCGCGGACAGCAAAGTCGCAATCAATAGATCGAAAGGATTGCGGTGAATCAGCTCACAATGCGCATCAGGAAACATGTGATCCATTTCCTCAAGGCATAATTGCCATTCTTTTTTTGACATCATTTCAATCACCTGCTAATTCCGGTCTTCCAGCCAATTATAGAATTTCACTTTTTTTGCAGTGTTGTCTGTCGAAGGCTGAATCTGGATATTTTTTTCCCTGAAAGTTGCTGCATGTTTCGTGACTTCCGATGAAGTCTTGATATTCTTTTTCTTCCATTCGAAAAGGATGCGGTCAACATAGCGCAAACTCATTTTTTGAGAGATGACCGCTTCTTTCAGTGCCATCCTGATGACAGCCGGTGTATGCCCGTCCTGATCCATCCACATTGAAATCGTTTCTATCTCCATGGGAGACAGGAACCTGCCAAACTCCTGTTCGAATAACTGGAATACCTGGCCTTCCATTTCTTTCTGGGAATGAATCTTTTCCTGATATTCTTCCTGGTCGACACAATCAAGCAATCGATCCCATAAAGGCTGCAGTGAGATATTCTCTGTCAGGATGTCATTTGCCGTTTCCTGCTCAATGGCAATGAATCCTTGCTGCATCAATTTCTGCAACATCGTCGTGACGCTTTTTTGAGAGCACATCATGCGTGCTCCGATTTCATCAGGAGTCGGGAAATGGTTGCCTGCCTGCTGAAAAGCCTGCACGTGCATCAACAACATTGCTTCCTCATCCGAAATCTTCAATTCCTTGTAAAATTGAAAAAAAAGCTGGGAAATGTGAACATTCCCCTTCTCGATCCATGTCTGAAGTCGATCTGGCTGTTTCATATCCCAACCACCTTTCTATTTGTTATTACTATTTTCAAGATTTTGATAAACGATATTCCGCAAAATAGCTTCGCTTTCCTGCTGGCTTGTAATGAGTAGATAACCTGGAAGTCTGCGCTGTTTTGCTTCATATCTTTAGAAAATTCTCTCAGCGCCGGCGCGCCTCTGAACTCGGCGAAGCAATAAGACGAGTGTTCTTCTCGGCTTATTGCGGGAGCCAAGGTGTGCCATACGAAGATGGCCCTCCTTTGCGACGAGCAGTGCGCAGGAGCATAATCTTCGCACTGTCCTAAGCGCCGAAGCGATTTATCAAGTGTGTTATTTTTGGTTCAATTACATGAATATTTCTTCTAAAAATTATTACGGATACAAACGGTTCAATAAACGTGGGAACGGGATGGATTCGCGGACGTGTTCTGCTCCTGAAATCCATGCTACTGTACGCTCCAACCCAAGTCCGAAACCCGAATGCGGCACTGCGCCGTATTTGCTGAGCTCCAAATACCAAGCGTAGGCAGATTCATCAAGGTTATGTTCCTTGATGCGCTGTTTCATCAGCTCGTAATCGTAGATGCGTTCAGATCCGCCAATGATTTCACCGTAACCTTCCGGTGCGATCAAATCTGCGCAAAGAACAACGTCGTCACGTTCCGGATGCGGTTGCATATAGAACGGCTTGATGCCGATCGGGTAATTGACGATGAATACAGGCATGTCATAGCTTTCAGCGATAGCTGTTTCATGCGGCGCCCCGAAATCGTCGCCCCATTCAATGTCATTAAAGCCATTATCATTCAACCATTTGATCGCTTCATCATAAGTGATGCGCGGGAATGGAGCTTTGATTTTTTCAAGTTTCGATGTATCTCTGCCCAGACGATCCAGTTCAAGTTTGCAGTTTTTCAACACGGATTGAACAATATAGGAAACAAACTGCTCCTGCACTTCAAGGCTTTCATCGTGCTCCATGAACGCCATTTCCGGCTCGATCATCCAGAACTCGATCAAGTGGCGGCGGGTCTTGGATTTTTCAGCGCGGAAAGTTGGTCCGAATGAGAATACTTTTCCTAATGCCATAGCCGCTGCTTCCATATAAAGCTGACCGGATTGAGACAGGAATGCATCTTCTTCAAAATATTTCGTGGCGAAAAGTTCAGAAGTGCCTTCAGGTGCAGAACCGGTTAAAATCGGCGGATCCACTTTCACAAAACCATTATCGTTGAAGAACTCATACGTAGCACGGATAATCTCGTTGCGGACTTTCATGATTGCATGCTGTTTACGCGAACGGAGCCATAAGTGGCGGTTATCCATCAGGAATTCTGTGCCATGTTCTTTGGGAGTGATTGGGAAATCTTTCGCTTCGTGAATCACTTCAATGCCTGTCACCGCTAATTCGTAGCCGAATGCAGAACGTTCATCTTCTTTTACTTCCCCAGTAACATATAGGGATGTTTCCTGAGTCAAAGCTTTTGCTGCTGCGAATACTTCTTCGCCGACTTCCGCTTTCACCACTACTCCCTGTACAAATCCTGAGCCATCGCGTAATTGGAGAAACGCGATTTTTCCGCTTGAGCGTTTGTTTGCGACCCAAGCACCCAGTTTAATCGTTTGACCGTTATATTTAGCCATTTCGGCAATTGTGATTTTTTTCATACTAGCCTCCAAGAATGTGTTTTCAACTTAATTTTGCCATCTTGATGTTACGAATTCACCGATTCGCTCCACCGCTTCATTCAATGCTTCCAGCGACATGGCGTAAGATAGACGGATTGTGGATGGTGCCCCAAACCCTGAACCAGGGATAACCGCAACATTCGCTTCCGTCAGCAATGCTTCCACGAATTCATCGACTGAAGCAAAACCGGTCTTCTCCGCTGCTTCTGACACATCAGGCAATAAATAAAATGCCCCTTGCGGCCGAATTACGTTAAAGCCTGGGATTGCTTCCAGTTTCGGAAAGATTTCTTCCAATCTGCTTTCAAAAGCCTGGCGCATTTCTTCAACCGCCCCTTGTGGACCATTATACGCTTCTATTGCAGCATATTGTGAAGTCGTTGTGGGATTCGAAGTGGAATGGCTGGCAAGATTCGTCATAGCTTTGATCAGTTTAGAATCCCCTGCCGCATAACCGATCCGCCAACCTGTCATGGAATGGGATTTTGAAACACCATTCACAATGATTGTGCGATTTTTTGCATCTTCAGATAAAGTTGCGATCGATACATGTTCACTTCCGCCATAAATCAATTTCTCGTAAATTTCATCAGAAACGATCAAAATATCTTTTTCACGGCAAACTTCCGCCAGTTCCTGCAGCTCTTCCTTGGAATAGATCATTCCCGTCGGATTGCTCGGTGTATTGATCATCACCGCTTTGGTGCGGTCAGTAATGGCCTCACGCAATTGCTGAGGTGAAATCTTATAATTCTGGCTGGCTGTAGCTTCTATGTATACAGGCACGCCTTCCGCCAGTTTCACTTGCTCAGGATAACTAACCCAATATGGTATCGGGATAATGACTTCATCACCTTTATCCAGTAACACCTGGAATAATGTATACAGGACGTGTTTAGCCCCGACACCCACCATCACTTCGGCTGGCGCGTATGTCAGTTGCTGATCACGTTTCAGTTTTTCGATGATCGCTTCTTTTAAAGCAGGCAAACCTCCAGCTGGCGTATATTTCGTTTTGCCTTCCATCATCGATTTATAAGCAGCCTGAAGGATGTTTTCAGGGGTATTATAATCCGGCTCTCCTGCTCCGAGTCCGATTATATCGACTCCCTGCGCTTTCAGTTCATTGGCTTTCGCTGTAATCGCCAGAGTTGTTGAAGGCGTCAGAGTTTGAACACGATTTGCTAATTTAATCACAAGTCTTCAATCCCTTCACAAATTTAAAATCCTTTTATAGACGGAACCATCTTCTGCGGAAATGTAAACATAATTCAATTTATCGTTTTCTGTTAAAAACACAACTTCCCAGATCGTCTTATTGTCTTCCTGGCCAAGTTTAGTATGAAGCACTTCCTTGACTTCCATTTCTTTGAAGGCGATGCCACGTGCTTCCTGGGCAGTTATCTTGCCTTCCAGCTCCGTTTCAGATAGTTCCTGGCCTCCCATAGGCACAAATACCGCCTTTAATTTGCCTTCACTGTCTGTCCCGATAACAGTAACCGATTTCTGGTCATTGGAATATACATATGATCTGCTGACTTCACTAAGGAGGTTTTCATCCTTAACCTTTGCAATAGCGGTTTCTTCCGCATCTGAAAAAGGTTTATTGCCCAGAATCAGGATTAAGATGGTCAGAACAATCGCCAGAAACGATAAAAAACCTGCTATAAATAGTATCCATTGTTTCATTTCATCACCTGAACCTATGTTTTATAAATCGTGAAGACCGCTTTCTCCGGATCTTCTTTATCGAGTGCCAGTCCGAACATCAGATTATCATGCTTCAACGTGCGGTTGAGTGCGTCCACCACTTTATATAAATCCGGCTGGTAAGCGACATTTACAGTGGAAAGTACTTCAATTTTCGACTCCATCTGAACGACCTTCCTTTCATTTTTCATTGCTTATTATACCAATGTTCAATATCCGTTACCATCTTTTCCAAAGACACTTTTGATACGCCCACATCCGGAAGGGCATTGAGAAATTCCTGCCCGTAGGATTTCGTTTCAATGCGGCGGTCCAATACGATGAACATTCCCTGGTCTTCTTTGGAACGGATCAGCCGTCCAAAACCTTGCCGTAATCTCAATACCGCTTCAGGCAAAGCATAATGCAGAAACGGATTGATGCCTTCTTTGGATATCATTTCTGATTTCGCCTTGAACACCGGTTCATCGGGAGACGTGAAAGGCAGCCGCACGACGACCACCGCACGAAGCGCATCTCCCGGCACATCAACGCCTTCCCAAAAACTGTTCGTACCGAAAAGCACGGACTTCTGGAAACGCTGGAATGATTTCAGCAGGCGCATCCGGCTGCCTGAAGAGATTCCCTGGGCAAAGAGCATATAGTCATCGAGCAAGCCGGTATCCTGTATAAGTTCCACCGTTTTGCGGAGCATATCCTGGGAGGTGAATAAAACAAAACAACGCCCCTCGGTCACCAGCACTGTACGGATGACCGCATCAGCTACCGCTTCTATATAGTCGATTTGGGAGACTTGCTGAATATCAGGCATATCTTCTATGACAAAAACCCGTGCTCCCTGATAAAAATCTTGAGGCGGTTCATATTTGGTGATCGGAACTGAAGCTGGGACACCTAACTGGCTCACGATGAAACGCTCATTGGATGGGACGGTCATTGTGCCTGACAGCCAGATGATCGCTTTATCACCGCGTATAGGGGCTGTGACTTTATCAATGATCGACTTTACTTCGAACGGCCGTTTATATAAGGAAAGGCTGTTAGGAAGGCTGCGCAGATCCCCTTCGATCCAGCTGACTTCGTCATTGACCGGAAAGACGAAGATTTCACTGAATTCAACTGCTTTCACCATAAGCTCCTGCGTCCAATAACGCCATTCAGCAATGGTCAATTTCTCTTCAATCGATTTTTCATTGATCATTTCCGCTTTTTGCAAAATGGTCTGTGCAAGATCGATCCATTCATTCAGCAAGCGCAGAAGTTCTGTATAATCATTTTTATCCAAATTCATTTCACTCAATAGAAGTGAATTCTTCTTATGCTTCCGAGCTTTGAACTTCTCAGAAAACTCAATTGAAAGTAATGTGCTGATCCGGTCAAAAATTGAAGTGAACCCGATAAACAGCACATCGAGCTTCACCATTTCAGCCGCACTCGCAAAACCCGTCTGTTCAGCAGCCAATTTCATTTTTGTAAATAACTGTTTTTCTTCAGAAGTGCCGATTTGACCAAATATATATTTCCACTGCGTATAAACGAATGTCTTTTCATATTGGGATACAGCAGATTGGACCGCCTGATGGGCTTCATCCCAGATGACGGCATCGACATCTTCCAATAGTGGATGGCTGGATTGCGGTTGATAAAGCAGGTAAGAATGATTGGTTACGATAATATCTGCATTTCTGGCAAGTTCCAGTGCATATTCATAGAAATCATACGACTTTTCTTCACTTCCTGGCCTTCTTGTGTGTGATCGCCTTATCTTATCAAGCAATAATTGCCCGCCGCTTGAAACATTCAATTCATTCAAATCACCGGTTGACGTTTTAGTCAGCCAAATCAGGATTTGCATGATTGTAAATGTTTCATCATAGGATTCGTCCTCACCATATAATATTTCGGTAAATCTTGTAAGATCGATATAATGGCCAAGCCCCTTGATCAAGGCAATATTTACAGGTTCTCCTATGAATCTTTCTACGATTCCCGCTTCATTCCATAATAACTGGTCTTGAAGATGGGTAGTATACGTACTGACAAGCACCTGTTTCCCTGTTGCAAGCGCGTGATTGGCCGCCGGCAATAAATAAGCGATGGTTTTACCCATCCCCGTCGACGCTTCTATGACCATTTCATTAGCATTCTCCAATGTTTCATGAATTGCGGACATCATCTGAAACTGGCTTTCACGGCGCTCAAAATTAGGAAAAACTTCTTCGAGCCTGTTGTGCCAGTCTGTTTTCGGCTGGTACTGCCCCCGTTTCCGGTTAGCCGGATTTTTCCTGAGTTTTAAAGGCACCCCGTTGAACTGATCCATCTCATTATGATGTGAACCTCTTTTTTTGGCAGTTTCTTCATATAACAGACGAGACAAGTCGGACTTTAATTGGAACGAACGTTTATGTAATAAAGCCAAAGTTTCATATGGCAAAAGTCCAAGATCGTTTTTTGCCCGTAAAAAAAGCTCAGCAGTCGCATAAGCGTCATCATCTGCGCGGTGAGCGTTGCCCAGCGATATGCCCAGATCAGCTGTAATATCCTGTAATTTATAGCTGATTGCCGTCGGATAAAGCAAACGGGATAATTCAACAGTATCCATAGTTAGGCCCTGCCATTTCGGAAGGCCGCTGCGCTGCAATTCCTTTTGCAAAAAAGGGAGATCAAAATTGGTATTATGAGCGACGAAAATCGCATCCTGCATTTTCTCGAAAACCGTTTCAGCATATGCCTCGAAAGGCTCAGCTTGTGCTACATCAGCGTCGGATATGCCAGTGAGATCCTGAATGAACATGGGAATTCTGCGTCCAGGATTAACAAATTTCGTATATGTATCTGTAATGGTGCCATTTTCAATCGTAACAATTGCCAATTGGATAATCCGATCACCTTTTACAGGGGAATGGCCCGTCGTCTCAATATCGACGACAACATATTTATCTGTGTTCATGACAATCCCTCTTTCTTAGGTGATTCTATTATATAAAAGCGGAAACGGCCGCTCAGCTCCGACAAGCGTAAGGCACTCTGGCGTAGCGGCGTGTTTTCAGCCGCCTAGCCAGAGAGACTTACGACTCGAGGAGTTGGCCGTTGGAGTCTGGACAATAGAAAAGCGACGGCACCCGTTTAGCTCTGAAAGGCATAAGACAGAACAGCGAAGTGGCGATTAGCCACGCAGCTGGACTGGCTTATGACCCGAAGAGCTGGGTCGCCGGAGTCTGGACAATAGAAAAGCGCAAGCGCCCGCTCAGCTCCGAATGGCATAATGCGAGCCCGGCTCATTTTAATTTTGAAAAACTACGGTTTCTAATCCTATGGAAAAATTGTAACATATCCAGCCCTTTTACGCTTTTTTGTTCAGCCCCAAACAAGGCTGATTCTTGAACGAACATGTATTAACCGCCAGGGCAAAAAGAAAAAGCCTTCTTTTGGAAGGCTTGGTCCTACATAATAGTTGCTTCTGGTTCGTAGCTGATGATTTCTTTGATCCTATTGTCTCCATCCATGATCGCGACGGCCGGTTTATGGTCACGCGCATTTTCATCCATAACATATGCATATGACAGGATGATGACGATATCGCCTTTTTGTACGAGGCGGGCTGCCGCTCCATTGACACAGATGACACCGCTGCCGCGTTCCCCAGAAATTATATAGGTTTCAAAGCGTGCACCGTTATTATTATTGACGATATGGACTTTTTCATTCGGCAGCATGCCGACTGCGTCGAGCAGATCCTGGTCGATTGTGATACTGCCGACATAGTTTAAATCGGCTTCGGTGACAGTGGCGCGGTGGATTTTTGAATTGAGCATCATACGAAGCATTTTCAGTTCCCCTTTACATTAAATATAAGATTGTCGATCAAACGGGCTTTTTCAAATTGGACAGCTAATGCCAAAATAACTTCACTTTCAAAGTCTTCTGTGAGTTCAGGATAAGACAGCAATTGAATATAATCTATCTGTCCTGAAGTGTTGGCGTTTAAATGCTGCTCCATGAGCGGAACCGGATTCTCCCCGGCTAATACAGCCTGTTTGCCGAGTTCAAGCGCTCTTTTCAAATGCGGTGCTTCGGCACGTTCCTGTTCGCTCAAATATACATTGCGTGAACTTTTCGCCAGTCCATCATGTTCCCTGACTGTGGCAACACGTCTTATGTCCAGCGGAAAATTAAAATCTTCCACCCAAGACTCGATGATGGCTAATTGCTGCGCATCTTTTTGGCCGAAATATGCGCGGTCAGCTTGCGCCAGGTGAAACAGCTTTGTGACCACTTTCAGCACGCCCTCAAAATGTCCCGGCCGTGATTTACCGCATAACTGATCCGCCAGTCTGCCGGCGGATATTGTAATAGCCGATTCCTTTGGATACATTTCTTCGGCTGTCGGCGCAAATACTGCATCTGTCCCCGCTGTTTCAGCGAGTTGCATATCCCGCGCCATATTTCGCGGATAGCGCTCAAAATCTTCGTTCGGTCCGAATTGTGCGGGATTTACAAAAATGCTCATCAGCACTGCATCATTTTCCTTCTTCGCAGCTTCGACAAGTGTCAGATGGCCATCGTGCAGAAAGCCCATTGTCGGCACCAATCCGATGCTCAGACCCGCATCCTTTTTTTCCTGCACCCATTCCTGGAGTCCCGCAATTGTTTCAATGATTCGCAATACTTCTCTCTCCTTCCCGGAAGAAAGCCGCATATAAAAAGTCCTTCCCCCAAAATGGGCAGAAGGACAGAAAATGTTTGACTTCATTTCTTCCGTCCCTGTCATACAATAGATCAAGGCAGATTTACAGGTTTTAAGTTAAAGCTTTTTTTACCGGTGCAGTTCTTCATCAGATACTGCCCGTTAAAAACACTATAGCAGAAGATGCTGCCAAAAAACAATTATCATTTCTCCATTTCGATGTCCGCTGAATAAATGCCATGCAGCTTGCCATCAGCAGTCCGGAGCTGAAGTACGCCATCATCGGTGATGCCTTCCGCAATCCCTTCCAGCGTCTCTTTTGCCATGCGGGCACGGACCTTCCGCCCAATTGTGGTGGAATAGCTTTCCCACATCAGTTTCAAAACGCCAAAACCTTCTTTTACATAAATTTCCGTATACTGTTCCAAATAGAATAGGATTGATCGTACAAGCTCCTGACGACTGACATGCCCGCCAGATTCCATTTTCAGTGAGGTGGCGATATCCCTGACTTCATCGCTGAAATCCGCGGGTTCCTGGTTGGCATTCAGCCCTATCCCGATAATCAATGCCTGGATTCCATCAGCATCCGATTGCAGCTCTGTCAATATGCCGGTACATTTCTTTCCATTCACCAGAATATCATTTGGCCATTTGATATCCGGTCTTAAGCCGGTGACTTCCTCAATTGCCCTGACAACGGCTACTGCTGCTATCAAAGTGAATTGTGGAGCGCGCTGAATCGGCACATCAGGACGCAGGATGATGCTCATCCAGACGCCCTTGCCATATGCAGAATCCCATTTTCTGGCCATTCTCCCCCGGCCTGCAGTCTGTTCTTCAGCCAACGCCACGGTTCCGTCCGGAACTCCGGTTTGTGCCAGTTGGTGAGCAATGATTTGTGTGGACTCGCACGAAGCTCTGTATTCAATCGTTTTACCCAAGCGCTTAGTTTTCAGCAAAGGTTGTATTGTTGAAGCTTCAAGTGAATCCGGGAGGCCCATCAATACATATCCCTTCTTTTTAACAGAAGTGATCTCATAACCTTTTTCCTGAAGATCTTTTATGTGTTTCCATACAGAAGTTCTAGAAATACCGAACTCATCAGCCAATTGCTGACCAGAAACCGGTTCTCCGGATGCTTCCATCAATCGCTGCGCCAGTTTATTCGTTACCGTTATATTCACTTAGGAACCATTCCTTTATATTTTCTTTCTTATTTTCCAGTTCATTGAATATGACCTTGCGCTCTATCTCTTCGAGCAGTTCTTTCAGCCACGGGCCGGCCTTCTTGCCGCTCCAGTCCATCAGATCACGGCCATCAACCGCTAAATCCGATTGAGTTTGAATAGGCAAACCGCTTTTTTGTCGAGCCGGATCGCCGCCTCTGCCAGTCAATGCAGCCGCAAGCTCCAGTTGACGGAGCGTAAAGCGGTAGAAAGTCCATTGATTCCATTCTTCGATTGCTGCCGCTTCAAGAGCTTTCCCAAGAGTTTTCTTTTCCTCATTTGAAAGTTTAAAGCCAGCTAAAGCCGGCACTTCTTTTCTATTCCACCATAAAGCATATAGCCATCCGCTCAATGGATCACCTGTCGGTTTAAAATTTTTCCAGTCCGTACGGAACAATCCGCCTGACGGAAGATAATCGGTTAGGCTTGATTGATTCATATAAGCAATGCTGCGCCTTACATGCTGATTGGCCAGAATCTTATCCAACTCGATTTTTATGCGTTCGACTGCGATCATTTGAATGAGTGCCGCATTATTAGTGATAGCTGCCAGCGTCTGTTCTTCAATGGAAAAATTCAGCTGACCGGAAAATCTTATTGCCCGGAGCATCCGCAGCGCATCTTCCTGAAAACGTTCATCCGGTTGTCCCACAGCCTTTATCAATTTTCGCTCCAAGTCCTTTTGGCCGCCAAATAAATCGACAAGCTCCAAGTCTTCCGTCATAGCCATGGCATTGATGGTGAAATCCCGGCGCTTCAAATCCTCTTCAAGTGATTTCACGAACTCCACTGAATCCGGTCGCCTGTTATCAGTGTAATTGCCTTCTGTTCTGAACGTCGTTACTTCCACACCGCTGCCATTCATTAACACGAGAACAGTTCCATGCTGAATTCCTGTGTCCACTGTTCGTTTGAAAATCTCTTTCACTTGTAAAGGTTCCGCTGAAGTCGCAACATCAAAATCCTTCGGGTTCTTGCCGAGCAGGAAATCACGCACTGCACCGCCGACGAGGTAAGCATCAAAACCGGAAGCTTTCAGTTTAAGTATGACTTCGATGGCTGTCTTCATTGCCCCTCACCTTTATTCAACAAACGTTCGTAAATATCTTCATATTCTTTCAGAATCCTGCTGGAATGGAACTTGGATGCTACAGTGTCGATTGCGCCTGCACTTAATCTGTTGCCGAGTTCAGAGTTGCTCAATAACTCCACTCCGTGAATCGCCGCTTGTCTGGTATCGCCGAGTTCAACTAGATAACCATTTTCCCCCGGTTCGATAATTTCAGGGATTCCCCCGACATTAGTGCCTATTCCCGGCACACCGCAAGCCATCGCTTCCAGCATCACCAGGCCGAATGCTTCTTTTTCGGAAAGCAATAATTTCAGTTCACTAATATTATACAATTCTGACAAATTATCCCTTTTACCAAGAAACAACACATCTTCATCCAATTTCAACTCTTTTACTTGTTCTTGTATTCCACTCATTTCCGGTCCATCACCCACCAAAAGCAATTTACTGGAGACTTGCTGGCGAATCCGGTGGAATGTATCAACTACATCCCCCACTCTTTTAACTTTACGGAAATTGGAAACGTGGATCACCACTTTTTCATCTTCCAGAATACCCAGCTCTTCTTTCAAATGAACGGCATCTTTTACTTGATATTCCCTTTCGTCAACAAAATTATAGACCGTTTCTATGCTTTGATCAGGGTCGATCAGTTCATAAGTCTGATCCCGCAATGAATTGGAGACCGCTGTCACTACATCAGATTTTTCGATGCCGTAGCGTATGGCTTCTTTTAATGAAGAATCGGATCCCAGAACCGTAATATCCGTACCGTGCAGTGTCGTCACGATCCCTATATCCGATTCTGCCATATGCCGTCCTAAAATCGCGCACACAGCATGCGGAATCGCATAATGCACATGCAAAAGATCCAGCTTTTCATTTTTGATCACTTCGGCTATTTTCGTCGCCAGCGCAATGTCGTAAGGGGCATATTGAAAGACCGAATACGTATTGACGTCAACTTGATGGCTGAATACATTCGAATACATCCTGTTCAGCCTGAACGGTGTACTGGAAGTGATGAAGTGGATTTCGTGCCCTTTTTCTGCAAGCAGTTTACCCAGTTCTGTCGCGACAACACCCGATCCTCCGACTGTCGGATAGCAAGTGATGCCTATTTTCATTTTACGCATTTTTGACACTCCTATCCTCTGCGTTCCCGTATCAGGCGCCAGTCGACAAAGCCTTCTTTCAGGCCTTTCAGCAGCACTTCCGCAGTGCCCATATTTGTCGCCAGCGGAATATTATAGACATCACAAAGGCGGATCAACGCTGTCACATCAGGTTCATGTGGCTGGGCAGTCAATGGATCACGGAAGAAAATGATCATATCCATCTCATCCTGTGCAATCATCGAGCCGATCTGCTGATCTCCTCCTAATGGGCCAGAACGGAATTTATGTACAGGCAAACCTGTTTCATCAATGATCCGTTGGCCGGTGGTCCCCGTTGCATACAATGAATTCTCCATTAATATTGGCTGGTAGGCGATTACAAACTGAATCAGATCATCTTTTTTTCGGTCATGCGCAATTAATGCGATTTTCATGCCATCTTCCCCTTTAGTCGATTATATTTTCCAAACCGTAAACCAAACTTTCAATTTCCATCACTTTATTGATGGACAATGCTACACCTGACATGAATGATCCACGGTTGAATGAATCGTGTCTGATCGTCAATAGCTGGCCTTCTCCACCTAAAAGGACTTGCTGATGTGCTACCAAGCCTGGCAATCTCACACTGTGAATTCGCATTCCGTCATAATTTGCGCCTCTGGCTCCAGCAATGGTTTCTTTTTCTTTCGGATGGCCCTGGCTATGTGCTTCCCGTTTGTCAGCGATCAAGTTAGCCGTTTTCATGGCAGTTCCAGAAGGCGCATCCAGCTTTTGATCATGATGCATCTCGATGATTTCTATATCCGGCAAGTATTTGGCTGCCTGTTCAGCGAACTTCATCATCAAAACCGCCCCTATAGCAAAGTTCGGGGCAATGATGCAGCCTATCCCATTTTGCGCGGAATAAGCAGAGAGCTCTTTAAGTTCCTCATCTGAAAATCCAGTGGTGCCCACAACCGGCCGGATTCCAAGTTCCAATGCTTCACGCGTATGCTCGTAGACTGATTCAGGAGATGTCAGATCTAACAAAACTTGCGGTTTCGTTTCTTTGTTAAGTTCAGCGAGCTTCAAAAAAATCGGCACAGTAAAAGTTTGAGGAAACAATTTGGTATCCGCTAAGGTTTCTCCGACTTCCTTATAGTCAAGAACTGAAACCAGCTCCATATTTGGATTTTTCATGACTGTATGTACGGCTTCCTGTCCCATCCTTCCACGCGCTCCTGCGATTGCAACTCGAATAGTCATCAGTTTTCATCCTTTCTGGTCCATCGATTTTTATCTCTTGTATTGAATTTTTCCAGGACTTGCTCCAGGGAGTCCGTCAAATCGACATCCAATGAATTTGCCATCGTGATTAAAACGAACAGTAAATCACCCATTTCTTCAGAAATGCTTGCTTCCGTTTCACTGGATTTCTTTTTCTTCGGTCCATAAACGTGATTCACTTCCCTGGCCAGTTCGCCGAGTTCCTCGGTTAATCGGGCGATCATTTCCAACGGTGTAAAATAGCCTTCTTTAAATTGCGATATATAATCATCAACATCCTGCTGCAAATGTTTCATTGTTTTTTGCTGTGCCATATCTTCACACTCCTGTTTTAATCGTAAAGAAAAGGGATGATGTTGTCAAAATCCTGTCCATAACCCATAATACAAGAGTTGAGCAAAAAGAATGGAGTTGATCTCAAATGAAAAATCTACAAGTTAAAAACATTTTCTTCATCTTATTGGGAGCCGCCATCTACAGTTTCGGTTTTGTTCACTTTAATATCCAAAACGAACTGGGTGAAGGCGGCTTCGCGGGTATCACATTGATCTTATACTTCCTTCTTAACTGGGACCCCGCATTGATGAACCTATTATTGAATATTCCAGTTTTCTTTGTAGGCTGGAAGCTGCTTGGGAAAAAAGTGTTCCTTTATACAATCATTGGAACAGTTGCCGTGTCAGTTTTTCTCAAGATATTTCTTGTATATGAAATTCAGATTGACCTGGAACACGACTTGTTCCTTGCCTCCCTGTTTGCAGGAATTTTTGTAGGAGCTGGCCTGGGCATCATTTTCCGTTACGGGGGCACGACCGGAGGCGTCGATATCATCGCCAGACTGGTCCAGAAATACGTGGGATGGAGCATGGGGAAAACGATGTTCCTGTTCGACGCCGCAGTCATCCTTCTTTCATGGCTGGCATTTCTTGATAACCGTTCGATGATGTATACACTTGTTGCCGTCTTTGTCGGGGCTCGGGTAATCGATTTCGTGCAGGAAGGCGCATACTCGGGACGTGGTGCATTGATCATCTCCAACTCACAGGAAGAGATTGCGAGCCGCATTGCGATTGAAATGGACCGTGGAATAACGATACTCCGCGGCTATGGCCACTTTTCGAAAGAAGAACGCGAAGTGCTGTACTGTGTAGTCGGAAGAAATGAAATCGTCCGATTGAAAAACATCATAAACTCTGTAGATCCTCATGCCTTCGTTTCAGTAATTGAAGTCCATGATGTCATCGGAGAAGGATTTACATTGGATGAACAGAAAATGCCGTTAAATTAACGAAATAGCTAAAAAAAACCGTTCCGATTTTCGTCGGAACGGTTTTTTAGTTATTATGAACGGTTCATGCTTGAGTAGATCAATAAAAGGCGGGCCAGTTCCAGAACAGCAACTGCTGTAGCAGCCACATACGTCATCGCTGCAGCGTTCAATACTTTTTTCGCGTGAGGCTCTTCCTCGTTGCGGATTATATTGGCTGACAGCAATTGGTCCATCGCTCTATTGGAAGCATTGAACTCAACCGGTAAAGTGATGATCTGGAAAATGACACCCATCGCCAATAGGACGATACCAATCAGCAAAGCCCCGCTGAGTTGCGCGAAGAAACCGATCATGATGAACACCCAGGACATATTGGATGAAATATTCACAAGCGGTACCAACCGGTGCCGCAAGCGAAGAAACGAATAATCTTCAGCATCCTGGATTGCATGTCCAACTTCGTGTGCAGCGACCGCTGTTCCGGCTACAGATGCTTCATGAAAATTATGGCTAGATAAAGCTACAGTTTTTTTAAGTGGATTGTAGTGGTCACTTAACATCCCACGGCTTTCAATAACCTTAACATCGTATAATCCATTCTGATCTAATATCATACGGGCAACTTGAGCACCGGTATGACCGGATGTCGAACGCACTTTCGAATACTTGCCGTAAGTTTTCTTCAATTTAAATTGAGCCCATAAAGGCAGGATCAACAAGACTGCGAAATAGATGAGATATGAACCTAAGCCCATGATGTCCTAACACCCTTTCTTTACTATCTGTTGCACTTATTTTACTTGGTTTGGTCAGTGTTGGTCAACTGAAACGGCGTGGGCTTATTGAGCCAGGCTGCAAAGAGGGCGAATGCAATGCATGCAATCGACAACCAGAATGTAAAGTAGCCGATTTGATTGCTGTATGCTGACAAACTGCTGTATATAGGCATTTGTCCAAAAACATAGTCGATTACATCATTATGCAATGTCCAGACTGCAGCCAGTGACACAGCGAGCCAACCAAACCGGTAATGGTCGAGATACAGGACCGCCTGCAATGCCATGGCGAAATGTGAAACCACCAGCATCCAACCCAGCCATCCAATATCCCCAGTCTGCCACAACGTTAAAATATTCATCACCACTGCCCATAATCCGTATTTGATCAAAGTGATAAAAGCGAGAGCTTCAATCAGGCTGCTCCGTTTCCCGATCAGCCATAATCCCAATACAATCGTGAAGAAAAGGCTGGCAGTCGGACTGTCCGGTACAAATATCAAATATTTAGGTTCAGTGATGGCCAGTTGCCATCCATACCATATGTAACCGTAAATGGTTCCGCCCAAATTCACAAAAAACAGCAATAACAGGAATGGCTTGAACATCAGCCAGGCGGACAATTTATTGACAAAGGAAAGCATTGGATTTCTTCCTTTCAAGATAGCAAAAAAGAGCCGGTTTCCCGGCTCTTTTTTTAGTATGTTATTCTGCTTCAAGACCTGAGATGAATTCTGCCATAACCTGCAGGTCTTCTTCTGTACCATCCCAAGACGGCGGCATGGATTGTACTCCGCCTTCTTCGATACCGTTGACAGCAATTTCAGCGATTTCTTCCGGAGACAAGCCAGTTCCTACCAGTGTAGGTCCGACAGCTCCTTCCAAATTACCACCGTGACAGCTGATACAAGCGGCACCTGCATATATTTCATACCCAGGATCGGATGTATCGATTTCAACTTCTTCTGTAATCTGGCCTTGAGCTTCAGCAGCTTCCCAGTCATGGTTAGCTACGGATTCCCAAGTAAGGAAGATGATTGAAGCGATTGCCAAAAGCATGAAGCCTGTTGGAAGAGGCCGTTTTGACGGGCGTCTTTCCGGTCCGCGATCCAAGAATGGAGCCAAAGCCAATGCCCCGAATGCGAGACCTGGAATAATGATGGCACCTACAACATTGAATGGGCCTGAAGCGAATTCGTATTTAAGTAATTGATATAAGAATAAGAAATACCAGTCTGGCAATGGAATATAAGCTGTATCAGTCGGATCCGCCTGACCTTCAAGAGGTGACGGGTGAGCGACAGTCAAAAGCAGATAACCGATCAAGAAGACTGCACCAATCATCCATTCTTTCAAAAGGAAGTTTGGCCAAAAAGCTTCTGTCTTGCCAGGGTATTCGGAATAATCTTTCGGGATATTCGGTTTGCGATGTTCCATTCCTGGTACACGCGAATCCCCTACAAATTTCATCCCTTTTCCGCGATGCATAGTGTCCCCTCCTTTAAAAATCCGTTAAGCCGCATTGCTTACAATGGGCCTGAAATACCCTGTCTCCGAATCATGATAAAATGCGCCGCAAGCAACCCAAGCAAAGCAGCAGGCAAGAAGAATACATGAATGGCGAAGAAACGGGTCAAGGTTTGTGCACCAAGAATCGTAGAATCCCCGGCTAGCAATACTTTGATCATACCGCCGATCAATGGAACGGAAGCAGCGATTTCGATACCAACTTTAGTAGCGAACAATGCTTTCATGTCCCATGGAAGCAGGTAGCCTGTGAAACTCAATCCAAGGATGACACCGAAAAGCATAACGCCTACTACCCAGTTCAATTCACGCGGTTTTTTATAAGAACCTGTGAAGAATACGCGAAGCGTATGAAGGAAAATCATAACTACTACAAGAGAAGCTCCCCAGTGGTGCATACCGCGCACGATTTCTCCGAATGCTACTTCATTCTGGAGATAATAAACCGACTGCCAGGCATTCTCGATATCTGGTACGTAGTACATAGTTAAGAACATACCGGATAAGATCTGAATTACCGTGATGAAGAACGTCAATCCCCCAAAACAATAAACGAATGCTGAAAAGTGGTGTGCGGGGTTTACGTGTTCCGGTACTTCATGGTCTGCAATATCACGCCAGATCGGCGTAATGTCCAGACGCTCATCAACCCAATCATATAACTTGTTTAGCACTGGTGTCGTACCCCCTAACTATTAAACTAATGTGTTTGGTCTTACTGCGCCGATAGCTACATAGCCATCTTGCTCTTCGACAAGATATTCATCGAGTGGCCCAAGCGGTGGCGTTCCTGCGATATTCTGTCCATTTTTCTCATAACGTCCGGCGTGGCATGGGCAGAAAAATTGCGTTGGGTGTTCCGGATCGCCGGCCCAGTTTACTGTACAGCCCAAATGTTTGCAGACCGGTGAAAGTGCGATCAATTTATCGCCTTCTTTGTAGACCCAAGCTGAGTTCGTTACTTCAGATACATACCATGCATCTGTTTGTTCAAATGTAAAATCGACACGCACTGGTTCTTCAGTGATATCTTCCACACGTTGATCAGTCAATACGAAGTCGCCTGCGCCCTTCTGCTGAAGAACCGGGTCAACTGCAAAACGAACCATCGGCATCAGCATTCCTGCTGCCATGAATCCGCCGACTCCTGTTAATGTGTAGCCTAAAAATTGACGTCGTGATACACGATTGTTACTCATCCTTTTCCCCCCTCTAACATTCAAGGTCAGTCCAATGGACATACTCATTCAAATATAATTACTAGGACAACCTAATGATATATCAATCGAAAGTGCAGGTCAATAATGCTGTGAAGCTAAAAGCCAGTTTGTGAACATTTCATGAAGCTTATGACCATTCTTTTAAAAATAATGGGAGCACTTGCCGCAACTGGTCTTCCATCACTGATTGCTTGAAATTCCTGTCCATATGTTCGGTTGGAATCGCCGGCAGCCATAAGACATTCTTCAACTCTTCAACTGAACGCCATTCAGCGTCCGTTGTCATGTAAAACACATGCTTGAAGCCTGCCTTTTCCATTTCTGATGAAATTTCTTCAGACAATCTGTTTCTGTCTGCGTTTTTCGTATACGCCACAGGTGGAAACAGTAAAATGCGCCCTTTAAATTGTTTTTCCAGCATAGCAGTGAGAGACTGGAGATATTCCGAGGCGCCAGCGCTTGACTTTAGGCCCGCCTCACTCAAGTCCAATTGCAGCAACGGCACTACCGCTGTATCCACATAATCTTTTTGGCTCAGGTACTGGTCCATGTCTTTGCCGATAAAATGCATGTAATCTACTCACCTTTCATTTTCTTGATCGCTTGTATGTTATGCAGCAAAGTGGACAATTCGAAGAATTTCTCTTTGTCATTGGCATCCAATGCTTCGTCAATCTGTTTCAGCAGCTTTTCCTCCTGGAAAGAAGACAAGCTGTCTGCCAGAATGTCTTCCGCAAGCTTCCGATCCTGTTCATTAATGGTTTCATCCAATGGTATATATGGATTTTCTTCAAGTACAGATAAATAGAGCGGCGTTGGCGGCCGGTTGGGAAAATTCAATTGGAGATAAAGATCCTGCTCCGGGTTTAACCGCAGGTCATGAAAAGATTTTTCAGCATCGGCAGTCATCAAATTGCCCTTATAAAAACGGAACGGCAATTCTTTTGATTCTGTCGAGGACATAACCATTGCACGGGGGCAATAATGTGCTTCTTCAACGAAATGGGTTTTTTCAAGAAGCTCATCATTGCTGAGCATGTAATTCAAGATCCAGATGCATTCCCTGCGTTTCATTTTATATGATTGAAGAAACCATCGCACAAACTGCTTTTTATCCCCTACTGAGACTGAAGCGGTCATGTAAAATCCTCCTCTCATTCGAAAGATTGCTGCATATCCAGCCATTCCTGATTGTCTGGTTCCAAAACCTGCAACTCTTTTAATATTTCAAGAGCACGTTCCCTTTTTCCTTCTTCAATCAGGAAACGGACATACTTCCCGAGAAATTCCGAATCTTCGCGGAAAGCGGGATAAGATAAGTCAAAATAAGTGGCGGCTTGTTCAAATTGTTCAGTTCGTTCATAGGCTTCGGCGACCATCGGATATAATCCTGCCCAGTCGTCCCCGCTTTCAATTGCCGCTTCTACAAGTTCAAGCACTTCTTCGTCCATTTCCTTCGAATGGAAATAGGACACAAGGGCAAAGATCGCTTCCATGTATTCGGGATCCAGAGCGACAGCCTGCCTGAGATTTTCCACTCCATCTTCGGTGTTCCCCAGCTTCAACGCCAGTTTGCCTGCAAATAGGTATAATTCCTTATCGAATTCATCTCTCTTTAAGCCTTCTTTAATGGCTTCATAGGCAGCTTTATAATCCTCGGCCATATTAAGGCTCTGTGCCTTCAATAAATAAGCTGAAAAATAATCGGGATCCAGCACAATCAATTCATCAAGCCGCTGAACCGCACGTTCATACTGCTGTGTCTGAAATGCAGCAACAGCTGCACCGAATAGAACGTCAGGCTGAACCTGATCCTCCAGTGCTTCTTCATAAAATAGCAGCGCTTCTTCATAAGCAGCACCAGCGCTGTATACTTCTGCCAGGCGTTCAGAAAAATTGACGCCATCAATTTCAACGCCATCAGATTTAAGATCCTGATAAATTTTCGCAGACTCCAAATACCTTCCGGAATCCAATAGCAGCTCCGCTTTCGCCTGCATCAGCAGCGGTTCAGCAGGAAGCAAGGCAATAGCTTCATTCAAGCGGTTCTCTGCCGCTTCCATCAAGCCTTGCAGCTGAAATAAATCCGCCAGTGTAACCAGTGCCTGAGCATAGTATTCATCATCCTTCGGAATTTCCATCAACAGGTTTAAAGCTTCGTCTTCACGGTCAGCTTCAATCAGCAGATTGGCCCTGTCGATCTTCAACTGGCTTTCTTCAGGAAACAGATACTCGAGATGCTCCAGCACTTTGACAGCTTCTTCGACAAACCCGATTTCCCCCAGCCATTCCGATAACCCGTATTGTTCATCCGGATCACCTTCCAATAAATAAGAATCCAACAGTGCATTCAGTTTACCCATATCCCCTGTCTCTACAGCTTTTTGAATCTCTTCTACAGTTGCCATACAATCACCTATTCTTTCAATTTCCTACTTCCATCCTACACGATACGCTGATTTAAGCATAATAAAAACCCCCCCGAAGGAGAGTCAGACAAGCAGGCTATTCAGATGTCCAAAAAATCCTGGATAAGACACCGCAATACAATCCGGGTCGTCAATTGTCACCGGACCTGAAGCTGCCAGTGCAGCTACTGCAGCCATCATTCCGAGTCTGTGATCACCATAAGTTTTCATGTCCGCACCATTGATCGCAGTCGGACCATGGATAACCATTCCATCATCGGTCGCTGTAATGTCAGCGCCCATTTTGGAAAGTTCATCGACCACAGCCGTAATTCTGTCTGTTTCTTTTACACGCAGCTCTTCAGCATCTTTTATAACGGTAACGCCATTGCATTGAGTGGCGATCAAAGCGATGATCGGTATTTCATCAATCAGCCTAGGAATCAACGCACCGCTGATTTCAATTCCTTTGAGTTTTGAAGATCGGATCACCAGGTCCGCAGAACGTTCTCCCTCAGTTTCTTTCTCTTCAATATCAAAATCAGCGCCCATTTGGCTGATTACATCCAGAATCCCCGTCCTTGTTGGATTAGTGCCCACATTTCCCAAACGGATTTCACTTCCAGGTGTTATAAGCGCTGCTCCGATGAGGAATGCTGCAGAAGATATATCGCCAGGAACTTTCACATGACGGGCTGACAGCGATTGCCCGCCGGCCACTTCGATGACATTTTCATGGCGATTGATATCCGCTCCGAAATGACGGAGCATGATTTCTGTATGGTCTCTTGTCGCTACTGGTTCTTCAATTGTCGTTCTTCCTTCTGCGTGCAAGGCTGCCAGCAAAATTGCGGATTTCACCTGTGCACTGGCAACCGGCAAAGTGTAATCGATAGCCTTTAAGCGAGTGCCTTGAATTGCCAGTGGAGTGAACTGTCCGTTTGATCGGCCACGAATATCCGCCCCCATTAATCTGAGAGGGTCGACGATCCGCTTCATGGGACGCTTGGCGATCGATTCATCTCCAGCCACGACTGTATGGAATGGCGTACTGGCTAAAAGCCCCAGCATCAGCCGGGTGGTTGTTCCGGAATTGCCGGTATCCAAAACTTCATCCGGTTCCTTCCATCCTCCGATGCCTTTGCTGTTGATGGTTACTTGACTGCCTCGCAGATCAATTTCCACACCCAGTTTCCGGAAACAGGCGATTGTACTCAGACAATCAGCCCCCAGCAGAAAACCTTCGACAGTGGTCGTTCCAGAAGCGATGGCACCGAACATTATGGAGCGGTGAGAAATTGATTTATCGCCCGGCACTGTAACCGTGCCTTTTAATGAGGATTTCTCGAATTTCAAAATCGTTGACAACTCTGTTTCCTCCCTTTATGAAATATAGACATCGTATACCGTACGCTCAGCAATGCACGCTTTCGCCTTTTCCCGGTCCTCAGCGGTTTGAAAACTCATCACTAGAATCCCGAAAACATCTTCACGTGTTTCCAGAATACGCAGATTGACGATGCTGATTTTCTCTTCTGCCAGGTAACCGGTCAGTTCAGAGATGACACCGGGAACATCCGGAATATCAATATAAAGGTCGAATACCGAATACATGGCGCCATGCCCTGCAATCGGCAATTGATCCCTCACGGATTTAGCTTTCTCGAAATATTGCCGTATCGGCTCTTCTTCATTAATTTCAAGTAAATCCTTTAATTTGGACATTTCTTCTATCCATAAGTTTAACTGTGCCGTAATCATGCCGTTATTCTGTGTAGTGATGTCCCTCCACATGATCGGATCCGAAGACGCTATGCGGGTAATATCACGAAACCCGCCCGCTGCCAATTGCCTTGTAAACGGATTGGCCTGTTCCCGGTCAAGCTGATGCACCAGTGAAGCGGCGATCAGATGCGGGAAGTGGCTGACAATCGAAGTCATGTGATCGTGCTCTTTAGCCGTCAGCACTTCAACTTTCGCCTTTGTCACTGACAGCAGGCTTTTCAGTTCATCTATGTGTGAGTCTTCAGCCAGAAGCCCTGGAGTTAAAATATAGTAAGCATTTTCAAAAAGGACGTCCTTTGCCGCTTCGACACCGCTCTTATGGGAGCCCGCCATTGGATGGCCGCCAATGAACACACGGTCCATTTGTTCAGCAGCTTCCATAATCTCCATTTTGGTGCTGCCAGTGTCACTGATGATCACATCATCCTTCAAATTCCAGAAACGGCTTTGCTGCAGCAGTTTCTTCGCAGCGCCTACGGGAGTTGCCAGTATAATGAAATCCGCTTCAGAAGCCGCTTCCTCCAGGGACAATGCAGCCCGGTGGATGATGCCCATTTTATAAGCTTTCCGGACAGTCAGCGCATCTGTGTCATAGCCAACTATCAAGGCATTGTCATGCCGCATTAAAGCTTTTGCCAAAGAACCGCCTATCAGCCCAAGACCTATAATAAGAATATTCTTTTTCACCGCTTATGCACCTTGCTGTCTTTTAAAAGGTCGGGACGCAATTTTACCGCATCATTCATATAGACATGATGAATATCTTTTTGCGTTACCGGTGTATTGACATGCATCATCACCCGTATGCATAAAGGCATGCTGCCGGGCACATCCATTTCATGGGTGCACATCACCGGCACAAACGTCCAATTTTCAATCGTCCGGACAGCCTTGGCTGGAAAAGCCGAAGAAATGTCAGTGGTCGTCGATATCACTACTGAAGCGACCAGTTCCGGGTCTATCTGATTTTGTTCAGCCATTTCCAGTACCAGTTTTCTTGTCTCACTCAATATTTCTTCCGGATTATCGGCAGAAACGGTAATTGCCCCTCTTATGCCCCGCATCATCATATATGCATCTCTCCTAACTTTGCGCTCAACGCCATAAATGTCCTTCTCGCCGTTTGTTCATCGATTGTTTCCATATATGGTCTGCCTGTCTCTTTCAACAGCACAAAGTTCAATAAACCTTCCGACGACTTCTTGTCTTTTTTCATTACAGCTGACAGCTTTTCAAAACTCAGTTTATCGATGGCGTTCAGCGGATACTTGTTTTTCATGCACCATTCCAGAAATTCCCCCGATTTTTCATGACCTGATAATTCCAATGCATAAGCCATACCGATCGCCACCGCTTCACCGTGTGTAATTGTGCCATAACCGGACACCGCTTCAATAGCATGCGCCAGTGTATGACCGAAATTCAGGAACTTCCGGACACCGCTTTCGAACTCATCTTCTTCGACAATTGCCGATTTGACCGCAATCCCTCTCTCCAGATGAACAGCCAAGTCCTTTTCATCCATTTGAGAAAAGTCGTTGACAGCCAATAGTTCAGCCAGCCAGTCTTTATTGGAAATAAAAGCGTGCTTGATAACTTCAGCCATGCCCGAACGGACTTCCTGCACTGGCAATGTCTTCAGAAAATGCGTGTCGTAAATAACTGCCGAGGGCTGATAAAAAGTCCCTATCATGTTTTTGCCGGAAGGATGATTGATGGCTGTCTTTCCGCCTACAGCACTGTCATGGGCTAAAACAGTGGTGGGAATCTGGATAAACCGGATTCCTCTCATGTAAGTGGAAGCGACAAATCCAGCCAAGTCCCCAGTTGCTCCGCCGCCAAATGCCAAGAGGATCGATTTTCTTGAAAAATTATGATCCAGCAGAAATGTTTGGCAATCCATGAAACAGTCGATCGATTTTGCCTGTTCGCCTGCTGGTATCTTAAAAATGAATATTTCAACGGTGTCTTTTAAATGTGCATTCAGATAATCCAGATGAAGCGCAGCAACTTTCTCATCCGCAATGATGCCGATTTTATCCGTGATTTCCAGCATTCCCCTGTAATTTTCCTGAAGCACCTTTAACATACCCTGTCCAATATGGACCTCATAAGGTTTTGCCGCTTCTACTGTCAGCGTAGCCATAGAATCAGAACTCCTTTGTATACGTTAAGTAATCAGCGATATTTGCTTGAAGACGAGGCAGTTGATCGGCATCGAATTGCTCCAGCAGCGCATTCGCAACCTCCCATGCCACCACATGCTCAGCCACTATCGATGCGGCTGGGACAGCACAACTGTCAGACCGCTCAATACTGGCCTGGAATGGCTCTTTCGTTTCAATGTCCACACTTTGGAGCGGTTTGTACAGGGTAGGTATCGGTTTCATGACACCACGCACTACAATTGGCATACCAGTCGTCATACCACCTTCAAAACCGCCTAAGTTATTCGTTTTCCGCGTGTAGCCCTGAGCTTCACTCCACAATATTTCATCGTGGACCTGGCTTCCGGGCTTTCTCGCCATTTCAAAGCCGAGACCGAATTCGACGCCTTTGAAAGCATTTATGCTCATAACCGAAGCGGCGATTTTAGCATCCAGTTTGCGGTCATAATGGACATAGCTCCCGATTCCTGCCGGCATCCCTTCCACAATCACTTCCACCGTTCCGCCGATTGAATCTCCGTTCTTTTTCGTTTCGTCTATCAGATCAGTCATTTGCTGAGTCACTGAAGGATCAGCACAATAAACCGCGTCTTTTTCGACAAGTTCCCGGATTTCAGCTGCTGATTTTCCGGTATAGCTTTCAGGATCCACTTTGATGCCGCCGATTTCCGTTACATGCGATACCAATTCGATGCCCAATTGGGACAATAATTGCTTGGCAACTGCACCAACAGCTACACGGACTGTAGTTTCTCTGGCTGAAGAACGTTCAAGCACATTCCTTAAATCACGGTGGCCATATTTCATTCCGCCATTCAAATCAGCATGTCCGGGACGAGGACGCGAAATTTGCCTTTTGACTTCATCTGTCTCTTCGATCGGTTCGATGCCCATTACATTCGTCCAATGTTTCCAGTCATCATTCTTAACAACCAACGCAACCGGTGATCCAAGTGTTTTGCCGTGACGTACTCCGGAAACGATCTCCACCGTATCGGTCTCGATCTGCATTCTTCTTCCTCTGCCGTGTCCGCCTTGTCTTCTTTTTAATTCTTTATTGATCATTTCGGCTGTCAGCGGCAACTGTGCCGGCAAGCCTTCTATAATGGCTGTCAATTGTGGGCCATGTGATTCTCCTGCTGTCAAATAACGCATAAACGCTTTCCCCCTTCAACGCACTAAAGTATTTATGTATCACTATAACACATAATATTTCATCAATTCTATACGAAATTGCCGGGAAAGTGAACTATATCAGCACTTTATGTTCATTAAGGAATAAAGGATAAAAAAAAGAGATGGCAATAGCCACCTCTTAGTTCCGGATTAGTTTACCCAGCTGCTCATTGTTTTTTCGTATGATACCAATTCTTCTTCTTTGAAGAACAAACCGATTTCACGCTCTGCACTTTCAGCAGAATCTGATCCGTGAATCATGTTTTTTCCGACAGTGACTGCGAAGTCGCCGCGGATTGTTCCTGGAGCTGCATCTTTAGGGTTTGTAGCGCCCATCATTTGACGTGCAGTCAAGATAACGTTTTCGCCTTCCCAAACCATTGCGAATACAGGACCTGAAGTGATGAACTCAACCAATTCACCGAAAAACGGACGCTCTTTATGTTCGCCGTAATGCTCTTCTGCCAACTCAGTTGGGATCTGCATCAATTTAGCGCCTGCAAGGTTATAGCCTTTTTTCTCAAAACGGGCTACGATTTCTCCGATTACATTGCGTTGCACACCATCAGGTTTAACCATTAAAAATGTTTTTTCCATTAATGAACACTCCTCTATTAAAAGCTCGGGCATAAGTTGCCCACCTTAAAAAATACTATCATTATGAAGCTGATTGTCAACTACCAGCTTAAAACTTTCTCTTTCCAATGAATAAAGCGATTTTTCTCATGGTCTTGCTGGCATTTCCTTTCGGCAGATGCGCAAGCTCCTGCAAAGCTTTATCCAAGTAGAGATCGCTGACGGCTTTTGCTTCCTTCAAAGCTGAACTGTTGCGGATCATCTCAACAACTGCCCTGCGTTCACTATCTGTCATCGCTTCCCCGACCGTTTCTTTCAGACGGCTGTAAATTTCCGGGTCTTTCCTGGCGAAAAGAACAGGCAACGTAATATTCCCCTGAATGAAATCACTGCCTGCAGGTTTGCCAAGTTCTTCATCTGATGAAGTAAAATCCAGAATATCATCGGTTATCTGGAATGACATTCCTATAAAATAACCGAATCTGCGCAAACGCGCGGCAGTTTCCTTATCCGTTCCTGACACAGTCGCCCCCAGTTCACAGCTCGACGAAATCAGCAATGCTGTTTTGCGTTTGATACGGCGCAAATAATCACGAACCGACTGATCCAATTTAAACTTGTCCTCGATTTGGATGATCTCACCCCGACAGACTTCAATCATCGTCCTGGACAAAATATCATGGATTTTCGGATCTTCAATAACAGTAATATATTCCAGTGCACGCGCCAATATGAAATCTCCCGTATACATCGCCACACTATTATTCCACTGCGCTTTGACAGTTGCCTGGCCTCTTCTCATTTCAGAATCGTCAATGACATCGTCATGGACCAGAGAAGCCATGTGAATCAATTCAAGCGGCACTGCCACCTGCTTCATCACATCGACGTTATAATCGCCGAATTTTCCTGCAAGCAAAACAAAAACAGGCCGGATTCTTTTTCCTCCGGCCTGCAATAAGTGTAGGGAAGCTTCGTTAAGGAGGAGTGAATTGGAGTCTACAGCGACTTCCAGTTCTTTTTCAATCATTTCCAATTCCGGTCTAAGGTCGGAATAGAGCAATTTCAACTTCACCTTTTCCACTTAAAAACCTTCTCCCGCTATTTTACTTTTTTGATCCCCATATGGAGTGCAGCTGCACCGCCGGTATAAGGCTTGTATTTAACTTTTTCAAAGCCGACTTTGACAAACAGTTTCGCCAATTGTTTCATGCCAGGAAATTCTTTTGCGGATTCCTGGAGCCAGGAATATTCCTTATAGCTCTTAGCGAAAAGTTTTCCGAAAACAGGCATGACAAAACGGAAATAGAATCGGAAAAACGGTTTGAAAAGAAGGCTTTCCGGCTGGGAGGTCTCAAGACAGGCAATCATGCCGCCAGGTTTGAGGACCCTATGCATCTCAGATAACACCTGTTCGTAATCGGGGACATTGCGTAATCCGAAACCGATTGTCGCAAAATCAAAAGAGTTGTCTGGGTACGGCAAAGACATTGCGTTCCCCTGCACCAATTCAACCTGCGGCAAATGCCTCGTCTTTTCAACACCGACGTTCAGCATATTCTGGCTGAAGTCCAGTCCTACCACACGGCCATTTCTACCAGCCGCTTCGGCAAGTGCAATGGTCCAATCAGCCGTCCCGCAGCATACATCAATTGCAGAAGCACCAGGTGCCACCTGCATTTTATGCATTGTATCCTTACGCCATTTATTGTGCTGCTGAAAACTGATGACCGAATTCATCTGGTCATAATTACCGGAAATCTTTTCAAATACTTCGTGTACACGCTGTTCTTTTGTTTTTGGCATTTCAGTCATCCTTCTCGGGTAAGCTGTTCAGCTAAATGCTGATGCGGTGTAATTTGATGAAGCATAAAATTTTTCAGGCCGAAATCCATGGAATGGGCATCCAACACCTTTGTCAACTCGGCATGTGATGCATCCAGTTTATCCAATAGCCAGCGTTCTGAGTAAAGCGGCAATGGCAGAGCAAGATTCAATTTGCGCAAGATATTTGTTTCAACACCATTCCGGTAAGCATCCAGCTGGTTGGAGAAATGGACATACTCCAAAGCAGGCTTGGAAATGGCCCTGTACTGAGAAAAACCATAGTAATTATAAAATATGTTCAGCAACTCGGTTTCGATGACTTCAGCAGCCGCTTCAACACCTGAAGCGGGCATGATGGTTTTTTCATACAGTGATGCTTTTTTCTCGCTTACACCGATGATCCCACTGGCCAATAATCGAATCAGCTTGATATTATTCGTATTGCTTAACATTTGATAGTAGATGCCGCTGTAAAAATCTCCAGCCAGTACAGTCAATTGCTGGCTTTTGCTTATCGGCGAGTCTTCCTCGACCTGATCGTGGGCATGTAAAGCAGCGTAGACGATAGCTACTGTTTTAGCAGAATCCTCTATGTCATTCGACCATTGTTTTCCATCAAAAAAAGGCAACAGTAAAAAGAACAAACGCGCCCGTTCAATTGATGGGCCGGCTGTATATTTCTCAAGTGTCCGCTGATGCAGCGCCTGCAGGACATCGATTTCCATTGATGTTATTTTCGAATGTATTTGTAGGTCATTCATACCGCGTGCTCCATTCGTGATTTAGCAATTCTACATAAGTTCTACATAAGTATAACACAGCATCTAATGTGGCTTCATCCATTTGGTCCTATTTCTTGGTTTCACTTTCGACTACGCCATGGGCAGAATGGATTTCAGCTTTGCCGCGTATTTTCATAGCAGAAGTATGTTCAGTGAATTGGGCGATCATCACTTCGCCTTTATCGAGTTTTTCAGTATGATGGAATTTCGTATCATTGCCGCGAGTCAATCCTATGACATTAACACCGTCTTCTTGAGCCCGAATTACAATATATTCAGTTTGTGCCATGTTCCCGCCTGCTTTCCAGTATTTTAATTTTTAGTAATGTAAGTAATGACTTCAGAACGCTTGATAGCGTCCGTCTCAAGTATGCCGCGAGCTACCGCAGTTACAGTGGTCGCCCCCGGCTTTTTAATGCCGCGCATCGTCATGCACATATGTTCCGCTTCAACCATGACAAATACTCCATGCGGGTTCAGCGTTTCCATCATTGAATCGGCGATAGTGGAAGTGATCCGTTCCTGAAGCTGTGGACGTTTCGCAACGGTTTCCACTGCCCGGGCCAATTTGCTTAACCCTGTCACAACACCATCCCTTGGAATATAGGCGATGTGAGCTTTGCCAAAGAAAGGCACCAAATGGTGTTCGCACATCGAATAAAAAGGAATATCTTTTACCAGAACCAGTTCTTCGTGCCCTTCGTGGAATACAGTCTTAAAATATTCCTTTGGATTTTCTTTCAAGCCAGAAAAGACTTCTGCGTACATTTTTGCCACGCGCTTAGGTGTGTCATGCAAACCTTCACGGGTTACATCTTCTCCGACCGCTTCCAAGATCATCGAAACAGCTTCTTCAATTTTTTCAAGGTCTACATTCTGCAATTCCGTATCGGTCACAATGGTTCCTCCTGTAAAAGATGAATTCTAATTCATCCATGTCTTATGTAATTTCATCATTTATGTCAAATAATCAACGCTTAAGTCCAATCAATGATAAGGTTCATTTTGATAGGAAAAGGTCCCGGAAAATCAACACTGCAACCTCATCCATCTTAGCATAAGAATCTTAGCATAATAGCGGGTGTTTCGCAAAATTAGCGCTTATGCAGTAAAAGGATAAATCCACAGTTTTCAGCTTGTTTGAACTGTTTGAAAGAGCTCTGGAATGCTGTCTGCATAACACTTACAATCTATGAACTCCGGTATAGCAAGTATAGGAAGAATCAATTGAGTGTAATTTGCCATAAAAAATACATAAAATACTCTTCCTACAAGAAAAGAATGGCTCCAGCGGAATACTGATTCCGTCGGAGCCATTCTATGTACAGCACTGTAGCTTATTTCACCGCGTCTTTAAGCGCTTTACCTGGCTTAAATGCAGGGACTTTGCTAGCAGCGATTTCGATTTCAGCACCAGTTTGTGGGTTGCGTCCTTTACGGGCTGCGCGTTCGCGTACCTCGAAGTTACCGAAACCGATCAACTGTACTTTATCACCTTTAGTTAATGCGCCTTGAATCGCTTCAAAAGCTGCGTCTACTGCTTTAGCAGCATCTTTACGGGAAAGCTCAGCTGATTCAGCAACAGAGTTCACTAATTCTGTCTTGTTCATGCTATTCACCTCCTCTCAAAGGGGATGTTTACCATCAATCCTGTAAAAAGAGTATCACATCGAAAAACGCATAGCAACCACTAATACCGCGGTTTCAGCAGTTTCAGGCCAAATACTGACAAAATATTCTAAAAAGAATGGTTTTCTACTAAAAACATCGTTAAAACACCATTCTTTATTCATTCAGAAATATTGGCTCTCTGTTTTCATCGATGGTGTATGGCAATGAATAAGCCGGCAATACTGCATTATCTTCGTATAAAAGAAATCGAATATCCTCGCCCTGCTGCAAATCCCCTTCATATTCCTGAAGTGCTGAATATAGATCCATGGAATAATCGACGTAAACCATACCGCGCCCAGTAATGACTAGAGGAAGATTTCTTCCACTATATGGACTGACCACAGTCGGCTCCTCGTTGAATCCCATTGCCTCATGATTGAATTTATATACATTGTCCGCAATGATCTCCGATATAGGCGCTTGGCCTCCGTTAGCGCTTTTTCTGACATTAACGGCTCGAATCGTTTCAGCCATGCGCAAATCCACTAATTTAACTGTAGGGTTTTCGTCGACATCCATCAATACATATTGAAAAATGCCTCCTGTTTCAAACGCATTGGTAGGAATCTCCGCCATATAATCTGGCACTATTTTACTGAAATCGACCGGATACTTGATGAATTGATCTACATCCATATCCCTCGTCTTGATCGGCAGTAAACCTCCGCTAGTGTTACGATACTGATTCACAGCATTTTGCACTGAAATCAATTGGTCTTCGTAAGGGATCTGATTTTCCGCACGTTCACTTTCCGGGAACATGCAAGCACTCAAGAGTAATGCAGTGGAAATAAAGAGCAGAAAAAGTATTGTCTTTTTCATATTTTTCACCTCATGCGCCGCCAGTTGGTCCGCTGAAGACCGTGAAAACCATGATGAAGAATCCAAGTATCAGCAGAATATATGCAACCAGGGCAAAAATAAATTTAATGATGCCATTGTTTAATTTGTATCTGCTTAAGTAAATCATTCCCATTGAGATAATCAAAAAAGCAATCCCGGCAAATGATACCCACATTTTATCCAAAGAACTCATAAAACAGCCGCCTCTCGTTCGGTTTCAGACCATAGTATAGCATATTACGGTCCTTGTTGCCCCTGGAGAATTTGACAGTGACAGTACAATTTCCAGCTTCTGATCGAACCGTACCAATCCATGCCAAAAAAAAGAAGCAGCACATTTGCGCCGCTTCAATACCCAGCTTAAAGCAAGTCGATCAGGTCTTCCATTTCATTTTTCTTCATTCTGCCCATCAAATGCCCGACCGCTTCATCAATTGGCACATTTTCGAACAGGACGCTGTAAAGGGCCTCTGTAATCGGCATAGGCACTTCAAAAGCTTTCGCCATTTGATGCGCAGCTTTTGTTGTACGTATCCCTTCGACTACCATGCCCATTTCCTCCAGCACTTCATCAAGTGATTTGCCTTTTCCAAGCATATTGCCAGCGCGCCAGTTTCTTGAGTGCTGGCTTGTACAGGTGACAATCAAATCACCGACACCGGTCAACCCCGAGAACGTCAACGGGGTCGCGCCCATTTTCACGCCCAGACGGGCTATTTCTGCCAGTCCACGCGTCATGATGGCCGCTTTTGCATTGTCACCGAGGCCGAGGCCATCGGTAATCCCTACCGCTAACGCGATGATATTCTTCAACGCGCCGCCGATTTCCACACCTATCACATCCGTATTCGTATAGACACGGAAATACTGGTTCATGAACATATCCTGAACCCGTTCGGCGGAATGAGTGTTTTCACATGCCGCAGTCACTGTGGTCGGATGCTCGAGCACCACTTCTTCAGCATGGCTCGGTCCCGACAGCACAATAAGATCCTCAATCCATTTTTCCGGAATTTCTTCACGGATCAGCTCACTGACACGTTTCAGGCTATCCGGTTCGATGCCTTTGGAAACATGGACAAAAAGTGATGGTTTTTCAATGTATCCAGCGATGTCCGCTGACACTTCACGCATCGCTTTTGTCGGAACCGCCAGAACATGAACATCTGCATGCTTCACAGCCTCTTCGATGTTGCTGGTCGCTTTAAGACTGTCAGGAAGCTTGATGCCTTTTAAATATCTTTCATTACTGTGCCTGTTTATTTCTTCTGCCTGTTCAGCACGATGAGACCAAAGCAAGATGTCATGGCCATTTTGAGCAAGAACGTAGCTTAGAGCTGTTCCCCAGCTCCCGGCCCCATATACAGAAATTTTTTCCATAATCAAACTACCACCTTTATCCTATTAAGTGCGGGCACGGGTAATAAGACGGAGGGGTGTGCCTTCAAAATCGAAACTTTCCCGTATCCTGTTCTGCAGAAATCTTATATAACTGAAATGCATCAATTCCGGTTCATTGACAAATACCACGAAAGTAGGCGGCTGAACTGCCACTTGCGTCACGTAATATAAGCGCAGTCGCTGTCCTTTATCCGATGGTGCCGGGTTCATCGCCACAGCATCGGCGATGACTTCATTCAGAATGCTCGACTGTATGCGGCGTGAATGGTTTTCATTCACTTTATTGATGGTTTCAAGAATGCTGTGCACCCGTTTGCCGCTGATAGCTGAAACGAACATGATCGGGGCATAATCCAGGAAAAGGAAATGTTCGCGAATTTTGCGCGTCATTACATTCATCGTTTTTTCATCTTTTTCAATAGCATCCCATTTATTGACGACGATTATTACCGCTTTGCCAGCTTCATGGGCATATCCCGCAATTTTCTTGTCCTGTTCCTGTATTCCTTCTTCAGCATTCAGGACCACAAGAACAACATCTGACCGTTCAATGGCACGCAACGCACGCAGCACACTGTATTTTTCAGTGGTTTCATAGACTTTCCCTTTTTTGCGCATTCCGGCTGTATCAATGATGACATACGGTTGACCTTCATATTCATATTGGGTATCAACTGCGTCCCTGGTTGTGCCGGCCACTTCGCTTACAATTACTCGTTCTTCCCCAAGAAATGAATTGACCAAAGATGATTTGCCCACATTCGGACGTCCGATCAATGAGAACTTGATAACGTCCTCAGGATAATCCTCTTCGTCTTCCTTAGGGAAATTTTTAGCGACTTCATCCAAGAGATCACCAAGACCAAGTCCGTGAGAGCCAGAGATTGCAAAAGGCTCACCCATGCCAAGTGTATAAAAATCATAAATCATCGATTTCATATCAGGATTATCGATTTTATTGACTGCCAAAATGACAGGCTTTTTCGCACGGAACAGGATTTTAGCAACTTGCTCATCCTGGACGGTAACGCCATCCCTGCCGTTGACCAGAAAAATGATTACATCGGCTTCGTCCATGGCAATCTCTGCCTGCTGCCGAATTTGTTCAAGAAACGGTTCGTCCCGAAGGTCGATCCCGCCTGTATCGATTATATTGAATTCATGTGTCAGCCAATCTGCAGAACTGTAAATACGGTCACGCGTCACTCCTGGAATATCTTCCACGATGGAAACGCGTTCTCCTACTATACGATTAAAAATCGTAGACTTACCTACGTTCGGCCGGCCGACTATTGCTACTACCGGTTTTGACATAATAATTTCATCCTTCCACTTCTAATATACCTATTATACACGAAAAAGAGGACGGCATCGTGTAAATGTCCATCCCCCTCCAATGGTGCAATATTCAGTTTTTCGCAGGATTTGCAAAAACAGCCGGATCAAAGCCCCTCGCAATCAGATAATTGCCCAAATTACCGGAAATGACAATCGGACATCGCTGAAGATCACGGATATCACCAGCACCGAGTGCCGTCATCATCATCGCCAGATCTTCATGCAGCTCGAAGACGCTCTCGATCAGTTTTGATTCACCTTCATCGATCGCAGTCTTTAAAAAAGAGCCCGCCAGACCCGCTGCATCCGCTCCTAGCACAAATGCCTTAATGATATCCTGGGCATTTTTAATTCCGCCTGAAGCCAAAACGGTGCCATTGAAAGCTTTTTTGACTTCGATAATAGCCGCGGCTGTCGGAATGCCCCAGTCCTGAAAATAATCCAGCTTTTTCGCGCGGCGCTCGTTTTCGATTTTCGCGAAATTCGTTCCGCCGTATCCGCTTGCATCGATGGCAGCTACCTTGGTGCCGGCCAACTTCAGAGCCGTTTCATATGAAATTCCAAATCCCGTTTCTTTAACAATGACCGGCACTGGAAGAGATTCTGAAATACGATGAATTCTTTCAAGCGCACCTTTAAAATCACGGTCACCTTCAGGCATCGTCAGCTCCTGCACCACATTCAAGTGAATCTGGAGAGCGTCCGCTTCAATGATTTCTATAGCCTCCATAGCTTGGTCAAAGGTAGCTTCACTGCCGAGATTCGAAAATATGATGCCGTCCGGATTCTCTTTTCGAACGACTTTGAATGACGGCCTTTCGGAACGGTCCTTTATTGCTGACATTTGGGATCCGACTGCCATAGCCATTCCTGTTTCCTTCGCCACTCTGGCGAGCATACCATTGAGTTTTTCTGTATGATCTCCGCCGCCGCCTGTCATAGCATTAATAAAAACAGGTGATTTTAAATTCAAATCACCTGTTTTTGGACGCAAATCGATATCATCTACTCCAAGACCGGGTAATGCCTGATGGACAAAACGAATGTCTTCAAACATTGTCCCCGCTCCTTGGCCAGTAGTCAAAGCATAATTGATATGATCCATCTTGCGTTGAGCCCTCGACATTTACTCGGATTTGAACCCTTTCAATTTATCGCCGATGACATCACTGATGGAGAAGCCGCTGGATTCTTCAGGCATATCATAATCAGAGAAATCCTGTTCGCCTTCTTTTTCCTGAAGTTCCTTGATGCTTAATGACAGGCGTTTATCTTCTTTATTGACATCAAGGACTTTCACTTGAACTTCGTCACCTTCACTGATCACTTCGTTAGGTGTCGCAATGTGTTTATGGGCAATCTGTGAGATGTGCACGAGACCTTCAACACCCGGCAACACTTCAACAAATGCCCCATAGCTTACAAGGCGTTTAACTTTTCCGGTGTGAACTGAACCTTTTGGCGCTTTCTCTTCAATGGAATCCCATGGTCCAGGCAGTGTATCTTTGATGGAAAGCGAAATCCGTTCAGCGTCACGATCAACTGAAAGTACTTTCACTTTCACTTCCTGTCCTTCTGTCACCGCATCAGATACCTGGTCGATATGTTCATGGGAAAGCTGGGAAATGTGGACAAGGCCATCCACTCCTCCGATATCAACAAATGCACCGAAAGATGCAATACGCTGCACTTTACCTTCAATCACATCGCCTGGATGGATATTTTCCATCACTTCCACTTTGTGCGATTCTTTCTCTTTCTCGACCACTGCGCGGTGAGAAAGTATCAGACGATTATTTTCTTTTTCCATCTCAACTATTTTAAAAGTCATGACTCTGCCTTTATAATCTTCGAATGATTCCACAAAATAATCTTCGACAAGGGAAGCAGGCACAAATCCGCGGACGCCAAGGTCAACAACCAGTCCGCCTTTGACCACATCTTTAACTTCCGCTTCGATGATTTCACCCGAATTGAATTTTTCTTCTAATTTATCCCATGCTTGTTCGGCATCCACTTTTCGTTTGGATAAAACAAAGTTCTCGTCTTCCACTTTTGTAATCACCAGATCAAGAATATCTCCCACTTGAACGGAATCTGATGCTTTTTCAATATGGAGGCTCGATAACTCACTGATTGGAATAACCCCATCAAAAGGAGCACCTTCGATTGTAACTGTTACTGCTTTCTCTTCGATTTTAGCAACTGTACCTTTAACGTGATCTCCAGTTTGGAACCCATTGTTTTCCATCATGTTCATTTCCTCAGACATAAGTAGCCCTCCTTCACAAACTATCCAACTTCTATTTTATTCGAATTCTCTAATAAAAACAAAAATTATCCCTTATTTTTCCGAGTTTTCGTCCAGAAGTTTTTGGATGCTCTCCATGATGACCGACGTTACTTCTTCCGCTGACGCTTTCCGTTCACGGTAAGGAGCCATCAGAACAGGCTCTCCGTAGACGACTTTCACTTTTCGGAACGGCTTATAGGGACCAATGATAGCACATGGCATGACATCAGCATCCCCTCTCAAAGCGAAAAACCCGGCTCCGCTCAACCCTTTTTTCAAAACGCCGTCAGTAGATCGTGTACCTTCAGGGAATAGTCCTACAACGTCCCCGTTTTTCAAAATCCTCAAAGCACTGCGCAGAGCTTCCCTGTCACTCATCCCACGTTTCACTGGGAATGCATTGACTTGGGGAAGGATACGTCCGAGCACCGGCACTTTGAACAGTTCTTCTTTTGCCATGAAGTGGACGGTGCGCGGCGAAGTCATTCCGACTACCGGCGGGTCCAGTGCATGTATATGATTGGAACACAATAAAATCCCACCCTGATCCGGGAATTTCTCTGTTCCTGTCACTTCAAACCGATAAAGCGGGGTTAATGCCGTTTTGACCAAAGCTTTGCCGAATGTATATAAATTCACGTCAGTCCAACCTTTCTTCCGCTAATTTTAGAATTTCGGATGCGGCGTCGACAATAGATAAATTCGTTGTATCGAGATAAAGCGCATCCTGTGCCTGACGCAGTGGGGATACTTCCCTCTCGCTGTCCATTTTATCTCGCGCAGCAATCTCTTTTTGCAGATCATCCAGCGGCGTATCGATTCCTCTTTTTTTGTTCTCTTCAAAACGGCGCCGCGCGCGTTCTTCAACAGTAGCAGACATGAAAACTTTCAGCTCAGCATTCGGCAGGACCTGGGTGCCGATATCACGTCCATCCATAACCACGCCTCTGCCGGAAGCCAATATCTGCTGCAGCTTCACCATCTGTTTTCGTACGGATTCATGTGCTGCCATCATAGAGACGGAATTCGTCACATTTTGTGAACGGATGTCTTCTGTCACGTTTTTTCCATCTAAAAAGACCAATTGCCCATCTTGTGAAGGCTGCAGGTCTATCCGTGTATCTGCAAGCAGGCGCCCAGCCTCTTCACCGCTCTCTAAATTGATGCCTTCCCGTATAGCCTTTAATGTAATAGCACGGTACATTGCGCCTGTATCGATATAAATATAGCCTAATTTCTCAGCTACGATTTTTGCGATTGTGCTCTTGCCTGCAGCAGCAGGACCATCGAGCGCTATTTGGATTGATTTCGTCAAAAAAGTCACCTCATCGTATGTATTCAAGTTATTTTAACACAAGAAAAGCGGAAGCGACCATGTAGATTCGAAAGGCATAAGACGATCTGGCGAAGCGGCGTGTTTTCAGCCGCACAGCCAGAGTGGCTTATGATCCGAGAATCTGGTCGCTGGAGTCTGGACACAAGAAAAGCGACAGCGCCCGCTAAGCTCTGAAAGGCATAAGACAGAACAGCGAAGTGGCGATTAGCCACGCAGATTCGAAAAGCGGAAACGGCCGCTCAGCTCCGACAGGCTTAAGATGAACTTCCGAAGCGGCGCATTTTGCCGCACAGGAAGAACAGCTTAAGTCCGAGGAGTTGGCCGTTGGAGACTAGACACTGGGCTGGCTTATGACCCGAAGAGCTGGGCCGCTGGAGTCTGGACACAAGAAAAGCGGAAGTGCCCGCTCTGCTTTAAAAGGCATAACTAGTAAAATGCATAGAAAAAAGCCCGAAGACCCCGGGCTGAATAGTTATGATAATTAATTCATGGCATTTTGGAATTTTGCTGGTGGTAATGTGATAAGGACAATAAATGGGCCTGCTTCACTTTTCTAAGGCCGAACCACCACAGGAACAGCATAAACGGTGCAGCGCCTGCCAGAAGGTTATTATTGGACCAGAGGCTTGCATTGTATAAAAGATGCAGCACAAACGGTATGAACAATGCCAGGAACAACCATTTATGCTGAACTCCATCGTGTGAAAATTTGGCTTTCCCATAATAATATCCCATGACGACGCCAAACAGCGCATGGCTTGAAACGGGAAGCAAAGCTCTGATAAAAGCGATATCAGTCCCGAATTCCAATAGATAGAGGATATTTTCAACTGTCGCAAATCCCAGTGAAACACTTGCTCCATAGAGGATTCCATCATAAGGATCTTCAAAATCCACATGCCTGAAAATAGCAATCAGTATAACAAGCCATTTGAAAAATTCTTCTATAATACTGGGGAACAGAATATTGGTCGCCAGTATATTGCTGAATACCTGTTCTTCTTTAAAGACATATTGTAAAAACAGAATCGGAAACGTCAGAACTGCTCCATAGATGAAACTTTGAAACAGCAGTTTGGAAGGCTCCTGTGAAAATTGATCCCGCAAATAGAAATAACTGAATAATGCCAGGCTAGGAGCTATCGCTACAGTAAGTAATATTATCATCGTGATGCTCCTTTGCTCATAGTACTTTCAGTATATCACGATATATTATGAATTTTTAGCCGCCAGCTGAAATTTAACCAATTATATGGAAAATGTCTGATTATCAATTTTGCCTGCAGACGATAATGCCACCGCCAATTTAATACGGGCTTTTTTACTGTCATAATCACTTCCTAAAAATACGCCTTTTGAAAGCAGATCATGGGCACTGCCAGGATAGCCGTAAGAGGGATAGACATTGCCTTCCTCGGCACTTGTAGTAAGGACAACATATACGCCTTGCTCTACAGCTTGGCTGATCGATTCCACCATAAATGGTGAAACCTGCCCTCGCCCTGCAGCTTCCAAAACAATGCCTTTCGATCCGCCTTTGACAAGCATATCGACGATGTAGCCATCCTGGCCCGAATGGCATTTCACTATATCCACACGTGGAATACTGTCGATCACATTATGTATTTCGCGATAAATAGGCTTTTGGTAAACTCTGACTTTATCATTATCGATGATGCCCAAATAACCATGTCCGAACGAATCGAATCCCTGCAGATTGCTCGAATGCACTTTTTTCACGTATTTTGCTGAATAGATCCGTTCGTTGAAAACCACTACTGTCCCCACATCATGAAGTGTTTTGTCCACTGCTGCATTTATTGAGTTACGCAAATTCGAATAAACATCTGTCCCGACTTCCTCCGGTGCCCGCTGCGAACCCGTCACTACAACCGGACGACTGTCGTCGATAGTAAGATCCAGAAAAAAAGCGGTTTCTTCAAGCGTGTCTGTACCATGGGTAACCACTACACCACTGACGGAATCATCCTGAAATTCCTTTTCGACCGCTTCTTGGATTTTAAGCATTTGTTCGAAGCCAATATGCATACTTGGCAATTGAAATATATCGATTACTTTCACTTCTATATCTAATGGCAACTGGCATAACTCTGCCAGTTCCTGACCGGAGATAGCTCCGGATTTCAATAAACCCTTTGAAATTTCGCGGGATGCGATTGTGCCTCCCGTCGTGATCAGCGATACTTTTTTCTTCATGACCGAATCTCCTTCCGATGCTCTTGCTGCATGCTTATTAATAATTTGTAATTTTCATCCTGAAACCTATTTCAGTCCTTCTCTGCTGCAAATTGCTGCGGCAATCTGTTCACCATGGAAACGGCCATTTTCAATAAATATTTCATTGGCATTATTTCCGGCAGCTATAACTCCGGCAATGAACAGACCGTCGACTCCTGTTTCCATGGAATCTTCATCAAATTCAGGTCTGCCGGTCGCTTCATCGATTACAATGCCCAGGCTTTTTAAAAATTCATGATCCGGATGATATCCGATCATTGCAAAGACAAAATCATTTCTGATGAATACTTTTCTGTCATCTGCGGTCAGTTCTACAGAATCCGCCGTAATCCGGTCTACCATCGAATCAAACAGCATACTGATTTCGCCTTTACGCACCAAACCGTCGAATTCGGGAAGAATCCAAGGTTTGATGCTTTTGGAATAACTGGTGCCATGGTAGGAAACTGTCACGCGGCTGCCCGCTTTATGTAATTCCAAAGCTGCGTCAACCGCTGAATTTTTACCGCCGATCACTAAAACATCCTGATTGAAATAAGGATGCCCTTCCTTGAAATAATGCATCACTTTAGGCAGTTCTGCACCTTCGACATCAAGTGTGTTGGGCTGATCGTAATAACCTGTTGCGGCAACAAGATATTTTGACCGATAGATGCCTTTGGATGTAGTGACAATAAAATCCCCATCTTTTTCCACCGAAAGGGCCGTTTCATATGCTCGCACATCCAATCCCGCCATAGTTACGACATTTCGGTAGTATACAAGGGCCTGATTTCTTCTCGGTTTTCTCTCTTCTGTTATGAATGGGATGCCGCCTATTGAGAGCCGTTCACTGGAACTGAAAAAGGTCTGATGGGTCGGATACTGATAAATTGCATTTACGACATTGCCTTTTTCGATGACAATTGTCTGCAGTCCCGCTTTTTTCAATTCAATTGCGGCTGACAGTCCGCAAGGGCCTCCGCCAATGATTACAACATCTGTATTCTCCATTTAAGCCAACTCCTGCCTGTTGCATTACTTTACTCCTCTTATAAGCATAGAAGATTTACGTATTCTTCGCCACTCGCTGAAAGCCATTGCCTTCTAAAGGTATGAATTCCAAAATGTGATACTGCGCTTCAGCTCCAAGCCGCAACGGAAGCGATGTAGTCCCATAGCCGTTAGTAACGAGTTGATAGCGTCTGCCAAACTTTCGAAGGGAGCCTTTTTTATAAAGTCCGATTCTCCCTATTCTGATCTGACCTCCGTGTGTATGCCCGGCCATCATGAACCCGGGGCCTTCTGCTGATTGCAGGTATTTAAAAACAGCCGGCGTATGGGATGCAAAAAGGACGGTATCATCACGTTCAACTTTTGAGAAAGCTTTTTTCAGCTTTTCTTCCCTGTCGCTGAAAAAATCAACCCCCACTAATTTCAGGTGCGGATTGTTGAATAATTCCACTGATTCATTATCCAAAATAGTCACCTGAAAATGGCCCAGTAGTTTCCGCAGATTGCGCTCTCCAACCTCTTCATCGTTATTGCCCCAAATAAAAAACACCGGTGCGGCTTCAGTTAAAATCCGCAAATTATCGGCAGTCCTCTTCATAGGCACACCGCGTTCCGTAAAATCCCCTCCAATCACGACAGCATCCAAAGGATTCGTGATGAAGTTTTCCGGCAGCTTCTTCCGGTGGATGTCTGCGACAAAAAGCAGACGAAAAGGACGGAACCCATGACGGGTTTCCAGTTTGATAATATGTCTTTTCTTATGAATCTTATTCGCGTTTCTGTACATGTATAAGAGCAGTGCGGCAGCTGCAAGCCCTGCACGGAAAAGATATTTCAAATGCACCACTCCTCCAATCAATAAAGGGGCATAAGCAAGTTCTGCTTAAGCCCCTTTTATTTTCCTATTAATCTTCTGAAATATCCAGTACACGGAATCCGGATTTTTCAAGTTCTTTTACGAATTTATCAACATTGTCTTTTTTGCGGATTTTCAAGACGATTCGCCGTACGACTTTATCGGTTTCATCAAAAGTCACAAGTGAAATGACCGATTCTTTGAATTTTTCGATCAGCTCACCAAGACGACCGATGCGGCCTTCGGATTCAACAGACGTAAATGTGATGCGGTAACCGGATTTCTTCATACCGAATGCGCTTTGCAGCTGGTTAACCAGGTCAAAGCGAGTAACGATCCCAAGGAATTCCCCTTCTTCCACAACAGCTATGATCGGGAAATCACTTAGCTCCACTAAAGCTTTTTCATAGACATCATCCAGGCTAAGGAAAACATCTTCATTCACCAAAACATCTTTAACTTTTGTTGAACTTATGTACTCTTCCTTGCTTTGTCCTGCATTGAAGAAAGCCTTATAGGCATGGTACCAGGTGAAGATGCCTTTGAATTTATTGCCTTCCACTACCGGCAAGGCATCGACCGAAAATTTCTCCAGCAAATCCAGGCCAATCTGCACTGAATCCTCCGGTTTAACAGTATAGCATTTTTCTTTTTTGATCATTGCACTTTTTACGAACATTTGCCCACTCCTGTCTCATGATATGATTTAAGTTTTTACTCAATATAAGAGTACCCTCTATTATGGAAGGATTAACTTCTGTCCTGCATAAATTTCATTCGAACTCAAACCATTAGCTTGTTTGATTTTTTCTACAGCAGCTCCAGCTCCTGAAGCTCCATAATTATTCACCGCGATCCGGTACAAAGTTTCGTTGTCTTTTACAATGACCGTTTTCGCTCCAACAGCATCACTGCCCGCAGGTTCTTCCGGTTCAGGTGTACTTGGTGTTTCCGCTGCAGGCGTTTCCTGTTCTGCAGGCGTTTCACTTTCAGCCGGTTCTTCTGTTTCTTCAGGCGTATCTTCTTTTACTGTGTCATCCTTTTTCTCTTCAGCTGCCGCATCAGTTTCCTCGGATTTTTCGTCAGCGGCTTCTTCCGTTTCCTCGGCCACATCTTCCTCTGTTTCTTCCGGAACGAGAACTGAGTTTTCTTCAGGTGATGCCGTGTTTTCAAAACTTACTTCGTTTTCATTTTCCGCTCCGATCAAGGTGTCATTCGGCTCATAAACAAAAGCCACATATATCAGGATTGTTACCGGAATCAGGATGAAAATGAAGAACAATGCAGGCAATAAGAGATTTTTCCGTTTTTGGGTCTTCTGACTGCCTGTTTGTCGATGCGCTCTCCTTGACAGGGTGGAATTGCTATCCGTAATGATTTCCTGGCGATCTTTTTCCAAGGATTCACGATAATTTTTTTTGTCCATTCATTAATTACCCCTATCTTATCTGATAACTTCATTATGACGAAAAAAGTCCCATTTGTAAATGCCATAATAATACATTATTAACAAGGTAAGATTGCATTCAAGCGACTTTCCCATGTATCCAATACTTGAAAATCCTCAATTTTCCGGTGGGTAAGAAAGTCAGCAAAATTCAGATGATCATTGATGCAGCAGTTTTCCGGCTTGATATGCAATTGCTGATCAAAGCATTCCAGCACATATTCTCTAACACAGCTTTCCAAATTGATCAATTTCCTGATTTTAGCAGACTGTTTTATTTTTTCATTTTTTTGTTGTGCGATTTGAATAATGGTGTCTTGCTCACTTAAATGATTCTTCCAATAGGAAATCACTCTCAAAGAAGTTTCTCTTACAATCCCCTGATCGACCAATTGTGCCGGGTCACCTTCATTCTGGTAAATTTCCCTTATTTCATGGTTCGTTGGCAAATCATCCAGGACAAGGTTTTCAAGAAGATCCTCGTCTCCCGCAGCGTACAATAAGGTTGCCAGAGCCGGATCACCATTCCTGCCTGCTCGCCCAACTTCCTGAACATAGCCTTCTATGGAAGTCGGCACCTGAAAATGGATTACATGGCCAATATCCGGGATATGTACGCCCATTCCAAAAGCATTGGTTGAACAAACCCATTCCAATTCACCATTCTGAAATTGCTGCTGGACAAAAATCCTGTCCTGATGTTCCATGCCCCCATGATAGAACGCCGTACGGATTCCGGATAGGCTGAGAAGGTTGGATAATTCCTGGGATTTTTTCCGTGTACCGGCGTATATGATACCCGGTCCTTTATTGGCTGCCACAAAAGTGGTTAGCCACTCCAATTTCTCCTTGCCGTTTTCAAATTTCTTTATATCATAAGCAATATTTTTTCGGTCCATCGGGTGTGTATAGATAAATGGTTCTGAAAGCTTCAGATACTGTTTGATTTCCTCCGTTACTTTAGCAGTGGCAGTGGCGGTCAGCGCCAGAACCCGCGGATAGCCGAGAGCTGGCATAATTTCTGCTATCCTAAGATAATCCGGACGAAAATCAAAGCCCCATTGTGAAATGCAATGAGCTTCATCAGCAACAAGCAATGAAATGTTCAGTCCCATCAATTTATTTTTGATATAGGGCTGTACCAGCATTTCAGGAGAAATAAAAATAAAACGGTAAGTATTCAAGTTGTGCAGAATGTTTGAGCGCTCAGCAGGATCAAGGAAAGAATTGATAGCAGCCACTGATTTTTCCCCCATCTTTTTCAATTGAGCTACTTGATCCTGCATCAGCGATAAGAGCGGCGAAACAACCAGTACACTTCCTTCCATCAGATGAGCAGGAAGCTGGTAGCACATCGATTTGCCCATCCCTGTCGGCAATAAGGCGATTACGTCTTGGCCCCCAAGGATTTTTTCAATCACTTCCTTTTGTCCAGGACGGAAAGACGTAAATCCGTACGTATCAAATAATGTTTTTTCCAGATTCATAACGTTTCCCCCTTTTTCGCTAACGCAAGCCGAATTTGGAAGTAACCTGCCTCCGGTATGGCTTCTTTAATATCCCTCAGCCTTTTGGTATTCCGGGAATGGCTGACTGCAATTATCTTGCTGTAGAGACTTCCATCCATAAAAGCAAGAATATCGAACCCCGGGTCATTCATTGCCAGCTCTACAAAATGGTCTTCAATCGTACTCGTCTTCAACCCTCTCAAAGCGGCAATTTCTTCAAGGCTTTGGCCATTTCTGAAATAATATTCGGTCCTTCTTGCAGTTTCCGTCAAAGAAGATTGTTGGATGACACCCTCCAACAGTTCACTCATCATAGGAAACTGTCGGGTTTCCAGAACATCCATCCACGCATGCAATGTTTCAATCGCTTGCAATTGGACATCAATGACTTCCAATCTTTCTGCGGCTGCTATTTGTTCCCAGGTCAAACCTCCGATTTTAAATCCTGAAAGTCTTTGGACAACAATTCTTTTACCGGCAGCATCCACATCAACCTTCGACAGGCTGACTGCCAACTCTGTTTTGAAGTTCCGACAACTTGCAGCATCACGGTAATTAATTTTATGTAAATATTTTTTCACCCATTGCTGTATGTCTTCCGCAATCACTACCGGATCGAAAGCTCGCTGATTCTGATGAATTTGTGAAAGTGACTGGACAATCAAGGAAAGCCGCGCCATAAACAATTGTTCTTTTCCGCGATACTTCCATCCATTAAGCAAAGGAACCGGCGTCTGCAGTGCCATGGATGCTTCCGTCATTCTCACAACCTGTCCATCTGTTATGATGAACCCTTGTTCAAATAATTTTCGGACGGCTTTATCATAGACCTTTTTTTCTAATTTCGGCATAACCCCGAAATATGGATGAAGTTTATAATAGCCGATGTCCTGAATTGTCTGTCCGGATTTTTTCCCTTTTATCAAATGATAGGGTGAGGAAATCGTCCGCTCGCCATCCACCGCTTTTAAAATCGTGATAAGAATATCTTCAAATAACAAGACTGCGCCCCCTAGCGGTTTTTGGTTGAAAAACTACTCAAACACCTTTAGAATGAAAACGATAGTATAACTGAACTTGTTCGGAGATAAAGGAGAGGAATAAGATTATGGCTAAGTATACCATTGTCGATAAAGATACTTGTATCGCTTGTGGCGCTTGTGGAGCTGCAGCACCCGACATTTATGACTATGATGATGAAGGAATTGCGTTTGTTATCCTAGATGATAACATGGGGAACACTGAAGTTCCAGACGAATTGGAAGAGGATATGGAAGATGCATTTGAAGGCTGTCCAACAGATTCCATCAAAGTGGCGGACGCTCCTTTTGAAGGCGATCCATTAAAATATGAAGACTGATTATTGATTGTACAGAAAATCCCCTGAGAAAATTTTTCTCAGGGGATTTTCTTATTTCATCTATTAATATGTCGTTATTTATTTCAGGCTTGATAGAAAAGGCGCTGCTTCTCAATCCACCTGTGCATGCTGCTGAACATCAGCAGAACCACCAGCGTCAGTAAAATGCCTTTAATCAAATTGAACGGCAGAATACCCAAAACGATCGTTCCGAACAGTGCATTGCCGGTTTCAGCGGGCATATTCAGGAAATACGTGTACATTGGCAGAAATACCAGGTAGTTGAGAATGCTCATACCGATTGCCATTGAAAGTGTTCCGGCGGCCAATCCAAAAATCATGCCTTTTTTAGTCGAAATCTTGTTATAGATGTAATAGACAGGCATGAAAAATAAGATGCTTGTCGCAAAGTTCGCCAGATGTCCTACTGGGACGCCTGTCGGGCTTCCTTGGAATAACCAATCCAGCACGTTCTTAAAGAACGCTACCAGTATACCGGCTACCGGCCCCATTGTAATAGCCGCTATCAAAGCTGGCACATCACTAAAATCCACTTTCAAAAATGCCGGCAATGCTGGCAAAGGGAAATTAAACAGCATCAAGATAAATGAAATACTGCTCAGCATCCCGATTACAATCATCGACTGTAATTTTTTGTTCTTCATTATTCCTCTCTCCTTGTCGTGATTCACCAGAAGAAAGGCTTGGATCGTGTTGTTACATAGCAAATCCCTTAAGCCGAAAACCACTTAAGGGAGAAAAGGCACACTTAAAACAGCGTTCCGTTTACAGTAAACGACACACGTCCGCACCTTCACCTTCTCCCATCCAGACTATACTGTCGGCTTTGGAATCTCACCAAATCATGCGTTTTACGGCTCGCGGGCTTATGAACAATCGTTCAATTACCGCCGGTAGGGAATTGCACCCTGCCCCGAAGATGAATCGATATTTTATTGGATTACAAATTAATGATAATTGAAAAAAGGCGCATTGTAAACAGCTTTGCTTACAATGCGCCTCGTCTATTAATAATTATACTCCTTAATGTTTATCCCTGCAGGAACCGGTAATGGTTTCGTGAAATCATACTTGTTCCAGTTTGTATCCACGGTATTGGCAATCATCAATTCCTTGCCGAAAGAGTCCGCGGTCAGAACCATTCCTTCTATCAAGAATACTGCTTCTCTATACTCATAAGAATTGAAATCCACCGGTTCAGTAAACTCCACCGTAACTGTTCTGTCGTTTTCAGAAACGGAATACTCCAAATCCTGGGGCACGACAGATTCATATAGATCGTTCGGTGAGGATTTCATGGCTTCCAAAGCTGCTGAAACATTTTCATGCGGCATATCATAACCAGGTACAAGATAGCGTTCTGTATTTGCGGTACTATACGAATAGTAGGAGATATTTGTGATGCCAGGCTGAATCGCTTGAACCTGTCCTACCTGATCAAAATTCGCAGCATTTCCGGATTCGTCGACGATTGAAATTTCAGAGGCATCGGAAAACGTAGCTGCCAATGAATTGAAATAAACATTCATCGCGGCGGAAGCCATGTCGTATTCATGAGCAGCGGGCAATTCATGTTGAACCCCTTCTGCAGTCGCATCAATTGTTCCGCTGTATGGGTGATATTCATCAAACCCCAATGCTTCTTCATCAAGTTCGGCTGCATATCGATTATAGAGTTCAACTGCATCCACATCAGCGGTTCCAAAATCTTCCACCAACCGGTCCTCCCATATCACAAATGACACTGGGATAACAATAGCGTTTTCAGTCAAGCCCACAGTGAACAAGGAAATGCCTTCCAATTGCTCTTCATTAAGAGTAATTTCAGGTGGACCTGCGGCGGATTCCATAGCATTGAAAGAATCTGAACCTTCTTCTGAATCCGCTTCTTCAGAAGATTCCGTTGCCGCTGACTCCGATTCTGCACCTCCACTATCTTCCGTAGCAGATGAGTTAGCGTCTTCGCTTTCTGCTGTACTTTCTTCAGCACCCTCGCCTTCCGAACCGCTCATATCATAAGCACTCTCATCGCTGCTTTGGCCGAGCATGGACGCCAGCAGCACACCGAACGTGATAAATGCCAGAGCGGCAACTAGAAGCGGCACCCAGTTCTTCGATTTTTTATGGGGTCTTTCTGTTTTTTGGAGCCGTTTAAAAACTTCTTCTTTTGGTCTTTCGTCTTTGATAGCGGGGAAATCCTTTAACAAATTTTCGATGTTTTCTTCATCCCATTTGTTATTCGGCATTTTGCAATCCCCCTTCCTTTGCGGTTAATTTTTGGCGCAGGGATTTGATTGCACGGTGCTGGGTCGTTTTGACCTTTCCTTCTGACCAATCAAGGATTTCAGCAGTTTCGGCAATGGACAAATCCTGGAAGAAGCGCATGATGACGACCATTTTCTGGTCTCCTGTGCAAGTATCCAACGCTTTATATAATGAGAGCTTATCTTCATTCAATAAAGACAGTTCTTCCGGCAAACGCTCAGAAGAAGTCAACTGCTGCGTTTCCCAGTCGAAATGCTCCATCGAATGCTTTTGCCTCACTGAAGCTTTTCGGAAATGATCGATAGCAACATTTTTGGCGATGGAAAAAAGCCATGTCTTCTCAGTGCTTTTGCCTTCGAAACGGTCATAAGCCCGAAATACCCGAATATAAACTTCATGCATGAGATCTTCCGCAATATGGCGGTTCTTAACCAAATAAATCAGGAATTGGAAAACATCCTGATGGTACTGGTCATAAAGCCTGTGGAAAACGGAGTCATTCATATACTCCCCCCGTTCTTAGAATTAGTCGTTTTATGTCGAATTAAGTTACATTTTTTTCAATGGCAGCAGGAAAAAGAATGAAGTTCCTTTACCAAATTCACTTTCCACATCGATTACACCGTCGTGAGCCTTGACGATATTGCTGGCAATCGCCAATCCAAGCCCGGTTCCGCCTTTGCCGAGCGTACGTGCTTTGTCTGCTTTGTAGAAACGCTCAAAGACAAAAGCTTTGTCCTCTTCAGATATACCCGAACCTGTGTCATTGACGGATATCTTTGCAAAATTATTCTGTTGCTGCGCCTTCACAACAACCCTTCCGCCTTCTGGTGTATGGCGCAGCGCATTGTCGATAAGATTGGTCATTACTTGCTCAATTCTGTCTTCATCAATTTCAGCAGCTGTCCAATCATCAATATCCGTATCAAAAGACAATTCAATTCCATTTTCTTTCGCAGCCTGAGCGAATTTAAGGGTCATGCGCTCGATGACATTATTTAGCTGGACGACTTCTTTATAAAGTCGCATGTGTCCGGATTCCAGTCTGGCCAGATTCAGCAAATCTGTTACAAGCCGGCCCATCCGCTGAGATTCTTCATAAATGATTTTCGTCATTTCCCGGCGTTCTTCCTCCGTTGCACCGACATCATCAAGCAGAGCTTCGCTATATCCCTGAAGCATGGCTATTGGTGTCCGCAATTCATGGGATACATTGGAAATGAAGTCTTCACGCAGTTTTTCCAGTTTATGCTGTTCTGTCATATCATGCAGGACAGCCACAGCCCCACGGACCGAGTCGCCGCTGTATAGCGGGCTGAATGAAACTGCGTAATAAGCTCCTTCAATTTCAAGCTCTTCTTCCAGCTCTTCCTCAAAATGAAGAACGTGGTCCAGCATATGATACAGTTCGAGCGGAAGAGGCTTTCCTTCAGGAATCGCTTTTTTCAACAGCCAGTTTTCATGCAGCTTTTCTGCAGGGGGATTGCTGAGCAGGACAGTTTTATCTTGATTGAAAGTAATAACAGCATCAGCCATTGATGTCAAAATGCTGGATAATTGTTCTTTTTCCTGACTGATAACTTCGAGATGATGTTTTAATTGGCCGCCCATCTGATTGAATGCAGTTGCCAATTGGCCGATTTCATCTTTGGAAGTGGATTTGACTCTGGTATCAAAATTACCTTTCGCCAGCTCAAATGCACCTTCACGCATTTTGCGCAGTGGCGAAGTAATGCGGGAAGAAAGGAAGAATGCAAAAAATGTTGTAAGCAATAATGCGATGAAAGCTGACAGGAAAACGATGTTCGTGGTTCTCTCAGCCGTACGATCCATCACTTCAAGTGACTGGTAGATGAACACTGTTCCATGCAGTTCCTGTCCTGTCTGAAGCGGACTTGCTAAAACAATATAGGATTCCATTCTGTCTTCTCCTGACAAAGCAGGAAGAAGCATTTCCTTCATAACGGTTTCATCACTTTCAAAAACTTTCTGGAACGCAGGTTCATTCAGAATGCGTTCACGGATTTCATCGCCATTCATGCCGTCATGCAAAAAATAAGAACTTTCATATGGTGCTTCGGCGATGACAGCATTTGTTTCAGGACCCAGAATATCGTCGATGATGTTTAATGATATGTCCAAATTGCCATGTTCATTGAAAATACGGGCAATTGTAGCCGCTTCCTTATTCAAAGTTTCTTCAACCGTTTGGCTGTGATAATTTCCCAAAAATTCCAAAAGGAGTACAGTAACAATAAAAAGGACAAAGGAAACGAGAAGCAGGATGGTAATCCACAGCTTCCCGACGACACTATTCCATATTCTATTCATTGCCGACCTCGAATTTATAACCTACTCCCCAGACTGTCACAATCATTTTGGCAGCAGATTCCGAGACCCGGTTCAATTTTTCGCGAAGTCGTTTTACATGTGTATCAACTGTCCGAAGGTCTCCGAAGAAATCGTAATGCCAAACTTCTTTGAGCAGATGCTCCCGGTCAAAAACTTTATCCGGTGCTTTGGCAAGGAAATAAAGCAACTCGTATTCTTTAGGAGTCAGGTTCACTTCGGTACCGTCAGCTGTGACCCGGTGAGCATCATGATCAATCGTCAGATGCGGAAACACGACTAGATCTTTGGAAACAGTTGAATTGGCGGATGGCGAATAGGCGGATGAGCGGCGAAGAATCGCTTTTACCCGCAGCACCACTTCCCTTGGACTGAAGGGTTTGACGATATAGTCATCAGCTCCGGATTCAAAACCTTCGACCCGATTCGCTTCTTCGCCTTTCGCAGTCAGCATGATAATTGGGGTCATTTTAGTTTCACGCAGTTCCGTCGCTACTTCAATCCCACCTTTTTCAGGCATCATCAAATCCAGCAGGATGCAGTGATAGTCTTTTTCAGTGGCCATTTCAAGGGCTTCAACGCCATTTTCCGCTTCTTCGACAAGGTACCCTTCGCGCTCAAGGTACATTTTCAACAACCTGCGGATCCTTTCCTCATCATCGACAACCAAAATTGTAATTTCCTCAGACATCGTAATCCCTCCAACTTTCTTCTATTCTTACATTGTACCGATAACATTTCCAAAAATAAATAAAAATGGGTTTCTATATAAGCAGTCAAATCTTATTGAAAAAGCGGATGGAGAAAAATAATGCTTTTTCTCCATCCGCTTTGATTTGATTCCTTTATAAATTCATATGGCTCCGTACCTGTTACGCGTAAGAGTGAAGACCCGCAATAATCAGGTTGACGGCCACCAGGTTGAACATGATGATCGCAAATCCGACAACACCAAGCCAAGCGGATTTCTCCCCTTGCCATCCTTTACCCAGACGCAAGTGAAGATAAGCAGCATAGAACAACCAGGTGATGAGGGCCCATACTTCTTTTGGATCCCAGCCCCAGAAACGTGACCAGGCAATCTGCGCCCAGATCATCGCAAAGATCAATGCACCTAACGTAAACAATGGGAAACCGATGATTACAGCACGGTAATTGATTTCATCCATCAACTGCAGGCTGACGTTTTTGACGAACGGCTTGAAGATTGCCGCAATGCGTTTGCGTGCAAGCAGCCGGATCAGCCAGTACAGAATTGTTCCGACGAAGAACGACCATAATACTGTCGTAATTTTGCTGGCATTGATGATTGCCGGGGTTTCGAAAAACGGCTCCATAGCGCCTTCAGTCAACGAAGTGTATTCATTCATCCCGACTAACGGCGGCATGTTATACGTTATGGAAGACTCATTGCCATCCTTATTGACGTAAGTGAAATCAGCCTCGTAACCCGTCAGTGAGAAATAGCTGCTGGCAATTACAAAGCCCATCACCACAACAAGTGAATACATAATAGCTTCAAGCCAGAAACGCTGTTTCGACTTTTTGTTCATATCAACGACTTTTAAAAGATAAACCAGTCCCGCTCCTGCACTGATTGCAAGTATTCCTTCTGCAATTACGACGGTACTGACGTGAATTGCCAGCCAGTTTGTCTGCAAAGCAGGAATCAGCGGACTGACTTCGCTTGGGAACATACTGGCGAATGCAATGATCAATAATGCAACCGGAAGTACGATCATACCAAGAACCGGTGTTTTATAAAGCAGGTAAAGGACGATAAATCCACCTACTAATGTCATTCCGAAAGCTGTCGTGAATTCAAACATATTGCTGAGTGGTGCATGCCCGGTTGCTGCCCACCGGGTTATAAAATACCCGAGATGTGAGAAGAAACCGATTAAGGTGATGATGAAAGCAATTTTCCCCCAGCGGCCTTCGGATTTAAATGATCCTTCCTTATTGCCTCTGACTGCTCCACCAAAAACAAATGTGGCAATCAAGTACGCTACAAAAGCAACGTACAATAAATTTGAACTTATTTCCTCCATTGTCATGACAATTCATCACCTTCCAGTTTCTGCTCTTTCTTCAGCTTTTCCTGCTTCTCAATTTCTTCCTGCTGGTCAATATAAGGAGGAAGTGATGCGAAGGCGGAAACCTGATCCAGATCTTTCTTTAAACCAAACCAGTTTTTATTGGTATGGCCTGCTAATACCAGTCCGCCGTCCTCTTGTTTTTGAATCCAGAAACGGCGGTGGTTGAAGTACATGCCTTGCGCTACACCTATCATAAAGATCAGGCCGCCAAGACCAAGAATCGGCAATGTTCTGTCTTTACGAATGGTCAGTCCCGAAACATCGCGGGTTTCCGCACTCTGGAATGTTAACTTATACTGGTTTTCTCCCAGAGGTTCAATCGTATTTTGAATGACGATGAAGCTGACTTCACCGTCGGGAGTTTCAGGTGTAAACATTCGTACAAGGAAACCTGGGTTATTCGGAATTGGTGTTTCTGTTTGAGGTTCACCATTTTCAAATCCTGAAAAGTCAGGATAATAGCCGAGCAGATCTACACGTGTGTCATTGCCCAAATCATAGGATTTCTCAGGGTTGACAAGGTCGATTGTGAGCGAACCAAGTGATTCCTCAGTTTCTTTATTCGTCAGATCGAATGTCATCGCTCTCAGTTCGTTTTGACGGAAGTCCATCTGGTAAACTGCGTAGCCATCAAATTTTAAGGGCTGATTGACCCGAATCGCATGCTCTTTAACTTCTTCCATCTCGTCAGTAGCTCCCGGCAGACTTTCTTCCGGTGTCTGATAGAGGACGATGTCCGTCTGATAATTTTTGGCTACGGATCCTACACGATCGATTGCTTCTTCGAATTTCGCATCTTCGCCTTCACCTGTGTAGGTTTCCATTGTGAAGTTTTTGTTTTCTAGGAAGTACCCCGGTGTATCGGGAATAGCCCGCGTTTCACCTTCACGTATCCAAAGCGTTTCGTCCACATAGAATCCAGGCATCATACGCAGCATAACACCAAACAGGAAAATGATGAGGCCTATGTGATTGATGTAAGGGCCCCATCGTGAGAAGCGGCCTTTTTCAGCGAGAAGGCCATTCTTATCCAGTGTAACCTTATACTTCAAATTCTTCAGCTTTTCTTCCGCTTTTTGCATCGAATCCTCAGGTGCAGGACCTTCAGCGTAAATGCGCTGTTTGTTCATAAAGCTGCTGTGGCGCAAAACACGCTGGTTTTTTAATGAACGGTATAAAGGCACGAATCGGTCCAGACTGGCCACAATAAGAGAAATAGCCAGCATCCCGACTAAAAGGATGAACCAGGCAGAACTGTATAAATCATGGAAACCGAGGAAATGATAGATTTTACCGATTTCACCGTAAACATCTGCATAATATGCTTTAATGGTGGCATCATTTCTGACTGGAACATTTACATATTGAGCTTGTGGCAGTATCGTCCCGATTGCTGCTGCAATCAGCAGGATTACGATGATAGAGACTCCGACTTTAACGCTCGAAAAGAAATTCCAGACTTTGTCTATAATCGATTTGTTATAAGTTTGAGATCGACGGGCAGTTCCTTCATAACGCATGTCCGCCAATTTCTTATTTTGTTCTTCTTCTGTCAAAGAACGCCCGCAGGATTCACATAATATCGTCCCCGGCGGATTGACATGGCCACATTTACATTGCATTTTTTCCATCCCAAAAACTCCTTATTGAGGTTTGATTTCTTCCATGAAGCCTTTTATATCCTGTTCCGACATTTCACCGGTGACTATCCTCTGGATGTCGCCTTCCGGATTGACCAACACGGTTGTCGGCAACGGGCGGATATTGTAAGCCGTCATAACCGACTTTGATCTGTCTATCGCTATCGGAAAGGATAAATCAAAACGGTCAGCGAATGACTGCACTTCGAAATCAGATTGGGCGATATTTACTGCAAGTATATGGACGCCTTGATCTTCATACTCTTTATATTGTCTGTCCATAGCCGGCATTTCCTTGACACAAGGTTCACACCAAGTGCCCCAGAAGTTCAGAAATACTCCTTCGCCTTTGTAATCGGAAAGTTTATGTCGGTTGCCCTCCATGTCTTCCAAAGCAAAGTCAGGCGCTTTATCGCCTACTTTAAGCACTTCCACATCATCAGCTGTTACGCTGTTGTAGATGGTGTATCCGATTGCCAGCACTAGCAAAGATAATATAGCTAAACGCATAAAAGCGCGATTTCTTTTTCTATTCGTTTTTTTTGCTTTTTTGTCTTCCGCCATGCTTTTTTCCTCCTCCGAGGTCATTGATGAACCAATTATAGCAAAGTTTCATAGGCAAAAAACCTGGAGTTTTGAAGGGTTTGTGAACGTTAATGCCTCTTTCCGGTTTCAGCCATCACCCGCAGCAATTTCACTTCATGGGCGGTTAACTGGCGTGATTCACCGGCATTCAAACCGTGCAAAGTAAGGAAGCCGAACTGTTCGCGGCTCAGTTTTTGGACTGGGTAGCCGATTGCTTCGAACATTCTTCTGACCTGCCGGTTCCGTCCTTCATGGATGGTTATCTGGACGATTCCCTTTCCTTGTTTCTTATCACCGGACAGAAGTTTCACTTTTGCCGGTGCTGTCATACCATCTTCAAGCTTAAAGCCGCGTTCAAGTTTCTGAAGGTCCTCCTTGGCCGGAATTCCTTTTAACCGTGCTACATAAGTTTTGTCGATTTCATATTTCGGATGTGTGAGGATATTCGCGAATTCACCATCGTTCGTCATGATCAGCAATCCTGAAGTATCATAATCCAATCTTCCAACCGGATAGATCCGTTTGTCGACATCATCGAAAAAGTCTGTTACCACTTTCCGGTTTTTGTCATCGGTCACCGCAGAGATGACACCGCGGGGTTTGTATAATAAATAATATACTTTCTGTTCTTTTTCCAGTTGAACGCCTTCAACTTCAATAGTATCGGATGAAGAAACTTTAGTGCCCAATTCCTTTACCACTTTACCGTTCACGCGTACTTTGCCATCCAAAATCATCTGTTCCGCTTTACGTCGTGAAGCGACGCCGGCATGTGCCAGCATTTTCTGCAATCGTTCCATAAATTCACCCCGTCTAATTTAATCTTCTCTTTTATACTTTTGCTTCTTCTTTGAATGCTTCCTGGAATTTGGTCATGAAAAGATCCGTGTCGCCGTCGTCCTGGTCGCCTTCCGCTTCTTCAGGAAGCGCAGGCAATTCATCCAGATTTTTCAATCCGAAATAATTTAAAAATTCACTGGTCGTTCCGTAAAGGATAGCTCTGCCTGTTCCCTCAGCTCTTCCCACTTCCTGGATAAGCGCTTTGCCGGCCAGTGTGTGAAGCGCTTTTTCACTTTTTACGCCTCTAAGATCTTCAATCTCAACCCTTGTGATTGGCTGTTTATACGCAATGATGGCTAAAACTTCCAATGATGCCTGCGACAGCGATTGGACAGTAGGATTTTCAACAAGCCGCTGAATCGTGTCAGCAACTTCTGTTTTAGTTACCAATTGATAAACTCCAGCCAATTCTTTTATCGTAATGCCTGAGGTCCCGGTTTCTTCATATCTTTTACCCATAACAGCAATTTCATCTTTGATATCTTTTTCTTCGGCTTCTGTTAAGAATTCCAACTGTTTCATCGATAATCCATCGTCCCCTGCAACAAACAGCAATGCTTCTATTTTACTCGAAAGATGCGTCATCATAATCCCACGTTTCCTTTCTAAGCTCGACCATCAGATCGGTGAAATTTTTTTCCTGATCGACCGCCACAACTTGCCGTTTCATCAGCTCCAGCAGCGACAGGAATGATACCACCATCACAGTCTTATCATCGGAAGGGAATAGTTCAGTGAACGGCGTCCTGCCTTTTGCAGCTTTTAAAGTATCGACAATGGATACCATCTGGTCCTTAATGGAAATTTCCTGACGGGCAATCCTTGCTGACAGCGGAGCTTTCAGTTTCTTTCTCCGCATCAGTTTTTGGAATGCTGCCAGCATATCGTATGCATTCACTTCAAGGTCGATATTTTCGAATGGAGCCAAAGTTTGATACTCCGACAAGTCCATCGGCGGTTTAGTGAAAATCGCTGCCCGATTAGCTTCCAGTTCCTTCAGCTGCCCGGACGCTTCTTTGAATTTCCTGTACTCGATAAGACGTGAGACAAGCTCATCTCTTGGATCCTGATCTTCAAACTCATAATCCGGATCTTCAAGGTCGCCCTGGTGCACAGGCAGCAGGGTTTTACTTTTAATCGCCAGCAAAGTTGCTGCAAAAACAAGGTATTCACTTGCTTCATTTAACTCAAGGACTTGCATTGCGCGAATATGCTCCATATACTGAGTAGTGATTTGTGAAACCGGTATATCGTATATATCAATTTCCAAACGGTGTATTAAATGCAATAATAAATCCAGAGGCCCTTCAAAAGCCTCAATCTTTACTTCATAGGACATCCTGCCAACCACCTGACTGTTAAAGATACTCAATATATTATAGTAGAAAGGGGATCAAAATGCACCCACTCCATCACCCGCTCTTTATCCAATACATTATACACTTTAATTTTCATGAAGATTATTTTGAATGCCATGAAGTAGGGGAAGAATACTGGAAAAGTGTCGCACCAAAAGATAAGATGCATCCTCTGGCAGGCTGGATCCAGATGGCAGTCGGCATGTATCATTGGCGCAGAAGCAATTATCCAGGTGCTTTGCGCTCGTTTATCCGCGCAAAAGACAAACTTTCAGATGCAGGGATCTGGACGGAAGGATTCGATGGCACTGTGCTTGCCGAACAATTGGCCGATGCCATAGATGGAGTAACAACACGCCGTGAATTCTCTGCTTATCAACTTCCAATCGTTTCTGATGAACTGACAGCTGAAGTCAGCCGTTATATGACAGAAAACCCGTCAGAAACCCTTGAACCCTATTACCTGATGCATAAACACAGATTGCGGGACCGAACATCCATCATAAATTTAAGGGAACAAAAAAAAAGGCGGAAACTTTAAAATTAAAGTTCGCCTTTTTTTTGTGGACATTTTGTAAGGAAAGCTTCAGTTTCTTTTGTTGCAATCATCTCGCGGTCCTGCATGATCTGTTGGATCTTCTCGATCATCGCATGCCCTATGCCTTCTCCACGATGGGATGGGTTAACGGAAATGTGATGAATGATGAATCGGCTTTCGTCAACTTCAACGCCAAGCAATCCGACGAAATCCTCGCCCTTTTTCCAGAGGTATAACTGCCAATCAGGATTTTCTTCGTATATATGCATAGTCTGCTGCAGCTTTTTAAGCTCACGCTCTTTCGGCATGAACGACAGCAAACCCATCGCTATTTTCTCGAATGATTTTTTGTATCTGAATAACATAGTAATCCCTCGTTTTCTTCTTGAAACAACTTAACTTATCCTACTATATTCTAATCAATAACTCAAGTCTAGGAGAAAAGCGACCTGAAGTCTGGACACAATGAAAAGCTCACCGCTCAATCCTCAAAATCAGACACCCGGAACCTGATCTGCAAAGAAAATCCAATACACGACTCCCCAGCCGATAGCCATCAGCAATAACATTAGAAGCAGTATGATATTATTCTTTTTCATTACAGTTCCGCCTTTACGCCATATTCAAGATCCAGGCTGACAATGTCTTCATGTGTTTCACGTCTGACAGCGAGCTGATGCTTCCCATTTTCAGTGAATACTACTGCAGGACGGGCAATCCGGTTATAATTGCTGGCCATTGAATAGCCGTATGCACCCGTACAGAAAACAGCCAGAATATCCCCTGCTTCCGCTTTCGGCAAAGTTGCCTGTTCAATCAATTTATCCCCGGATTCGCAGCATTTTCCTGCCACCGTGTAAGTTTCAGACAATGCCTGGTGCCCTTTATTGGCAATCATCGAACTATAAGCAGCACCATATAAAGCAGGTCTGATATTATCCGACATTCCCCCGTCCACCGCAATGTATTTCCGTATTTCTGGTACTTCTTTCATCGAACCGATGGTATATAAAGTTGTGCCGGCGTCTCCTACAAGTGAGCGCCCTGGTTCAATCCAGATTTCAGGAACAGGAAAACCGGATTCTTCCGTAATCTGCTTGACCGTATCGATCATTTCCTTCACATATTGTGATGGCTCAAGCGGCTGGTCTTCTTCTGTATAACGGATGCCGAAGCCGCCGCCCAGATTCAGTACTTTACATTGATAATTAAATTCTGTTTGCCATTCAGCCATTTTGGATACCAGCTTGCCGGCTGCCAAGCGGAACGCTGCTGTATCGAAAATTTGGGAGCCGATGTGGCAATGGAGGCCCAGCACATTTAAATATTCATGGTCATATGTCTGTTCAAACGCTCTGTCTGCCTGCCCATTATTCAGATCGAAACCGAATTTCGAATCTTCCTGGCCGGTTGTAATATAGTCATGCGTATGTGCTTCTATACCCGGTGTGACCCGCAGCAGAATATTCATCGGCTGTTTCAACTCTTCCGAGAGAAGTTTCAGCTGTCCGATTTCATGGAAGTTATCAACTACGATGCAGCCGATTCCTTCTCTAAAAGCCATCTGTAATTCATCCAGGCTTTTATTGTTCCCGTGAAAATGGATTTTTTCTTTAGGGAATCCGGCTTTTACCGCAGTAAACAATTCCCCTCCCGAAACGACATCGAGGGATAAGCCTTCCTGAGCCGCGACCTGATAGATGGCGATACTGGAAAAAGCTTTGCTGGCATAGGCTACCTGATAACCGATGCCGGCGGATTCGAATGTTTCCTGAAATGCACGAGCCCGTTTCCTGAACAGCTCGATATCATAAACAAAAAGTGGAGTTCCGTATTCTTTGGCCAATTCGATTGAATCAACCCCTCCGATAGTTAAATGGCCTTGCCCGTCAATGGCTTGTGTACCGTATAAATGCATAGTCACCCTCCTGGAATATGTATTCGAAAAAATCTTGCCGGGAAAACCCGGCAAGATTCTTTTAGTCAGTAATCAATTTTGAAATCAGTTGGATTTTCTCAACCGCTTCATCTTTGAATTCTATACTATTATATAACATTTCTGTGCATTTCGCGATATCCTCTGTATTTGAATAGACAGTTGCGATTGCTTCGCCTTTTTTGACGAAATCGCCGACTTTCTTATGGAGAACGATGCCGACCGCCAAATCGATTTCCGATTCTTTCGTCGCTCTTCCTGCTCCGAGGACCATTGCCGCTGTACCAATTTCATCAGCTTCCATAAAGGAGATATAACCTTCTTTTTGTGAAGGTACTTTTTTTACGAATTTTGCCTGCGGCAATAAGCTGACGTCGTCCACTACTGCAGGATTACCGCCCTGTGCTCCGATGAACTGGCGGAAGATATCCAACGCTTTACCGTTTGCGATAACTTCTTCCAGCATGTTGCGCGCCTCTTCCAGGCTGTCCGCTTTTCCGCCGACTACAACCATCTGGCTGCCCAGAACAAGGCAAAGTTCGGTAAGATCTTCAGGCCCTTTGCCCTGCAACGTTTCAATGGCTTCTTTGACTTCAAGTGCATTACCGATCGCAAAGCCAAGAGGCTGGCTCATATCGGAAATGATCGCCATTGTCTTGCGTCCTGTTGCATTGCCGATGCCGACCATGGCATGCGCCAATTCTTCAGCGTCTTCAGCTGTTTTCATGAATGCGCCTTCGCCAGTTTTGACATCAAGTACGATGGCGTCCGCTCCGGCAGCAATCTTCTTGCTCATGATCGAACTTGCAATCAACGGAATGCTGTTTACAGTAGCCGTTACATCACGAAGTGCGTAAAGCTTTTTATCTGCAGGCGTCAAATTGCCGCTCTGGCCGATGACTGCCACTTTAATATCATTTACCTGCTTGATGAAATCTTCGGTGGATAATTCCACATGGAATCCTTCAATCGCTTCAAGTTTATCTATCGTACCGCCTGTGTGGCCCAGTCCACGGCCGCTCATTTTCGCTACCGGCACGCCGCATGCAGCAACCAATGGCCCAAGCACCAATGTCGTTGTATCCCCGACACCGCCAGTTGAATGTTTATCTACCTTAATGCCGTCGATTGCCGACAAGTCGATCTGATCGCCTGAAGCCGCCATGGCCATTGTAAGATCCGCACGTTCACGGTCGGTCATGTTCTGGAAGTAAGTGGCCATCAGGAATGCGCTCATTTGGTAATCATCGATGTCGCCTGCTGTATAGCCCGTTACTATAAATTGAATTTCTTCTGTCGACAGTTCAAATCCGTCTCTTTTTTTCTCAATCAAATCTACCATTCTCATGAATGTCATCCGCCTTTTTTATTTTAATTTGGATAGGAAGCTTGTGCCGAATTCTGGCATCGGGACGGAAAAGTTCTCCGCAATTGTTGCGCCGATATCTGCAAATGTAGATCCGTGCCCCAATTCTTTCCCAGTTTCGAATCTTGGTGAATACGCCAGCAATGGGACGAATTCGCGAGTATGGTCCGTCCCTGGGAAAGTCGGATCATTGCCATGGTCTGCAGTGATGATCAACAGATCATCATTACCCATTTTTTCAAGCACTTCAGGCAAGCGGCGGTCAAATTCCTCCAATGCTTCTCCATATCCTTTAGGATCGCGGCGATGTCCGAACAATGCATCGAAATCGACCAGGTTAAGGAAACTCAAGCCATTGAAATCTTCTCCTGCCACAGCAGCCAGTTTATCCATTCCATCTCCATTATCTTTTGTGCGCAATGCTTTCGTTACACCCGCTCCATTGTAAATATCATCGATCTTGCCGATGGCAATTACATCTTTGCCATTATCTTTCAACTCATTCATGACTGTGCGGTTAAATGGAGTCAGTGCATAATCATGACGGTTTGAAGTCCGTTTGAAAGCACCTTCTTCTCCGATGAACGGACGGGCGATGACTCGGCCAACCAGGAATTCAGGCGACAAAGTCAATTCACGCGCTATTTCACAGATTTCATATAATTCTTCAAGAGGCACGATGTCTTCATGAGCCGCAATCTGAAGCACGGGATCAGCAGATGTATAAACTATGATCGCCCCTGTTTCCATGTGTTCCGCACCGAGCTCATCCAGAATCTCGGTACCGCTCGCCGGCTTGTTGCCAATCACTTTACGGCCGGTTTTCTCTTCCAGCTGTGCAATCAATTCCTGTGGAAATCCTTCAGGATACACTTTAAATGGCGTGTCGATGTTTAAGCCCATGATTTCCCAGTGCCCTGTCATCGTGTCTTTGCCGACAGATGCTTCCTGAAGCCTTCCATAATAGGCTTCAGGGGCAGAAACTGGTGAAATCCCCTGAACAGTCTTAATATTCCCAAGGCCCAGTTTTTCCATATTCGGCATATTGAGTCCGCCGATTGATTCTGCTATATGGCCAAGGGTATCCGAACCGGTATCCCCGAACGCTGCCGCGTCTGGAGCTTCACCGATCCCTACTGAGTCCAAAACAATTAAATGAATGCGGTTAAAAATTTTATTTGTCATTTAACATCCTCCTTATTTACAATTATATTCTATCATATATTCCACTATTGTCAGATGTCAGACCTATTCTAAGCTCTCGGATGAAATTGGGAGTATACGTCTTTTAATCTTGTTTTGCTTACATGAGTATAGATTTGAGTCGTGGAAATATCGGCGTGTCCCAACATTTCCTGCACCGCGCGCAGGTCTGCGCCGTTTTCGATTAGATGTGTGGCAAATGAGTGTCTTAATGTATGCGGTGTCAATTCTTTCTGAATGCCAGCTTTTTGTGCATGCTGCTTCAGTAATTTCCAAAAACCCTGCCTAGTAAGTCTTTTACCCCGTTGGTTGATGAATAATGCGTCAGTTGTCACACCTGTTTTCGCCAGTTCGCTGCGCGGGCCAGATAAATAGTCTTTGCAGGATGCGAGTGCTGATTTGCCCAGTGGAATAATACGCTCCTTGCCGCCTTTCCCGAAGCAGCGGACAAAGCCCATGGTCAAATTGACATCTTCCATATCGAGATTTATGCATTCGCTTACACGCATGCCACTGGCATACAACAATTCAAGCATCGCCTGATCTCGCTTTCCATTGGCTTTTGAAGTATCGGGTGCTTCTATCAGTGCATCAACTTCTTCAATCGATAATACATTCGGCAATTTTTTGTCCATTTGCGGCATTTCAAGGTGTACTGTCGGATCTTTATCCACAATACGTTCCCTGATCAGAAACTGATGGAACGAGCGAATAGACGAAATATGCCTTGCCACAGTTCTTGAAGACATGGTGGTCTCCTTCAAGTGGCTGAGGTGATTCAAGATATGTACTCTTTCCACATTACGCAGTGAATCCAATTGCTCCACTTCTTTTAAATATTGGAGGTAACTTTTCAGATCGCGCTCATATGAGGTTAATGTATTGGCAGCAAGTTGCCGTTCGACTCTCAAAAACTGCAGATAATCATCCAATGCATCTTTTCCGTATTTCATTGTCCACGCCTCCTTCGTTTATCTCAATTCCCTTGTGCCGATATCTAAAAATCACTTCATATAAACGAAATGAAACAAAAAAAACGGCCATAACTGGCCGTTACTCCCCATCGCCTCGATTTTCTGGTGAATCCTGTGAGCTGCGGTCATGGCAGCGCCAACAGATGCCATGGAAAGTAAGACGATGGTCTTTAATTTGAAAGTTCCAGCGTTTTTCTACGACATTTTCTACATCTTCCAGTAAATCTTCCTGTATTTCATCCACTGCCCCACATTCAAGGCATACGAGATGGTGATGGAAATGCGCGGCGCCTTCCTGACGCAAATCATAGCGTGACACGCCATCACCGAAATTTATTTTGTCGACAATTTTTAATTCAGTCAATAGCTCCAATGTCCGATAAACTGTAGCCAGCCCGATTTCCGGTGCGATATCCTTCACTAACAGATAGACGTCTTCTGCACTTAAATGGTCCTCTTCATGGTCTAGCAAAACTCGAACTGTCGCTTCGCGCTGTGGCGTCAATTTATAGCTCGCAGCGTGTAATTGCTTCTTGATCCGATCAATCCTGGTTTCCATGCGACGCCCTCCCTCAAACTGACTCCATTATATCAAATGTCAGTTCTCAATTACAAGGATCCTTGCCGCGATTAATTATAATCATTATAAAGTACGAATCGTACTAATTCTCAATTGATAATCGTTGTTTTGCCCAAAGCACGGCAAAAGCAGTTTTCGCATCAAAGATCCGGTTGTCCTGCATCATTTTTTCTGCTTCTTCAATCGATACTTCCAGCAATTCGACGAATTCGTCATCATCGAGTACTGCTCCTGATTCGGCTTTTCGCAGTCCTTCAGCTAAAAAGAGGTGTATGACTTCATCCGCGAATCCTGGAGATGTAGAGAATGATTGGATCAACTCGAGCGATTCAGCCGTATAACCGGTTTCCTCTTCCAGTTCCCGCATAGCAGTCGTTTCAGGAGCCTCCCCCTTTTCAAGCTTGCCAGCCGGGACTTCGATGATCGAACGCTCCAACGCTTTTCTGTATTGCTCCACCATGATGATTTTCTTATCCGGGGTTATTGCCAGTATCGCCACTGCACCTGGATGTTCGATTAATTCGCGCTTGGATGTATGACCATTGGGCAATGTGACTTCATCCACTTTTAAATTAATGACCTTTCCTTCATAAATACGTTCAGAACTGATTGATCTTTCTTCAAATTTTTTCATGCCGCGCCTCGTTTCATTTGTGGTTTTTCTAACGCAAAGTATACCATAGAAAGAACATCAATCTTATAACGGGGTGAAGCAAATTGAGAAAGAGAAGATTAGGAAACAGCAGTCTTAATGTCAGTGAAATTGCGCTCGGGTGCATGTCTTTGCCGGACAATCCGAAAGAAGCGAAGGCTATTGTGGACGAAGCGCTTGATTTTGGCATAAGTTATTTTGATACCGCCGATTTTTACGGCAAAGGGCAAAACGAAGAACTTGTGGGTCGAAGCCTCGGAGGCAAAAGGCAAGACATAATTTTGGCCACTAAAGTCGGCAATGAGTGGAACGAGGAAACAGACGATGTAACATGGAATCCATCTGCCGTCTATATCAAATCGCAAGTGCATAACAGCCTCCGCAGGCTGAAAACGGATTATATCGATTTGTATCAGCTGCATGGCGGAATGATAACCGATCCTTCCGATGAAACAATCGATGCGTTTGAATCGTTGAAAAAAGAAGGGGTGATACGGGAGTACGGCATTTCGTCAATACGGCCGAATGTCATCAGACGTTTCTTGAAAAATAGCGACATCGCATCCATCATGATGCAATTCAGCCTTCTTGACCGTCGTCCCGAGGAATTCCTTGATGAGATCGCTGAGGCCGGGGTGTCTGTAGTGACTCGTGGATCGCTGGCCAAAGGTCTATTGACTTCCGAAGCTTTGGTCCGCGCTGGCGATACTGATGGCTATATGGATTACAGCCAGCCTGAACTTCTGGCAGCTCTTAAAGAACTTCTTTCTATTGAAAACAACTTAAACGCACTGGCGCTTCATTCGGTGCTGCAACACGATACAGTTGCATCGGTTGTGGCCGGCGCAAGTTCACCTGATCAAATACGAAATACCATCGCCGCTTACGACAGTGCAATTTCTGCCGAGCAAATCGAAGCTGCCGGCTTGATCACCAAGCAGTCAAGGTATAAAGAACACCGTGAATAAAAGAATTTTCCTTATCTCTAATAATCCAAAATAATGCAAGGGGCTGATACGATTTTAATTGTATTCGCCCTTCTTTTGTAATAGACTGAATAGTAAGAATTATTCGTATAATAAAAAAGTAGTAGTGCTAAAGTTGCTTGGTTTCAAATCAATGGCATGCTCTAATGGTATAAGGCCCTCGCCTTTCAATAATTGAATCACGATGTATATAAACAGCCAGAAGATGTTCAGCCACCCCAGATAAGCTGAGTGTAAAAAATTATCGATAGAAAGGTCAGCATATCTAATGAAACTAACTCAACTAATTAAAGGACTCATACCCCAAAACAGCATAGAAGAAGATTTACATGACCTGGTTATCAAAGGCATAGCTGACAGCTCCCAGGAGGTCGAAGAGGGGTTTGTTTTTATTGCCATAAAGGGCTATAAGGACGATGGGCACAATCATATCGCGCACGCTATTCAAAAAGGCGCCACGTTAATAGTCGGTGAACAGGAGCTGGAAGAATTGCCTATCCCTTATCTTCGTGTGGAAAATGCACGGATGGCCCTAGGAATCCTTTCCAAAAACTTCTATGGAAATCCTGCCAGCGGCAAGTTGATGATCGGCATAACCGGGACTAATGGCAAAACAACAACCAGTTATCTTGTAAAGCATCTTCTTGAGCAGAATGGCATTACATGCTCCGTTATGGGAACAATACAAAATATCGTCAATGGTGAATCGATTAAAAGTGCCAATACCACCCCCAGTTCGCTGATCCTGCAAAAATTGCTTGCAGAAAGCCATGACGATGCGGTCGTGATGGAAGTCTCTTCACACGGATTGACTCAACATCGTATAGAAGGAATCGAATTTGATGTCTGCATGTTTACGAACCTTCATCATGAACACCTCGATTATCACGGGTCAATGGAAAGTTACTACGAAGCTAAGTCAATTCTTTTCGAACATCTGAAGCCGACGGGTACAGCAATCATAAATACAGATGATGAATGGGGAGAAAAGCTGGACCGGGAACTCCGTGCAAAAGGACGGGACGTCTGGAGCATCGGACAGGCTCAGCACAGCAGATTCCGTATAGAGTCTTTCGACATGGAGCATTCGACCCTTTGTTTGGCGGGCGAAGAAAAAACATTAATCCAGTCTCCTATGGCAGGCATCCATAACATCTATAATTCGCTGATGGCATACGCAGCTGCTTTGGCGGTTGGTGTAAAAAAAGATGATATCCTCTCCAGTATAAAAAATTTTCCGGGCGTCGAAGGCAGATTTGAAACATCCAAAACTGGAAAAGGCGTTATTGTAATTGTAGATTACGCTCACACGCCCGATGCGGTTTTTCATTGCCTGACCACCGCCAAAGAAGCAGGTGCCAACCAGATTACACACATCTTCGGCTTCAGGGGTGACCGTGATTCTTCCAAGAGACGGGAAATGATCGAGATTACATCGAATATCAGTGATCGGTATATCATAACCACTGATGATCTGAATTCAGTGCCCGCTGAAGAAATGCAGTTGCATTATATAGAATTGAACGAGCAGTACGGCAACGAAAAAGGGCTCATTCAGATGGACCGGACAAGGGCGATTAAAGATGCGATCGACAGCAGTTCCGAAGGCGACTGGGTTGTGATAACCGGAAAAGGGCATGAAAAATACAGTCATCAATTCGAGCTGCCGACTGAATCCGATAAGGAAACGGTGAAATTCATGGTTGAACCGCCAAGCGCCGAATGACTGGCCGCTCCTTTTTGACATATTGAAAAACCGCTGTGGAAAGAAGAGTTGCCTCACTCTTTCCACAGCGGTTTTATTTATGGTCTAAAGTTTTCTATCAATAAACCTTATCACCGTTAAAGATTGAATTTTTAACAATTACATAATCCACATAGCGGATGGCTTCCAGTTTATCCCCGCCTGCATAAGAAATGGACGATTGCAGATCCTGCTCCATTTCAGTTAGCGTGTCCTGCAGTGACCCCCTGTATTCCACATACAACCGTTTACCTTCCACATTCTTCTTTTCCCCTTTTTGGAATTCAGAAGCAGATCCGAAATATTCTTTGTATAACACTCCATCTGTCTCCACTGTTTCCCCTGGAGATTCTTCATGGCCAGCGAACAATGACCCGATCATCACCATGGAAGCTCCGAAACGAACTGATTTAGCGATATCCCCATGTGTACGTATTCCACCATCAGCGATTATCGGTTTGCTTGCTGCTTTTGAGCATAATCTTAATGCCGCCAGCTGCCAGCCTCCGGTTCCAAAACCAGTCTTGATCTTTGTGATACATACTTTTCCGGGTCCGATCCCGACTTTCGTGGCGTCCGCTCCCGCATGTTCCAACTCTCTGACCGCCTCCGGTGTACCAACGTTCCCGGCAATGAGAAAACTTTCAGGCAGCAGCCCTTTAATGTGTTTGATCATATTTATGACCGAATCGGAATGGCCGTGCGCCACATCAATCGTAATGTACTCCGGCACTAATCCTTCATCAGCCAACTGCTGGATGAAGCTGTATTCTTCTTCTTTTACGCCTACACTTATGGATGCAAAGAGATTCCGGTTCTGCATATCCTTCACAAAATCAATGCGCTGTTCTGGTTTGAACCGGTGAAGTATATAGAAATAATCATTTTCCGCAAGGTATACCGCAATTTTTTCATCGATGATCGTCTGCATATTGGCAGGCACAACCGGCAGTTTAAAGCTGCGGCCTCCGAACTTGACTGATGTATCACAATCAGAACGGCTATTTACAATTGCTTTTGCAGGAACTAACTGAATATCTTCGTAATCAAATACATTTTCCATCATTAACACTCCTATATACGAACATTTAATTTAAATCCATAGGTTATCGTACGTCATTTGAGAGCGTATTGCAAGTGTTCGATATACAAAAAATTCACGTGATAAAAAAAGACCCGAAGCTGCTGACGCATGCTCCGGGACACTCGAATTCAAACTAATATTTACCGCCTTGGTCGCCATGCTTTTCCAGTAGTTCAGCGAAAGACATATTTTTTTCACGCTGTTTCTTTTCAAAAAGCCGTTTGGCTTCTTCCTCTTCCCTTCGCTGCTGTTCTTCAGCCTGCAACGCTTTTTTAGTATCTTTCAGCTTTGCCAATACTTCGTCATTGAATAATGAATTATCCTGATTTTCCTTTTTTGCCAATAAAAACAGCTCCTTATGCGCGTTTAACGATTGTGGCGACTCCTTGGCCCCCGCCGATGCACAAGGTTGCCAGTCCTGTTTTGGCGTCACGTTTCTGCATTTCATGTAAAAGTGTGACAAAAATGCGTGTTCCGCTCGCTCCAATCGGATGTCCGATTGCAATAGCCCCACCGTTGACATTCAAAATTTCGTGGTTGAATTTCAATTCGCGGTCGACTGCAATGGATTGAGCGGCGAATGCCTCATTCGCTTCGATCAACTCGATGTCTTCCAGCGTCATATCCGCTTTTGCCAAAGCATTTTTGACTGCTTGAACCGGTCCGATGCCCATGATTGAAGGATCTACTCCCGCATTGCCGTTTGCCGCAATAGTTGCGAGAGGTGTCAAACCAAGTTCATCCGCTTTCGCTTTTGTCATTACAACTACCGCGGCAGCCCCGTCATTGATGCCTGATGCGTTTCCGGCTGTTACACTGCCGTCTTTTTTGAAAGCCGGACGCAATTTGCCCAGTTTTTCTTCTGTTGAAGAGGCTTTAATATATTCATCTTGTGAGAAAACAATCGGATCCCCTTTGCGCTGCGGAATTTCAACAGGTACGATTTCGTCCTGGAATTTGCCCGCTTCAACCGCAGCAGCAGCTCTAGCCTGCGAACGCGCTGCGAATTTGTCCTGCTCTTCCCGTGAAATCCCATACATATCGCAGAGATTTTCAGCAGTGTTGCCCATATGGTAATCGTTGAAAGCACATGTCAGTCCATCTGAGATCATGCTGTCGACAACTTTCTGGTCGCCCATACGGAATCCGCCGCGTGCATTTTCAAGCAAATAAGGTGCACGGCTCATATTTTCCATTCCGCCGGCAACAACGATTTCAGCATCGCCCGCAAAAATTGCCTGATACGCTAAATGGATCGATTTCAGCCCTGAACCACAAACTTTATTGATTGTCATGGATGGAACAGTTTCCGGCAGGCCGGCATTGATAGCCGCCTGGCGTGCAGGGTTTTGGCCCAAGCCCGCCTGCAGGACGTTGCCCATGATCACTTCCGATATTTGATCAGGTTTTAAAGATGCGCGATTTACCGCTTCTTTTATAACGATAGCCCCGAGTTCCGTGGCCGGCACATCTTTTAGACTCCCCTGGAATGCTCCAACAGCAGTTCTCACTGCGCTTACGATTACGATTTCCTGTGACATTTTCCTTTTCCCCCTTGTTTGATTGAAACTGGTTGCTCTTTTATCCCCCGCATAGATACAATGGAATCAGGGGGGATACTATGTTAAGTTTACCAAAAAAAGTTACGATTATCGAGGTCGGACCGCGTGACGGCTTGCAAAATGAAAAGCAGCTGGTTGCAACCGAAGATAAATTGCAGTTTATCGAAGGGCTTCAGCAAGCCGGCGTGGAAGAAATGGAATTGACTTCTTTCGTGTCACCTAAATGGGTGCCTCAAATGGCGGATTCAAAAGAAATCGTGGCCGGCACTAAAAAAATGGGCCGCCAATTTGTGCTGACGCCGAACGAACGAGGAATCCAATCCGCGTTGGAAGCCGGCGCGGATGCACTTGCCGTATTCGTCGGAGTTTCAGATTCTTTTAATAAGAAGAACATCAATAAATCTACAGCAGAAAGCATGGAAGCTTTAAAACCGTTGATCCACAAACTGAAAGAGGATGGCATTTTTGTCCGGGCCTGTATATCGACAGCATTTTACTGCCCATTCGAAGGCGCCGTGAAACCGGAAGACACTATCCGCTTATGCCGGCAGTTCGTTGATTGGGGTGTCGATGAATTGAGTGTTGCCGATACAATCGGCATGGCAAATCCTGCTGAAAGTTATCGTTTATTTAAACAATTAAAAGAAGCTTTTCCAACAACTTTGATCACTGCCCATTTCCATGACACACGGAAAATGGCGTTAGCCAATATTTTCGCCGCCTTGCAAACGGGCGTCGACCGCTTCGACACATCAGCCGGCGGTTTAGGAGGATGCCCTTTTGCACCCGGAGCCACCGGAAATGTCGCCACGGAAGATGTCGTCAACATGCTTCATCGCATGGACATCGAAACCGGCATTGACTTAGATCTATTGTCCAAAGCAATTGAAAAAATCGAATCCCATGTGTCAAATCCGATTAATACGGGAATATATACTTTATACAAAAACCGTTCTTAAAGGAGCTTTGGCTATGAGAAGACGAATTCTTCAAGTATCGGCGGCAATATCTAGCACTTTTACACTATTGGCGACTGCTGCAGGAATCCTTGCCAGCAATCGGCTTATGTATGTTAAGAAAAAGGACGAAGAGCTGATACTGGAGCGTGAAACCTCAGCCAAGCGTTACGATGAAGTTTGGTATGCCAATGTAAAGAAAGAAGAACGATGGATCGAGTCGGAAAACGGCTACAACGTACATGCTATTTTCCTTGAACCCCACGACACTGATCATTATGTCATCATCTGCCACGGGGTTACCGAAACGAAAGTGAACTCATTCAAATATGCTCGCATGTTCGAGGAGCTGGGTTACAATTCAGTGGTCTATGACCATAGGCGCCACGGAGGTTCAGGCGGCAAAACGACCAGTTTTGGACATTATGAGAAGTTTGATCTGAAAGCGGTGGTCGATATGCTTAAAGAGCATGTCGGTCCAAAGCTGGTTTTCGGCATCCATGGCGAATCCATGGGAGCCGCCACAACACTGCTTTATGGAGGGATGCGTGATGATGCCGCTTTTTATATTTCCGATTGCGGCTACTCAGACATTTCTGAACAGATCCTTCATGTGATGCAAACAACCACACCGCTCAAGACGCCGCTTGCTTTGAAACTTGCCGGCTTTTTCATGAAATTACGGGATGGCTATCATATCAGTACAGTTTCACCCCGTGAAGCGGTCAAATTGATCGAAAAGCCCGTCCTTTTCATCCACAGCTTGCCTGATGATTTCGTCCTACCTGAAATGAGCATCGAAATGCACGGGATTAAAAAAGGGCCGAAATCTTTGAAGTTGTTTGATAAAGGTGCCCATGCCCAGTCTTTCAATGAGAATCCGGTGGAATACAAAGAAACGGTCTCTGAATTCCTTAACAATCATGGAGTCAATCCTGCAGGAAAGAATAAGGACAGCGCCCTTACGGCAGCGTTGAAATAAAACAATAAAATCCAAACAAAAAAAGCACTCAGCTGAGTGCTTTTTATTTTTTAGCCGTTTTAACTTTTTTATCAGGCTTAGTAGACGCTTTATTCATTTGAGTCATCATTTGATTGATTTTCTTCTGAGATGGTTTTTGTCCCATTTGCATCATCATGATGCGGAGCATTTCTTCGTTAATCGGTGGATTGTCTTGCAGATATTTCATCATGTAACGACGTGCGATGAAGAATCCAAGAGCAACACCTGCGAGCAAAGCGAAAATCACGATTACGATCCAGATCCATGTATCCAAAATTATTACCTCCCTCGTGTTGCTTAAATATAATAGTACACCCAGAAAATTATACTATAAAACAAGCTCACTGACCATAACAAGAAAAAAAGAAAAAGCGGGAGCTTATTCGCTCCCGCAACTTATTATTCATTGATCAACATTTTGACTTTGGCTGCTACATTTTCCGGAGTGAAACCGAACTCTTCCATAATGCGCTGACCTGGAGCACTTGCTCCGAAACGGTCAATCGCCAGGACATCGCCTTCATCCCCAGTGTAACGATCCCATCCAAAAGATGAGCCCATTTCAATGGCAAGACGTTTCTTGACAGTCGGCGGGATAACGGATTGTTTGTATTCCTTATCCTGCTTCTCGAAGCGATCCCACGATGGCATTGAAACAACGGATACAGTAATCCCTTCTTCCGCCAATTGTTTTTGCGCTTCAACAGCAAGGCTCACTTCTGATCCTGTCGCAAGCAATAAAGCCTGTGGATTCTCAGCGCCTGAAATCACATAAGCACCTTTTTCAACGCCTGATGCCGAAAGTTCACCAGTCTGCTCCAGTACAGGGAGATCCTGACGGGAAAGGACCAGCAGCGTAGGATGTGATTTAGCCGTAAGAGCCAACTTCCATGCCTGTTTCGTTTCATTGGCATCAGCCGGACGGATCACGTTCAGATTCGGCATTGCGCGAAGAGATGCCAAATGCTCAACAGGTTCATGCGTCGGTCCGTCTTCTCCAACAGCAACACTGTCGTGTGTAAATACGTATGTGACAGGCAAGCCCATCAATGCTGATAAACGGATTGCCGGACGGACGTAGTCACTGAATACGAAGAAAGTACCGCCGAAGACGTGTAATCCTCCATGCAGCGCCATACCATTCAAAGCAGTTCCCATTGCAAATTCACGGACACCGAACCAGATATTGCGACCTGATGGATTTTCAGCGTCAAAATCGCCGCCATCTTTGATATTCGTTTTGTTAGAACCGGCCAAATCAGCACTTCCGCCGAAGAATGAAGGAACTGTTTTAGCGATTGCGTTGACCATGTCGCCTGATGATGAACGTGTCGCCTGTTTCTTGCCGACTTCATATTCAGGGAATTCCGCTTCAAAGTCTTCTGGAAGATCACCTTGGATGGCAGCTTTTAACTGTGCAGCCAATTCCGGATGTTCTGATTCGTATTGTTCGAATAATTTATTCCATTCAGCTTCCGCTTTGCCGCCAAGCTCATCGGTCGCTTTTTCGAAAGTTTCGTATACTTCTTCCGGTACATGGAAATCCTGGTCGAAAGTCCACTCGTAATATTCCTTTACAAGTTTCATCTCGTCTTCGCCCAGTGGAGCACCGTGCGCATCGGCTTTACCGGATTTATTAGGTGCACCGTAACCGATGACAGTCTTCACTTCAATTAAAGTCGGTTTGTCGGAAGATTGTTTAGCTTTTGCGATCTTCTCTGACAAATCATCCAATTCATTGCCGTCTTCCACTCGAAGATAATTCCAACCATATGATTCGAAACGCTTACGGATGTCTTCAGAAAAACTCATGCTGAGATCTCCATCAAGCGAAATATCATTGCTGTCATAAAGAACAACTAATTTGTTGAGCTTCAAGTGGCCTGCCAGTGAAATCGCTTCGCCAGCAACGCCTTCCATCAAATCTCCGTCTCCGCATAACGCGAATGTATGATGATCCACTACATTCATTTCGTCTTTATTATAAGTGGCGGCTAAATGTTTTTCTGCCATAGCCATACCAACAGCCATACCAATTCCTTGCCCAAGAGGACCTGTTGTTGCTTCTACTCCCACTGTGTGGTGATATTCAGGATGTCCTGGAGTTTTAGAATCCCATTGACGGAAATTCTTGATCTCGTCCATTTCAAGTCCGTAGCCACTTAAATGAAGCAAGCTGTATAGAAGCATCGAGCCGTGTCCTGCTGATAAGACAAAACGGTCACGGTTGAACCACTCAGGATTTTTCGGGTTATGGTTCATGTGTTTCGTCCACAAAGTATATGCCATTGGAGCTGCGCCCATCGGCAAGCCAGGATGGCCTGAATTCGCTTTTTCAATCGCATCGATGGATAGTGTGCGAATTGTTGTTACTGCTAGTTGATCTGTATGGTTCGACATCGTAACATCCTCTCTGATACAAAAATTTACTCCCTTTCTAGTTTAGTCAACAATAGAAAAGAATACAACGAAAAAGAGAATAAGTATTAATTCAAATACTTATTCTCTCGGTTATTTTTGACCTTTTCCGGAGTCACATCATTTCCGTTCGGATCTATTACTGTAACGTTTTCAATAGTGCCTCTCATCGTCTTGCGGAACGTCTGCAAATATTCCTGTCTTAATGCACTTTGTTCCTTGGCCTCTTCTATTGATAAGCCATCAGTTTTTGACTTTTTGGCAAGTTCATTGATTCGATTCATTTTTTCAGGTATTAACATATACATCCGCCTTTCTCCCTTCATATGGTATAAAAATTGAAAGGCAGTTGCAAGAATTTAGTTTTGCGATAGTTTCTGAAACTCCCTGTACCGTCTGTGCACAGTAGCTTTACTGGCCTTATAGCCGAAGCCCTCAAGGGTAACAGCAATCTCATGGAATGTCAGCCCGCTGTTTTTCAGGCTGACAATCTGATCCAAAGGCAATTCCAGTCTTTCCCTGCCCTGCGGATTGCCTTTTCCTTTCAAATTCTTCTCTGGCTTGTAGCCGTTTTCGACCGCCCGCCTCATGCCACGTTTAATCTTGGCATTATGTATTTTCCGTTGGTATTCTTCAACGATGGCCAATATTTCCAGCACCATATCATCCATATCATTCAAGGCAATCTGCCCTTTGTCCGACAAGGTATATACTTCAACCCCATATTTTTTCATGACATGAAGAAGCGCTATCCTGGCGTGTCCTCTGCCAAGACGTGTTTCATCCTGGACAAAGACAGCATCCAACTTCTCTGTCTTGATGCTGTTAAGCATCTCCAGCAATCCATCCCTGTCCATTTCATAACCGCTGTGTTGATCACGAAAAATTCGCTCCACTAAATAGCCCTGCTCGAACGCAAATTTCAAAAGTTCCTCTTCCTGGCGGTCGAGCGATGTTTCCTGTGCTTCTTTATCCGTGCTCACACGGCAATAAATGAAAGCTTTTTTCTTCATTCGGAATCACTCGCCAATTTATAAGTCCCGTCCGGCACATAATCCAGATGCTCATCAGGAATTTTCAGAGTCTGTCCTGCTGTAATGATCGGTGCATTCAATTTATTTTCTTTCATAATTCCATCAATCCATTCGTGATGTGGTATATTGCCGCTGTATTCATCGGCAAGCGTCCATAAGGTGTCCCCTTGTTCGATTTTAAGCTGGACCATATGGGCCTCTTCACTATTATGGGAGAGTGCTGAATAAAATGAAAGGATAAGTACCAAAGTGAAGAATAGGAAAACAAATGAATTTCTACGAATGTAAGCCATTGAAATCTCCTCCTAGAATATGTGTTCGGAATGTATGTTCTTATAATAATGCGAACACGTGTTTTTGTCAAGGCGAAATTCGAACCTATGTTTGCATTTCATTGCCCAAGTTGATATAATAAAAGTAGAAAATAAGAAGTTCAAATAAAAGAGGTGAAACTGTTGAAGAAAGTATCGAAACGCCAGGAAGATATCTTGACTTTCATCAAAGATGAAGTGCGTGAAAAGGGTTATCCACCCTCCGTCCGTGAAATCGGCGAGGCAGTTGGTCTGGCATCCAGTTCTACAGTCCATGGCCATTTGGCAAGACTTGAAAGCAAAGGGCTTATCCGACGTGACCCGACAAAACCAAGAGCGATCGAAGTTATATCCACTGATGAAGCGCTTATCGACAAAAGCCCGGTGCTGCATGTTCCGTTAATCGGTAAAGTAACCGCAGGGCAGCCAATCACAGCTATCGAGAACGTTGAAGAGTATTTCCCGCTACCCCAATCCTATGGTACTGATGATGATCACATCTTCATGCTTGAAATCATGGGTGAAAGTATGATCGAAGCTGGCATACTCAACGGCGACTATGTCATCGTCAAGCAGCAGCAGACAGCAAATAACGGCGACATAGTTGTAGCGATGACTGAAGAAGACGAAGCAACTGTCAAACGTTTCTTCCGGGAAGACAATTATTTCCGCTTACAGCCTGAAAATTCTTCAATGGATCCAATCATTGTTGAAAGTGTATCCATTTTGGGCAAAGTTGTAGGCGTTTACCGTCAGATCCAATAATATACAGAAAGAGCCAAAGGCATGCCGCCTTTGGCTCTTTCCTTTATCCATAATGATTTTAATTTCTTTAAGCTCAGCTTTCTCCTTTGCTGCAGGAAAAGACCAGTATAACCGGAATTCGTTTACGCCTTTCAAATTCCCCTGGATCCGTAAAGTTAGCTTTTTCAGGCTGTCCTTCTTTCAGGGAATGTATATGGAAGCCGGCTGAAATCAGGGAAGAAAAATAATTTTCAATTGTCCGGTGGTATTTCACCACATTCTTTCCGATCCACGGCTCATTTCGGGCGCCTTGTTCGAAATAGTTGTCAACTACCCAATCATTCCTTCTTTCTCCACCGCTCTTGCTTTTGAATGATGCAGTCGTTACCGGATGCTGTACACTGAATATGAATCTGGCCCCTTCTTTCAACGTTTTGGCAATTGATTTGAATACTTCATCAAGATCTTCTATATAATGAAGAGCCATTCTTGAAATAACAATCTCGTAGGCCATTTCCGGGTATTCAAACTTTTCCATCGATCTGTGAAAAACTTCGGCCCGGGTGCCGTAAAGATTTGTTTTTGCCAAATTTACCATGGCTGCAGAACCTTCAACCCCTGTATAAGCTTTTGCTCCTTTTTTCAGAAGTTCTTTTCCGTACCTTCCATCCCCGCAGCCTAAGTCCAATATATGTGCATCTTTTAAGTCATTCATGAATCCATTGATGATCGGCCCTTCGATTGCATTGTTCGGACTGTCCGGACGTGAACGCCTTTTTAAATAGCTTTCCAGAAAATCCTGTTCCTCATACGCAAGTGATCCTCTATATTCCATTTTGCATCCCTCTTTCACATGTCATCAATTTTAAATTTACCGGTATAGTTCCGACCCAGAAAAAAACGCTGCGGGAAGCAGCGTTTCAAAGGAATCATAATTCAGATACGATGATATATTTCACCATATTTATCGTGATGCGGTAAACATTCTTATCATTGTCATCACGGAATTCATATGTACCGTTTGTCGGTATACCGCTCAATGCAGAATCTTTGCTTGTAGCTTTAACAGTATGTGTCAGTGTGTTCCCTTGGTCAAAATAAAAATCAATCTGGAAATTTTTCATAAGTATTGCCTCCCGTCGTCTCATAATATCTCACTATACAGTTTATCATAAGTGGACAGTCGAACCGAATTTGGACCAAAAACATGTCATCAATACAAGAAACCCCGAATCCGCCCTAGTTTTCAGGCAGCTTCGGAGTTTCAGGCATAAACCATTTTAGAATAATGAATCGGTTTTTCTTTGCATGTCCACCCACCATTGAATATGGGCCCGGTCAAACACAATCCTATTGCCGTACGGCTTACTATGAGGGATCTTTCTTGCCAATAAGAATTCATTGATCTGCTGTTCCGTCAGCGGGTACCCCACTGAATCCAAATAAACGAGCAGATTTTCTATTCCTTGGATTTTGCCCATTTAATCACCTCCCACAAAATCCTCCTTAGCTCTAAAGAAGATTCAGTACGAGTTATTAAAATTTATGGCATATATCATTATACCCAACAAATATTGATTTCTAACCTAATCTGCAATTTTTTATTTTTGCACTGCTTTTTACACAACCCTGTTAGAATGAACTGTTAGTATTTTTAACCATTTTATGGTACAATGATGATATTCAATAAATGAGTTTATGGATTCCTAGAGACTTTTCTTAGTCACTTTCCATATAAGGAAAGGGGCTTTTATTTTGTCAATTGAGTACATCATCAAAACACTTGAGACAATGCGTTATTTTGGAATAGCATCCATTTCGGAAACATTCAGCAATGGAGCAACAGAAAATTTTACAGTCCATTACCAGGCGGAAAATGTACATTTCGTAATAAGTTCTTCCTTAACCGATAATGTCATTACTTTCGAATCAGCCGAATCAGCCGCTGAATGGATTCACGAAAAAACCAGCCAAACAATAGCTCAAATTTAAATACAAAAGCACGGCACACAGATGCCGTGCTTTTTCTAATTCACTTCCAGTTCTCCGTATTCCATCTTTTTTTGCATGCCGCAATTTTTACAGATAAAAATGGCAAGTAAAGTTTCGTCATCGCCCTTCTCTTTACACAGCAAATCAAAATCTTCCTCCCCGCAGGAAATACATGCATCTGAAGCATTGTCTCCCTGATTGTTTAACAATTTAAATTCCTTCCAGCTGCCAAACACCGTCCATTCCTCCTATGTCAGCAAATCAGATCTTTTATATGCCAATTAATGTCTTCATTATTTTAATGCTTGCGGTAAAGTACTATATACTTGAATGTCCTTAAAATCAATTCCCAATTCTACAGCAGTTTTCGCAATGACAGGGCTTATACCGGATAACGCTGTCTCGACACCGATCAGTTTCAGCCCGCTGATCATCTGGAAGATCTGGTTCGCAACCATGGTATCAATTACAGCCACTCCTGAAATATCAATGAATAACTTACTGATCGAAAAATTCATTGCTTGAGTCATAGCGTTTTCGAACATCATTTCCGACCGGGAAGAATTGATTTCCCCCACTAACGGAAGTAATGCGGTGTTTTCGGAAAGACGGATGACAGGTGCACTGATCTGATCCATCAGATCTTCTTGCTTCTTCCAGCGGCGGCTGGCCGCTTCCGTGCTCTTCACCGTATATTCCTGGATGATTTTGCTTATCGTTTCCACTATCGCTTTGTTCCAAACTGCCACTTGTTCAAGTGTAACCTTATCTTTATTGGCAACAGTGTATTGTCCCACAAGATCCAGATACTGGATCTGGGTACGGAAGAACTCTTCAATCACCGACGGGAGCGGTGTATCAAGATGTGCATCGTCATTGGTGACTTCGGCAATCCATTCATCAAATTCGATCAGGAAATCGGCTTCTTCTTTCTCGAACATCGAACAAAAATGCACATGGAAGCCATGATTCTGCTCACGGAGCTTTTTCACTTCAGCCGGATCTGTCGAGCCATAGACCCCTTTTTTATTTTTATCAAGTGTGGCGTACCACTCTTCAGTCAGTTCATCTGTCTTACTGCACAGAAATTGATGGAGCTCCTTATTTATTAGCATGCCTTTACCCCTTTTTGTCATGAATTCTTTTTACTGTGAGGAAAGAGACATGGAATGTTATCCAAATCCCCTTATAAGTTACAATACAATATTCCTTTTGAAATAGCATCAAGATTTATTTTGCAGAAATCCTGCATATTTTATTAATCCGAATTCCTGGAGAATAGGCTGCAACTATATGCACCTAGAGGTGTTATACCCTTCCAGCAAAAATAAAAACCGCCGAAGCGAAATGCTTCGGCGGTTTTCGGACTTAATATTAATACATTTTCAAATACTGTTCCCGTTCCCAAGGGTGTACAGTAGTTCTGAACATATCCCATTCGATTTCCTTCGCTTCCACGAAATTCTTCAGAATATGCTCCCCTAAAGATTTCACCATAACTTCATCAGATTGCAATTCCTGCAATGCTGCATATAAAGTGCCCGGCAAATCTTCAATTCCTACAGCCTGGCGCTCTTTTTTGTTCATCGCATAGATGTTGCGGTCAACCGGTTTAGGTGGAGTCAGTTTGCGTTTGATCCCATCAAGACCTGCACCAAGCAGTACTGCCATTGCTAAATAAGGATTAGCTGCAGGGTCGACTGATCTCACCTCAACACGAGTTGAAAGGCCGCGTGAAGCCGGGATACGGATTAGCGGACTGCGGTTCTGCCCTGACCAAGCTACGTAGCAAGGAGCTTCATACCCGGGAACCAAACGTTTATAACTGTTCACTGTCGGGTTCGTTACAGCTGTAAAGCCTTGAGCATGCTCAAGGATCCCTGCCATGAACTGGAATGCCGTATCACTTAACTTCATGTCGCCATCTTCATCAAGGAAAGCATTCTCTTTGCCGTTGAACAATGAGACGTTCATATGCATGCCCGAACCATTGACACCGAATAACGGTTTCGGCATGAATGTCGCATGCAGGCCGTGTTTTCTGGCAATTGTTTTTACAACCAGCTTGAACGTCTGGATATCATCACATGCTTTGATAGCGTCTGCGTATTTGAAATCGATTTCGTGCTGGCCAGGTGCCACTTCGTGGTGGGAAGCTTCAATTTCAAAGCCCATTTCCTCGAGTTCAAGTACGATGTCACGTCGGCAGTTTTCACCAAGGTCCATCGGCGCAAGGTCAAAATATCCACCGTGGTCATTCAATTCAAGAGAAGGTTCTCCTCTTTCGTCCAGTTTAAACAGGAAGAATTCCGGTTCTGGCCCGAGATTAAAGTGAGTGAATCCAAGTTCTTCCATCTCTTTCAAAATGCGTTTAAGGTTGGTGCGGGGATCTCCTGCGAAAGGCGTTCCATCCGCATTGTAAATATCACAGATTAACCGTGCCACTTTTCCTTTACCGGTGATCCATGGGAATACCACCCACGTGTCCAGGTCAGGGAACAGATACATATCCGATTCTTCAATGCGGACAAATCCGTCGATTGAAGATCCGTCGAACATCATTTTATTGTCCAATGCTTTTTCAAGTTGTGATGTTGGAATTTCAACGTTTTTAATAACTCCAAGAATATCGGTGAATTGAAGGCGGATAAAGTTTACATCCTCTTCTTTTACTAACCTTTGAATGTCTTCTTTTGAATACTTGCCCATGCTCTTTTCACTCTCCTATAAGTTTTGTATGACCCGCTTCTAATGATAGAACCGGGATAGATCACCTTGTCTGAGTCCGTGTCTGTCATGAGGTTTCCCAGGCATCATTTCTTCCCTGAAAATCCTGCGCAAGTCATCATCGCTGATCGCTTTGGGTTCAGCCATGACATTCTGCGGCTGGTTTTTCAATTCAAACATTTTTTTAATGCCTGCGATGTTAAGGCCCTGATCCAGGAAATCTTTGATTTCAAGGAGGACATCGACATCATTCAGCGAAAACATGCGCTTATTGCCATCTGTCCGGGCCGGGCTGATCAATCCGTGTTCTTCATAGTAGCGGATTTGACGGGCAGTTAAATCTGTCAGCTGCATCACTATGCTGATCGGCAAAATCGGCATAGTCCGACGGACGCGATTCGTCATATTGTTCACCCTTTTACTTGTACTTCATTTATAAGTATAAGAGATGTTAGGTTTCCTGTCAAACTTATGTTATATAATCTTACATAAAAATTCCACTTACAGTAATTGTTTCTTTCTCAAATCTTCTACTGCGTTAACCACTGCAATTCTAACATGTTCATAAGTTAATCCACCTTGTATAAAAGCAGTATAAGGCGGACGGATGGGACCATCTGCTGTCAATTCGATGCTGGACCCCTGAACGAAAGTTCCGGCAGCCATGATGACATCGTCTTCATAGCCTGGCATATAAGCAGCTTCCGGCAGGAATTGAGCGTTTACTGGCGAGTTTGCCTGAATGGTGCGACAGAATGCAATCATCTGCTCCGCTGTTTCAAATGACACGGATTGAATCAGATCAGTGCGTTTGTCTTTGTAATGCGGAGTCGTAGCCATTCCCGATTCTTCAAGGAGCGCCGCTGTAAAAATTGCCCCTTTCAATGCTTGTGAAACGATATGCGGTGCCATGAAAAAGCCTTGGTACATATCCCGCAGCGTGTTAAGCGACGCTCCTGCCTCTCCACCTATACCCGGCGAAGTCATACGATAAGCGCATTTTTCCACTAAATCGTGACGTCCGGCAATATAGCCGCCAATTTTCGCCAGTCCACCGCCAGGATTTTTAATGAGCGACCCGGCAATCAGGTCCGCTCCAGCTTCAATAGGTTCCCGCATCTCGACAAACTCTCCATAGCAATTATCCACGAAAACTATCGCATCCTTCTTAATGCCACGGACTTTCTCTATCATTGCCTCGATTTCATCCACTGTAAATGAAGGACGGGTATCATAGCCTCTTGAACGCTGGATGGCGAACACTTTCGTCTTGTCTGTGACCGCCTCTTTGATTTTATTCCAGTCTGGCTGATTGTTTGAATCCAGATCGATATGGCTGTAACCGATGCCGAAGTCGCGCAACGATCCTGTATCCTTATCGCCGCCGCTGACAATGGACTCGAGTGTGTCATATGGTTTACCTGTAATATAGAGGAGTTCATCACCCGGACGGAGAATGCCGAACAGGGAAATAGTGATGGCATGAGTTCCGGAAATAATCTGAGCGCGCACCAATGCAGCTTCGGCTTTAAAAACTTCCGCGTACACTTTTTCCAATGTATCCCGGCCTTCGTCATCATAGCCATAGCCGGTCGACGGGTTGAAATGGTGGTCGCTTACTTTCTGGCTGTGAAAGGCCAGCAGCACTTTTTGTTGGTTGAGCAATGCGGTATCATCAGCAAGGCTTAACTGAGCTTGAATTTTCTGTTCGATTTGTTTTATGTAATTCAGCATGGGAATCTCCATTCTTTCTTTTATTAGTTCTATTATTGACATTAGCTTGAAATTGCGTCAAATTCTGCTACAATTCATAGAGTTGAACATTGCGGGAGGGAAATTGAATGGCTTGGGAAGTATTAAGTGCGATTGGTACCATCGCTTTTGCTATATCTGGTGCAATCATCGCTATGGAAGAGGAATACGATATATTCGGCGTCTATCTTCTTGGCGTTGTCACAGCATTTGGCGGGGGTGCCGTCCGCAACCTTTTAATCGGGGTCCCTGTTTCCGCTTTATGGGAACAGGAAATGATGTTTCAGCTCGCGCTGGTGTCAATCACGCTGGTATTCCTGTTTCCTCACCGTCTTTTAGGGCAATGGAACCGATGGGGCCATTTTTTTGACGCAATCGGCTTATCGGCTTTCGCTGTTCAAGGGGCATTGTACGCCGTTGAATTAAATCTGCCGGTGTACGCTGTAGTCGTAGCGGCGGTTCTTACCGGTTCCGGAGGCGGAATCATCAGGGACATGTTGGCCGGCAGAAAGCCATTGGTGTTGAAAGCGGAAATTTATGCTGTCTGGGCGGCAATGGCCGGTTTGTTGATCAGTGTGGATTTGATCAGGAATGATATTTTTCTGTATATCCTGTTCGCGGTCATAACAGCGCTGCGTATTCTATCCTATACTTATAAATGGCGTTTGCCTTCAAGAAAGATTACTTCTGCATAAAAAATGCCGTCCGGTTTTTACCGGGCGGCATTTTTGTATTGCACAATTATTTCAAGCCTGTGTTTCGCCATTCCAGTTTAGCATGCCGCCTTCAACATTCGTCACGTCAATCCCTTGAGCTTCCAGGAATTCTGTCGCACGGCCACTGCGTGCTCCTGATCGGCAAACCAGATAATATGGCTGGCTGCTTTCAAATTCACCTGCTCTGTCGGCAATTTCCCCCAATGGAATATGTACGGCGCCTGGAATCATTCCAGCAGCCACTTCATCGGCTTCACGAACGTCTACGATGCGCAATTGCTCACCGGATTCAATACGGTTCTGCAACTCATCAGTCGTTATCTTTTTCATAATACACACCTCCGGCTCATTAGTTTCCTAGTAAAATCCTATAGCCTAGACAAGTTGCTGTCAATTAAAAAGCCGGCCATACAAATGGCCGGCTTCCTGCTTTTCTCTGTCCAGACTCCAGCGGCCCAGCCCCTTGAGTCACTTTTCGGTGATTATTCCTGGTGTTCAATCGAAACCGCTTTAGCGGGTGAAAACGTAGAGATTGCATGTTTGTAGATCAATTGCTGTTTGCCGTCTGTTTCAACCAGCACCGTAAAATTATCATAAGATTTAATGGTTCCTTTAAGCTGGAAGCCATTCAGTAAAAAGACCGTAACAAAAATATTATTTTTACGTAGCTGATTCAAATAGACATCCTGGATATTTACTGGTTTCATGAAAATCCCCCTATTTCCCCTGTTCTGGTTTTTGTTCACCAATTAACTCAATTCGACGTCCACGATCGTTTTCCTGCATAATCTGTCGAATATTTTCAATATTATCCCTTAAGTTACCCTGGCCGTCAATCCAGAATACCGGAAGTTTATTGCGAAAATAAGTAAGTTGCCGTTTCGCATAGTTCCGGGAATTCTTTTTCAGCAGCTCAATGGCCCTGTCGAATTCCAGTTTCCCATCCAGATATGCATAAATCTCCTTATAGCCGATTGCTTGGATGGACTGAACATCTCTGATTCCCCGTTCACGAAGAGCTTCGACTTCCCGTATCAGCCCATCCTCCATCATCGCATCAACTCTTCTGTCAATTCGCTCATATAAGAGAGCTCTTGGAATATCAATGCCCACTATCAATTCATTGTACATCGGTTCAAGTGCCAGTGACCGGTCCACTTTTTGTTCACTGCCAAGAATGATTTCCAGCGCACGGACCACGCGCCTCGTATTGTTCGGGTGAATATCGGTTTCAGGGTCCAACTGCATCAGTTTTTCGTGCATATGCAACGGACCGAATTCCTCCAGCTCGGTATAGAGTTCATTTCTTAAATTTTCATCCACCTGAGATTCGGAAAAACGGTAGTCGAATAAAACAGCCTGAATATATAATCCGGTTCCTCCGACAATTATCGGTAGTTTACCCTTCTGTTTAATCTCTGAAATCTTATCACGCACCAGCTTCTGGTATTCAGCAACAGAAAATGGCTCTTCCGGATCTTTGATATCCAGCAGATGATGAGTTACTCCCGCCATTTCTTCCGGCTTCACCTTAGCAGTGCCTATCGACATATCCCGGTAGATCTGCATGGAGTCCCCATTGATGATCTCACCATTGAAAGCTTTTGCAAGCTCAATGCCAAGAGCGGTTTTTCCAGACGCAGTCGGACCGACAATGGCCATTACTTCAATCATTTAAAGCCATCCAATCTGCAAGCACATTAAAATAACGCTTCTTGTCAATTTCATGGAGAAGTTCGTGGCGTGCCTCTTCCCCAAGGAATATTTTAATCGAATGGATTCCAGCTTTTCTATATTTCGCCGCGGCAGCGAAAAGGTCTTTTCCTTTATGCCCTACAGGATCATTGGATCCGCTGATCAGGAGTATCGGCAGGTCATGGCGGATTTTGGCTATTTCCTCTTTCCTGTTGATCATCAGCATCCCTTTGAATAAGTCGGCGAAAAATTGATTGGTGGAAACGAATCCGCTCATCGGATCCGCTTCATACTTGGCAACTTCAGAAGAATCCCTGCTCAGCCAGGCAAATGCCGAGCCTTCATCTTTGAAATCCTTGATGAAAGGACCAAAAACAAGTGAACCGATCGCTTTACTTTTTTCATCCTTGCCATTCAATTTGCCATTCAACGTCGCTGCAAGAATACCAATCTTCCCTGCTGCACCCGGATTGCCGCCTGTGCCTGAGAACACTGCGCGGGAAACTTTGTCGCTGTATAGCTGAATATAGCGTCGTCCAACGAATGAGCCCATGCTATGGCCGAGAAGAATGAGCGGCAAGTCATCGATTTGCTGCTGGATTTCAGTAATAACTTCATCTGCATCTTCGACCACCCGTTGAAAACCATTTTGTTCCGCAAAAAAGCCTTCCACACCATTTCTTTCCGCCGTTCGGCCATGACCTCTTTGGTCATGGCCAGATACGATAAATCCGCGGTCCGTCAAGAACCGGATGAATTCCTCATAACGCGCAATATGTTCCGCCATCCCGTGGATGATATGGACGTGGGCTGTCGGCTTTTCCGGAATATATAATTCATAATAGATTTCATGTCCGTCTGAAGCTTTTATAAAATTCTTTGTTATTTTCACTGCGGCATTCCCCTCCCAAAGCGGGTAGCTTTATCGATTTCTTCGAGCAACTCTTTGCGGTATCGCACTTTTTGCTCTTCGCTGTAATTCAAGTGCTTACCCATATAATCCAATACCTGCTCTTTATATCTCATTACATCTGCTATATGGAAATACAGATCTCCTGTACGTCTGATGAAGAAATCGCTTGGTGTGACTGCCATTTCATCTTCCATTGCATAAGACACTACAGCCGCCAACACATCCGGCAGTCCATCCCTATGCGGTTCTGCTGAACGCTTCCAATAATGCTCGAATACTTTTCCGGCATTGGTTCCGAAGAATTGAGCGAACATCCGTCCCTCTTCGGGTGCGAGTCCAAATTGTTCAGACTGAAGCGCCATGGAACTTACAAAACGGGGGAAGTTTTTGGAGCCACCGAAGTCACCGCCTGAAAGCGGCAATTTCTTGGTGACCGATTTTCCGAATTTCTTGTGGCTGTCTTTTTCCAAGGATTTTATTACACGGTCAGTTATGGCTTCAGCCATTTTGCGGTAACCCGTCAGCTTGCCGCCAGCAATTGAAATTAATCCATTCTCTGATTCCCACACTTCATCTTTCCGGGAAATTTCAGATGGATCTTTGCCTTCTTCGTAAATCAACGGCCTGACCCCTGCCCAGGTGGATTCCACATCTGAATGTCCAAGAGAAGTTGACGGAAACATATGGCGGAGTGCATCCAAAAGATACGTTACGTCTTCTTCCGCAGCGGCCGCTTCTGCAGGATCTCCATCATAGAAGGTATCCGTCGTGCCGATATAGGCTTTGTCATCCCGTGGAATCGCAAAAATCATCCTGCCATCCGGCGCATCAAAATACACAGGCTGGCGCAGCGGGAAAGTCTGGCGGTCGACAACGATATGGACCCCCTTAGTCAAACGGATCTGCTTGTCGGCAGCTGTTGAATCGATGTCCCGTATATCATCCACCCACGGACCAGCTGCATTCACAACTTTTTTCGCTTCAATAGCCACTTTAGTTCCATTAATTGTCTCTACCGCTTCCACACCGGAAACCTTGCCGTTTTTATACAGGAAATCTTCCGCTTTTACGTAGTTGAGGCAAAGAGCTCCCAGTTCATCGGCTTTTTTCAGGATTTCAAGTGTAAGCCTCGCATCATCTGTCCGGTATTCGACGTAATAGCCGCCGCCTTGAAGACCTTCACTTTTGAGCAGCGGCTCTTTTGACAAAGCTTCATCCGCTGTCAGCATTTTGCGCCGCTCCCCTTTTTTGACGCCGGCCAAATAATCATAGACCCTGAGACCGACTGAAGTGGTCAACGGTCCGAATGTGCCGCCTTTGTGAAACGGCAAAAGCATCCATTGCGGTTCCGTGACATGCACCGCGTTTTCATAAACGACCTCCCGTTCACGTCCAACATCACGCACCATCTTCACTTCAAATTGCTTCAGGTAGCGGAGGCCGCCATGAATCAATTTGGTTGATCTGCTCGATGTTCCTGAAGCGAAATCATTCTTTTCAATCAGAGCAACCGATAACCCGCGCGATACAGCATCCAGAGCGATTCCTGCTCCAGTTATGCCGCCGCCGATTACCACCAGGTCGAATTGATACGTATTTAATTCTTCAATTTTTTGTTGGCGAAGTTTGGCTGAAAACATCTAATACACCCCTCATCTGCTGAACTCCCGGGTAGCGGCTACCGCCTTTTTCCACCCTTTGTATAGATTGTCCCTGTTTGCTTCATCCATATTCGGTTTATAGATCTTCTTCGTTGAATCCAATTCTTTTATATCGTTTAGATTTTCCCAAAATCCTGTTGCTAAACCGGCCAGATAAGCTGCCCCAAGCGCCGTTGTTTCATTGAGCCTCGCAAGTTCCACATCTTTTTGCAGAACATCACTTTGAAATTGCATCAGGAAGTCATTGGAAACCGCACCGCCGTCAGCCCGCAGCATTTGGATCTCAGTCCCGGAATCCTGTTCCATGCAGTCGAGCACATCTTTCGTCTGGTACGCCAACGATTCCAGCGTCGCCCGGATGAAATGTTCTTTTTCCGTGCCTCTTGTCAGGCCGAATACGGCACCCCGGGCTTCAGAATCCCAGTAAGGCGTCCCCATACCGACAAAGGCGGGCACTATATAGACTCCGTCGGTCGATGGCACCCGCTTGGCATATGCTTCGGAGTCAGCGGCGTTTTTCAGCATCCGCAACCCGTCCCGAAGCCATTGAATGGCAGAACCCGCTACAAACACACTGCCTTCAAGTGCATAGACCACTTTTCCGTCCAGACCCCATGCGATTGTCGTCAGCAGGCCATTGGCAGATTTCACAGCCTCTTCCCCTGTATTCATCAGCATGAAACAGCCTGTGCCGTATGTATTTTTAGCCATGCCCTTTTCTACACAGTGCTGGCCGAAAAGCGCGGCTTGCTGATCCCCGGCGATGCCTGCGATCGGTACTTTCTGTCCGAAGAAAACACTGGGATCTGTTTCACCGTAAATTTCAGAAGAAGATTTCACTTCCGGAAGCATCCCCACCGGAATGCCGAGTTTCCCGCAAATTTCCTCGTCCCATTTTAAGTCGAAGATATTATACAGCAAAGTTCTCGAAGCGTTGGAATAGTCTGTGACATGCACTTTGCCATCTGTCATTTTCCAGATCAGCCACGTATCGATCGTTCCAAACAGCAAATCACCTTTTTCTGCTGCATCTCTGGCACCTTCGACATTGTCGAGTATCCATTTGACTTTGGTGCCTGAAAAATACGGATCGAGCAGAAGGCCCGTTTTATCACGGAACCATACTTCCAATCCTTCTTTTTTCAAATCATCAATGATTGATTGGGTCTGGCGCGACTGCCATACAATTGCGGGGTAGACCGGCTGGCCGGTATTTTTATCCCATACCACGGTCGTCTCCCGCTGATTTGTAATGCCGATGCCTGAAATCTGGGTTTGTAAAATACCGCTTTCCGTCAATGCCGCAGCCAGGACAGATAAGACCGATCCCCAGATTTCATTGGCATTATGCTCGACCCAGCCCGGTTTAGGATAGGATTGCCTGAACTCTTTCTGAGATGTATGGACGAGTTCACCTTGCTTATTGAAAAGAATCGCGCGCGAGCTTGTCGTTCCTTGATCAATGGATAGGATATAGCTTTCCAAACCAGCATACCTCCTCTAATTCATAACTCTCTTGAACATCTTTTCTACATCATAGGTCCTGAAATGGATGATAACCGGACGGCCATGCGGACAGGTGAATGGCTGCTCTGCCTTTTTCAGATCTGCCAGCAATTGCTCCATATCCTGTTTTTGCAGATAATGGTTCGCTTTTATGGACCTTTTGCAACTCATCATGATTGCTGCTTCTTCACGTAATTTTTTTACATCCGCACGGCTGCCATTCAGTACCTGCTCAATCAGTTCTTCGACAATTTCCTGTTCAAAACCTTTAGGGAACCAAGTCGGGTGCTCGCGCACAATAAAAGAGGAATCACCGAAGATTTCTAAAAAGACGCCTGTTTCCGCGAGGCTTTCCAGGTTTTCCTGCAGCCTCAGCGCTTCATCCCGACTATAATGGAATGTCAGCGGCAACAGCAGGGACTGCCTTTCCATGGCGTCTGCCTGTCCGACCCTCTCTCGGAAATATTCGTATTTGATGCGTTCCTGTGCTGCGTGCTGATCAATCAGATAAAACCCGTCTGAACTTTGGGCGACGATATATGTGCCATGAATCTGACCTACCACTTCCAGTTCAGGAAACTGCGGACTTTCCTCTATTCCCTCAACTTCAGGCGAATATTCCTTTTCTACTGGATTCTGCTCCGGAAATACATCAGGTTCTGACAATAACGTGTTTTCGATCAGAGGTTCAGCCTTTTGGAAGACTGGTTTTTCAACTGGCCTCTGTTCGTTAACTGTAGTGGAAGTTTTCCAAAGATCCATCTGCATCGAATGGGCAGATGCCTGTTTCTTCGGTTTCGGTTCATCGATGACCGGGGCCCGCACGGCAGAGCTGATGGCTTGTCGGATCGTCTGGTAAATCAGCTCCATCAATTCCTTTTCCTTGCTGAGGCGGATCTGCTGTTTCGCCGGATGGACATTGACATCTGTTAAATAAGGATCCCCTTCAATATTCAGCACGGTTATCGGCTGGCGTTCCAGCGGAAGGAATGTATGATAAGCCCGGTGGACCGTCGTAGCGATGGCATAATGTTTTACCCACCGCCCATTGACGAATAAAGAGATGTAATTTTTATTGGCGCGAGTGATTTCCGGCAATGATGTATAGCCGGAAATTTTATAATCCTGGGATTCCCCTTCAAAAGGAATCATTTTTTTCGCGATGGCAATCCCGTAAATATCCGCCAGGACCCGGCGAATTTCACCGCTGCCGGAAGTCTGCAGAATCGTTTTGCCGTCGTGCACCAATTTGAAAGCCACTGACGGGTAGCTGAGTGCGAAACGGTTCATCAGGTCTATTGTATGACCGAGTTCCGTTTGCAATGTTTTCATATATTTAAGCCGCGCAGGTGTGTTGAAAAATAATTGTTCGATTTTAATATCAGTTCCCTGACGCAAAGCATTTGGTCGGCTTTCAATCATCCGACCGCCTTCCAGGTGGACAAAAGTTCCGTCCGAACCGTCGGAAGTCTGCAAGGTCACTTTGGACACCGAGGCAATACTCGCCAGCGCCTCACCGCGGAAACCGAGTGTCCGTATCCGGAACAGGTCGTGCTCATTTGCAATTTTGCTGGTCGCGTGACGGGAAAAAGACAACAAAGCATCTTCACTGTCCATTCCCGCTCCGTTATCGATGATGTGAATCGATGTCAATCCAGCTTCTTCAAGCAGGACCTCCACCGCATTGCTGCCGGCATCAATGGCGTTTTCCACCAATTCCTTTACTGCTGAAGTTGGCCGTTCAACGACCTCACCCGCAGCAATCTTATTTGATAAGGGTTCATCCATCAAGCGGATCTTTCCCATAGAATCACTCCTTCCGGCTAAGCTTTAATTGCAGATCATTAATCATCTGCAAGGCTTCAAGCGGTGTCATCGAAGATATTTTAGCATCTGCGATAGCTTGAACCACTTCTTCAGAATCTGTATCACGCTCATCAAAAAACGATAATTGTTCGATATGCTGTGTCTGCTGCTTCTTTTCCGCTTCGAAATTCTTCAGCAATTCCCGGGCTCGCGTGAGTATTTGCTGCGGCAGATTGGCCAGCTCGGCTACATGTATGCCATAGCTTTTGTCAGCCGGACCTTGCTTCACTTTATGAAGGAATACAACTTTTCCGGATTGCTCCATCGCCGCAACATGCACATTATTCAAGCGTTCAAGTGATTGGTCAAGCGCAGTCAGTTCATGATAATGCGTAGAGAATAATGTGTTCGCCCCGATGTTTTTATGGATGTATTCGATCATTGACTGTGCCAGTGCCATACCATCGTAAGTTGAAGTGCCCCGACCGATCTCATCGAACAGCAGCAGGCTGCGTTCGGTTGCATGTGTAATGGCGTACTGGGATTCGAGCATTTCGACCATGAATGTACTTTGGCCTGAGACAAGATCGTCCGCAGCGCCGATCCGTGTGAAAATTTGATCAACAATCGGCAATTCCGCGGAATCCGCCGGCACATAGCTGCCGACCTGCGCCAGTACTATCGTCAACGCCACCTGGCGCATATATGTACTTTTACCTGACATATTGGGCCCTGTAATCAACAGCATATTGCTGTCTTCAGTCATTACGCAATCGTTCGGCACATAATGCTGCCTGTTCAGCATTTTCTCCACAACCGGATGCCGGCCTTCGAGTATCCGGATTTCACGGCTGTCGGTAAACTCCGGTTTCGTGAAGCGGTATTTTTCCGCTACGTCCGCAAAACTGAGGAATACATCAAGCGCACTGAGTGACGATGCAAGCTGCTGGATGCGGGAAATATACTGTTTCACTTCATCCCGTATCACTGTGAAAAGCCGATATTCCAGATCCAGGCTTTCTTCTTCGGCTGTCAGGATCAACGTCTCCTTTTCTTTCAACTCCGGAGTGATATAACGTTCGGCATTTGCTAATGTCTGTTTGCGTTCGTATCGTTCCAAATCAGCCAAGTGCATATTGGCCTTCGAAATCTCAATGTAATAGCCAAAGATACGGTTATAACCGATTTTCAAGGATTTTATGCCTGTTTTCTGGCGCTCCTGCTGTTCAAGCTGAGCTATCCAGTCTTTGCCGTTCCGCGAGGCATCCCGGAATTCATCCAATTGCCTATTGAAGCCTTCACGGATGACACCGCCTTCTTTTGCCGATAATGGCGGATTGTCACTGATCGCTTCCAGCAGTTCACAAACTTCGCCGCAGCGATCCAATTTACCGGCGAATTCCGCTAAATGCGAATTGCCGGATTGCGTCAGTTCTTCGATGATTGCCGGCACTTTCTCAAGTGAGCTTCTCAGCTGCGCCAAATCACGCCCGCTCGCGCTGCCAAAGGCGACACGCCCGCTCAGCCGTTCAAGGTCGTAAACTTCCTTCAGCGCATTCTGCAATTCCACACGAGTGAAATATTGCTCAATAAGGGATTCCACCATCTGTTGGCGGAGTTCGATACGGTTCCTGTTGGCAAGCGGCTGATGAAGCCATTGCTTCAATTTCCGGCTTCCCATTGCGGTTACCGTTTCATCCAAAAGCCATAATAATGTCCCTTTCGTTTCGCCGCCCCGGATTGACTGCAGCAATTCCAGATTGCGTTTCGAATGGAAATCTATGCTGAGCAATTGCCCTTCTTCGCTATAAACAAAAGGCTGTATATGCTCGAGCGATTGTTTTTGGGTACGTGCAATATATGTCAGCAAGCGATGGCTGCTGCCGGTAAGATCGGCAGGGCAGTGCTGAATCAGAGACCGATCCAGTTCATACACAAATTCCATCGGTTCGATTGATAACAGCAAATCCTGTGCATCTTCGTTCAGCAGCAGGAACAGGGAATCGGAAACCACCAATTCACGGATACCGAGAGACTGTAATTCCTGGAGAAGCGCTTTACCTTGCCCCATTATGTATGTGGCTGTCGATTCCCCGGTTGATATATCTATGTACGACAATGAAAAGCCACCCGGCAATTCTTCGGCCGCTGCAATAAAATGATTGGATTTCGAATCCACACTTTTGCCTTCAGTATGGGTGCCGGGTGTAATGAGTCTCACCACTTCACGCTTGACGACACCTTTTGTCAATTTCGGATCTTCCACTTGTTCACAGATCGCCACTTTATGGCCTTTCGCAATCAATTGATCTATATAATTTTTCGCGGCGTGATGCGGAACCCCGCACATCGGAATACGTTCGTCCCCATTGCCGCCCCTGCTGGTCAACGTAATTTCAAGCAATTGGGATGCTTGTAAAGCATCATCGAAAAACATTTCATAAAAATCGCCAAGCCGGAAAAAAAGGAATGCGTCCTGATAATCCGCTTTTACCTGTAGATATTGCTGCATCATTGGTGTAATCGCCATTTTAAAACCTCTTTCGGAATCAATTCTTCGTTTCTTCATTATAGCAAAAATACACGGAGAAAAGAAAAAACCGAAAGAGCATCAGCTCTTTCAGTTTTCCTTTATCGATTTTCAATTTGGTTGTTTATGAACAGCTGCTGCTGCCGCCTTTTGCATCCGCTTGCACTTTTGAACCTGTTTCACCGCGCAGCAGATCTCCGCCTGTATCAGTGATGATATTGTTCGTCACCTGGTTGGCGATTGCAGTCGAAACCATTTGAAGCAATGAATTGACATCGCTTTGGGATTGTTTGAATTCCTGTACAATCGGCACTGCGTCAATTTCATCTTCAATTTTCTTGATTTTGCCTTCGATCAATTCCAGTGCCCTTTCCTTGCCGTAATGCTGGAAATTGACCGCTTGTTTTTGAAGGCTTTTCAGACTCGCGATCTTTTCTCGGATCTGTTGGTTTTCATTGATCTGTGCTTCGGCGCGCTTGAAGAAATCCACTTCTTCAGTCTCGGCGATCATGTCTGCCACTTCACGCGCTTTTGCTACGATTTCATCTTTTGTATAAGTCATCTATTGGACACCCACTTCTTGGCCGGCGGCAACTTCAATCAGTTCCCCGTTCAACGACCATGTTTTAGTTTCAGTTATTTTCACTTTGACGAGTTGACCGACAATCGACTTCGGCCCGACAAAATTGACCAGTTTATTTTTTGCTGTATAGCCGGATAAGACATCGGAGTTTTTCTTGCTTTCCCCTTCAACCAGCACTTCGACCACTTGGCCCTGGTAAGATTGCATGGCGGCCAGCGCTTGCTCCTTGACCAGTTCATTAAGGCGCTGCAGACGCTCCTTCTTTACTTCCATCGGGATATTGTCTTCCATTTTCGCAGCCGGAGTCCCTTCCCTTGGTGAATAAATATAAGTGAAGGCCATCTCGTATCCGATTTCCCGGAACAGAGACATCGTTTCTTCAAACTGTTCATCGGTTTCATTGGGAAAGCCGACAATTATATCAGTTGTCAATGACACTGTCGGAATGGCAGCCCTGATTTTATGGACCAATTCGATATATTGTTCCCGCGTGTACTTGCGGGCCATTATTTTCAGCATACCCGTCGAACCTGATTGTACAGGTAAATGGATATGGTCGACAAGATTTCCGCCTCGCGCCAGCACTTCTATCAAGTGTTCATCAAAATCTCTTGGATGGCTTGTTGTAAAACGGATACGAGGAATATCGATTTTGCGCAATTCCTCCAGCAAATCACCCAGCCGGAATTCGAGATCCTCAAAATCTTTGCCATAGGCATTGACATTCTGTCCCAGCAAAGTAACTTCCTTGTACCCTTGCGCAGCCAATTGCCGCACTTCCTGGATAATATCCTCCGGTCTTCTGGAGCGTTCTTTGCCTCGCGTATAAGGAACGATGCAATAGGTACAGAATTTGTCACACCCGTACATGATATTGACCCACGCCTTGATATTGCCCTTGCGCACTTTCGGCAAGTTCTCGATGACGTCCCCTTCTTTGGACCAGACATCCACGACAATCTCTTTCGATTTATAGGCGTTATCCAAAATTTCCGGTAGACGATGGATATTATGCGTCCCAAAAATCATATCGACCTGATCGTAGGTCTTCAAAATTTTATTGACGACGGATTCCTCCTGCGACATGCAACCGCAAACGCCGATCAATAAATCAGGGTTTTCCAGTTTCAATGGTTTGAAATGACCCAGTTCACCAAAAACTTTGTTCTCAGCATTTTCCCTGATGGCACAAGTATTCAGCAGAATGACATTCGCATCCTTCACAGAATCGGTGATCTCATAGCCGAGTTCCAGCAGTATACCGGCGATCACTTCGGTATCATGTTCGTTCATCTGGCAGCCATAAGTGCGGATATAGAACTTCCGCCCTCGGCCCATGTTTTCAAAACGGGGATCGATCGCAAAATTATCCACGTAGGATACCTGCTCTTTTCCGCGTTTTTTTGCGTCTTTCAGGGAAGGCGCGGTATAGACATTTTGAAAGTATTGGCTGTAATCCTTTTCGTGTTTTCCAGCCGATCCGGCAGCCGTTACTTGACTTGAAAGTAAACGCTGGTCTTCATTCATGAAAAAACCCCTTTCAATCATACCGTTATTATACTGAAATCAAAGACGTTCCTTCAAGCCGATTGCAGGAATTGTCGGAGAATCGTCACCAACTGACCGTTTATCCGCGGAACGGGTAATCATCATTAATGTAAATTCGTTCGCAGGATATCGCCTTCCCTGTCTCATCATCAATTTCAGTGAAAAAGCCACTGACTACGGAACGGCCGCGTTTTGGCACTTCGAAACGGGTCGGCATATTGGTCTTGAACCGGTAGAGCACTGAATCCTTGCTCATCCCCAGCACTTCATCATAGGGGCCGGTCATGCCGACATCCGAGATATAGGCTGTGCCGCCCGGCAAGATGCGTGAATCAGCAGTCTGGACGTGAGTATGTGTGCCAACTACCACTGAAGCACGGCCGTCAAGATGCCAGCCCATCGCGATTTTTTCACTGGTTGCTTCTGCGTGAAAATCAACGAAGACCAGTGGCGAAACGGCTTTGGCTTCCGCCAGCAGCTCATCCGCTTTTTGGAACGGATCATCGTGCGGCGGCAAGAATACCCTGCCATGCAAATTGATGACAGACAAAGTCTTGCCATTTTTCGTCAACGTCGCCATTCCGCGGCCAGGTGCTTCCGGTGAAAAATTCGCCGGACGGATTAAATAATCCACTTCATCAATAAAATCAAAAATCTCTTTCTGGTCCCACGTGTGATTGCCCATTGTCACCATATCGACGCCCATGAAAAGGAGATCCTGGTAAATAGCTTTCGTGATGCCCCTTCCCGCTGCAGCATTTTCACCATTCGCGATTACCGCATCCGGCATGTATTTTTTCTTCAGGCGCGGCAAATAAGACTCCAATGCATCACGTCCGATCGATCCGACAATATCTCCAATAAATAAAACTTTCATGCTCTCACCTTTTCCCATAAGAAAAAGGCTTCTTTGAATAGACATTCATCGAAGCCTTTATCCTATTATTTTGCGTATTCAACTGCTCTTGTTTCCCTGATTACGGTCACTTTGATATGTCCCGGATAATCAAGCTCTTCTTCGATCCGTTTCCGGATGTCGCGAGCCAAACGGTGTGCAGTCATATCATCAATCTGTTCCGGTCTGACCATGATGCGGATTTCGCGTCCTGCCTGAATAGCGAATGATTTCTCAACGCCTTCGTAGGATTCAGAAATCTCTTCAAGTTTTTCCAGACGGCGGATATAGTTTTCCAATGTCTCACTTCTCGCTCCCGGACGTGCCGCTGATAGGGCGTCCGCCGCTGCAACGATCACCGAAATGATCGATGTCGCTTCGGTGTCTCCGTGGTGGGAAGCAATACTGTTGATGACGACCGGATGCTCTTTGTATTTGGTTCCAAGTTCAACCCCGATTTCAACATGGCTGCCTTCAACTTCATGATCAATCGCTTTACCGATGTCATGAAGCAATCCTGCGCGGCGTGCCAAGGTGACATCTTCGCCAAGTTCCGCTGCCATCAAGCCGGAAAGGAATGCGACTTCCACTGAGTGCTTGAGGACATTCTGTCCGTAACTTGTGCGATAACGCAGACGGCCAAGGATTTTGATCAAATCGGGATGCAGATTATGTACCCCAACGTCAAATGTGGTTTGTTCACCAATTTCACGGATTTGCTCATCTACTTCGCGTCTGGACTTTTCAACCATTTCTTCGATTCGGGCCGGGTGAATACGGCCATCTGACACCAATTTTTCAAGTGCCAATCTTGCTGTTTCACGTCTGATCGGATCGAATCCTGACAGAATTACCGCTTCCGGTGTGTCATCGATGATCAAATCGATTCCTGTCAGTGTTTCAAGCGTCCGGATATTACGGCCTTCACGGCCAATAATACGGCCTTTCATCTCATCGTTAGGCAAGTTGACAACAGATACTGTCGTCTCTGCCACATGGTCTGCTGCAAAACGCTGCATAGCCAATGATAAGATATTTTTCGCTTTCTTATCGGACTCTTCTTTTGCACGGGCTTCCGTTTCTTTCACCATCACTGCAATATCTGTTGAAAGTTCGTTCTCAACTTGCTGGAGGATGATTGACTTGGCTTCTTCGCGTGTCAAAGAAGAAATCCGTTCCATTTCGGATTGCTGCTGTTGAACCAATTCTTCAGCTCTGCTCTCCATCTGTTCAATATGCTGTTGTTTTTCAGCGAGGGCTTCATCTTTCCGTTCAAGTCCCGCTTCTCTTTTGTTTAATGCATCATCCTTGCGATCTAAATTTTCTTCTCTCTGCAACAGCCGATTCTCTTGTTTTTGAATTTCTGATCGGCGTTCCCGAATTTCAGATTCTGTTTCAGTACGCAATTTGTGATTTTCGTCTTTTGCTTCCAAAAGGGCTTCTTTTTTCAGTGCTTCTGCTTCTTTCTTCGCATCTTCTATAACTTGCTCTGCAGAGTTTCTCGCACCTGCCATTTTGGACTCATTTGATTTTTTCATTACAAAATAACCAACAAACACACCGACGAGGATACCAAGCAAAGCGAAGATGATCACGTATTCCATTCGGACACCTCCTCTTGCTATTCGTTTTAATGGTTCACAATAAATTAAATTTTCGTGCTTCTCAAACGCTGTAAAAATTATAAAATTATACAGTTTTAATTGTATAGATGGACCTTTAAAGTGTCAACCCGGTGACAAGCCTTTAAAATAGCTTTGCGAGTGGATATTCTATTGTTTTGATATGTCACTTCCCTATGCTGGATCCCGGCAATAAAATAAGAGCCGTTGGACAAAGCATACGCTTTGGTCCAACGGCTCTTCTATAAAGACTTATTCGTCGTCCTCGTCGATCAAAAGGTTGAACTCTTCCGGCTCTTCTTTTGAAGCAGCAATCGTATAGGATGCAGCGGCCATTCCGTATTGCTCACGGATTTTTCCAGCAATCTCATTTCGGATATCTGCGTGGTCACGCAGGAATTGCTTCGCGTTTTCACGGCCTTGTCCGATGCGTTCTTCTTTATACGAATACCAAGAACCGCTCTTTTGGATGATTTCAAGCTCCGCACCAATATCAACGATTTCACCTTCACGTGAAATCCCTTTTCCGTACATGATATCGACTTCAGCTGTGCGGAAAGGCGGGGCAACTTTGTTTTTCACAATTTTGATCTTCGTTCTGTTACCGATGATGTCGTTGCCTGATTTCAAAGCTTCAGCACGGCGCACTTCCATACGGATGGAAGAATAGAATTTCAATGCGCGTCCACCAGTTGTTGTTTCAGGGTTACCGAACATGACACCAATTTTTTCACGAACCTGGTTGATGAAGATGACAATCGAATTCGATTTATTGATGATACCGGATAATTTACGGAGAGCCTGAGACATCAGACGGGCTTGGAGACCCATGTGGGAATCGCCCATTTCGCCTTCGATCTCCGCTTTCGGTACAAGTGCCGCAACAGAGTCGATGACCACAATATCAACCGCTCCGCTTCGTACTAATGCTTCAGCAATTTCCAGAGCCTGTTCACCAGTATCGGGCTGGGATAATAATAATTCATCGATGTTCACGCCAAGGTTCTGCGCATAGACAGGGTCAAGCGCATGCTCAGCATCAATGAATGCCGCTGTTCCTCCAGTAGCCTGCACTTCCGCAATAGCATGAAGTGAAACAGTCGTTTTACCTGAACTTTCAGGACCATAAATCTCGATGACACGGCCACGCGGGTATCCACCTATTCCAAGTGCAGAGTCAACTGCCAGTGAACCACTGGAAACCGACGAAATATTCCGGTCGCTTTTTTCACCCAATTTCATGACTGAACCTTTACCAAATTGTTTTTCAATTTGTTTTAACGCAACATCTAACGCTGCTTTACGATCGCTCAAAAGAAATCCTCCTCTTAATAAAAACCAATTTTTCTACCTGTTTCTAGTATACTAGGTTATTGAGAAATACACAAGAAAAAAGCGAACGTTTATTCGCGTTCGCATTTTAAATTATATTTTTAAGACCTCTATATTGAGCATATCCGATTTTTGAAAAAGAAAAACGCGCAAAAATAAATTTTGCGCGTTTTTTTAACGTGATAGTGTTCGTATTAAATAATGCAAAGCCAATTTTACGGTACGGATCCGGTTTGTGTTGCGCATTCCGGATAATTGAAGCCTATAGGCATCGCTGCCTGATTCCGAGGAGATGCCGATCCATACAGTGCCAGCCGGCTGACAGCCGTGCGCATCAGGTCCCGCTACTCCCGTCAGGCCGATGCCGAAGTCAGTGCCGAATTTTCTGCGTACATTTTCCGCCATTGCGACAGCTGTTTCTTCGCTGACAACTCCATGCGTTTTAAGCAGTTCTGCATCGATATCGAGCTGGCTGACCTTAATTTCCTCGTTATAAGCAATCACACCGCCTGAAAGGACAGCGCTGGCACCAGGAATAGAGGCCAGTTCTGACTGGAACAGCCCAGCGGTGAGGCTTTCCGCAGCTGAAATCGTCTTGTTCTGCTCTTTCAGCAAATCTACGGCCCGGGATGTCAAGGAATCGTCATCGTAGCCATACAGATATTCACCGACAACATCGAGAATCTCTTTTTTTGTCTCATCAATCAATTTCCAGGCTTCTTCCGCCGTATCTGTTTTCGCTGTAATGCGAAGAGTCACTTCGCTGGCGGATGCCAGAGGTGCAATCGTCGGGTTGGTCTGTTTTACAAGAATATGATCCAACCGGTCTTCAAGTTCCGCTTCCCCTATCCCATAGAAACGGAGAACATGGGAAATGATCACATTTTCCTTGTTAAGCATCCGGACCAACTTCGGTTTCGCCTCGAATTGGAACATCGGCTCTATTTCGTGCGGCGGGCCCGGCAACAGGATATACACCCTGCCTTCATGTATATAAAGCATGCCTGGGGCCATTCCATTTTCGTTGACCAGCACTTCACTGCCTTTTAGGATCAAAGCCTGCTTCCGGTTATTTTCAGTCATCGGACGTTTTGCACGCTCGAAATAGGCTTCAATCGAGTCCATCGCCAATTCATCCATTTCAAGGGTGGTGCCGAGATGCCGCGCAATCGTCTCTTTAGTCAGGTCGTCCTTAGTAGGACCCAGTCCTCCGGAGAAAATGATGAGATCCGCCCGGCTTTCGGCAATCTGGATCGCTTGTTCAAGACGGTCCGGATTATCACCGACAACTGTATGGTAATAAACATTAATCCCGATCTCAGCCAGGTGTCCCGATACAAAACGGGCATTCGTATTTGTAATTTGTCCAAGCAGCAATTCTGAACCGACTGCTATGATTTCTGCATTCATACGGGCACGCACCTTCCATTGATTTCTTAAGAAATTTTATTTGGATGCCAATAAAGCTTTCCGGTTTGCATAGAAATAATCCCAACCGGACCATACTGTGAAAATAAGTGCGATGTAAAGCATGATCATTCCAAATGGAAGGCCGATCAAAGTGAAAATCATATCATATAGAAGCAAAGCGGAAATTGCCAGAATTTGTGCAGTGGTCTTGATTTTGCCAAGGCCGCCAGCTGCAACCACTTCGCCTTCACCGGCCAATACAAGGCGCAGCCCTGTCACAGCGAATTCACGGCTGATGATGATGATGACGATCCACGAAGGCGCAAAACCAAGTTCAACCAGAATAATCAAAGCCGCTGACACAAGCAATTTGTCAGCTAACGGATCAAGGAATTTGCCGAATGTCGTTACCAGATTGTATTTCCGGGCATAGTAGCCGTCAACCCAATCCGTCAATGAAGCAAAAATGAAAATCAAACCTCCGATAAAATGGCTGACAGGCAAAGTGGCACCTAACAGCGTCATTTCGCCCCATCCAAAATCAATAAGCATAAATATCATAAAAACCGGTATTAAAAGAATGCGTGAAACTGTTATTTTATTTGGTATGTTCATAATGCTTCCCCTTCCTTACTTTCAATAAAAATAGCCATCTGTATAGATGGCTATTCAGCGTCTGTAAAATCGATGACAATGTTCTGGGTTGTCAGATCCTGCTGATACTCAATCGGCTCACCGTTCAGCGAGAGTTCCACATTAGGCGCTGCACCAAGGCGCAGCCGTACCTGTGAGGCTTCCGACACATCCAATGTTTCACTTTGTCCAGCCTGCATAGTAGCTGCTGTCATAAGGTTTTCGCCGTTTTCATCAGTGGCGCCAACCCATGAAGGACCAGAAACATCAATAACAAGCTCCCGCTCAGCCGGACCTGTCCACTGGTAAGTAGTAGTTTGGCCTTCTGTTCCAGTAACTGAAATTTCGGTCTCCGGTTCAGCAGGCTCTTCTTCTTCCGGCTGTTCTTCTGCAGCTTCATCTTCTGCAGGTTCTTCTTCCTCTGTTGGTGGAGGGGAGTTTTCAGAAGGGGCTTCGTATTGCAGGCCATCGTCGTTTTCCGTTGCTTCATCGGTTGGATCATTTTCTGCCAGCATATTATAGAAGAACCACATCACAAAAATGATCAATACAATGAATAAAGCGACAATGATCATCGGCATCTTTTCATTTATTCTGCCGGAAGATGATTTCGACATCGACTGCCTGCGTGACCGGGCTGGTGCAGCCATCGGTTTGCTGACTTGCTCTTTCGTCGTTTCCGGCATTTCGGATTTATGCTGTTCAAGCAGTTCATCAGCGTTCAGCCCGACAGCATCAGCATATTGTTTTATAAAAGCGCGAACATAGAATTGACCGGGCATCATGCTGTAATTGCCTTCTTCTATTCCCGCCAGATAGCGTTTCTGTATTTTGGTTACATCCTGAAGATCTTCCAGGCTGTACCCTTTAGCGATTCTCGCTTCTTTCAGGCGAGTACCCATTTCATTCAACACGATCACCTGCCTGCCTAAAAATTAAATCCGCCGCCAAACATATCGTCAGCCTGGCTCTTATCATTCACAAAATTGTTTTTCTCCATCACTTCATAAGTGATTTCCTCATCGGGATGATGGCGCAATTCGATAATATAATCAAAATCCTCGATGCTGTATTCGGATTGCTGTATAAACATGTCCGGATGCTCAACCACTTTAATAGTAGGCATCCGCATCATTTCCCGGACAAGCTGCATATGCCGCTCATCATGTGCACGTCTGGTGACGATGCCATCCAGTATGAAAATATTATTTTCATTGAATTCATCACCCATCAGCTGATTTCTGACAGTCTGCTTGATCATGGTCGATGAAAGGAAAATCCACTTCTTATTGGCACTGACGCTGGCAGCTACGATGGATTCCGTTTTCCCGACCCGTGGCATTCCGCGCAGTCCGACGAGTTTATGGCCTTCCTGTTTGAAAATCTCAGCCATGAAATCGACCAGCAAGCCCAGTTCATCCCTGACAAACCGGAATGTATTCCTGTCATCCGCATCCCGTTGTATGTATCGGCCATGACGAACCGCCAGGATATCGCGTAATTTGGGTTCACGGAATTTGGTCACAGCGATCGTTTCGATCGTGGAGACGATCTGTTCGAAACGTTCAAGCTGAACATCATGCTCCGCGCGCAGAAGCATACCACGGCGTCCCTGGTCGACACCGTTGATTGTGACGATGTTGACGCGCAGCATCCCAAGCAGTGAAGCTATATCTCCCAGCAAACCCGGCCGGTTCACTTGGATTTCGTATTCAAAATACCATTCTCTCATTAAGCGTCCGACCTTTCGCTGTCAATTTCTTATTAATTCCCTATCCTCTATAATAGCTGATTTAATGCTGCAAGAAAAGGGTTCATCAAAAGAATAGGCATTATGGCGCTACATATGCCAGCCGCCGTTTATGCGCAATGTCTGCCCGGTCATGTAATCAGCTTTTCCGCTGACCAGAAAGTCCACCATATCGGCTACGTCCTGAGGTTTGCCGAGCCCCAGCGGAATTTCTTCACGCAGGGATTCAATTTCTTCTTGTGAAAAATCATTATTCATCTTGGTCATGATAAACCCGGGTGCAACGGCGTTGACCCGGGTGCCGGAATAGGCCATTTCTTTGGCATAGGCTTTAACAAAAGCCAATTGTGCGCCTTTAACTGCAGAATAGGCCGTTTCCATGGATGCTCCTATTTCACCCCAGATGGAAGAAATGAAAACTATATAAGTATTGGAATGGCGCTGCAGCTTCGAAGACAGCTGCCGAATGGCCGAAAGCGGATTCTTTACGTGGACCAGCCATAATTTTTCCATGTCTTCATCATGCGTATCCGCCAGCATTTCAACCAGTGCCTGGCCGCTTGCCACAACAATACAGGATACATCAAAAATCTGTCCGGTGAGCTTTTCCGCTCCGTCCGGCAATGAAAGATCCGCCTGGACTGCTGAAAATTCCGATTGCGGGAAGGCATCCCTTAATTGGGACGCCAAATCGTCCACCGGGTTTGTATTCCAGTGAAGATAAAGCGACCAGCCGGATGCCGCAAGCGTCCGTGAAATGCTTTCACCCAATTCACCGGAAGCCCCCATTACAAGGGCGAATTTCTTCACTGTGCTTCCTTCTTATCAGGAGACTGGATAGTGAACACGGATTGCTGGCTTTCCGCACTGACAAGCGAAAACGCTGCCTGCAGGTCAGCTACTTCAATCTCTTCGAGAGTCGGCACAACATCAAAAAGATTCATGCCATTGAATGTATAGCGCGTAAACTGATTGGCGATATATTCGGGAGAATTTAATGCACGCAGGAAAAATCCGATTTTCTTACGGCGCATACGGTCAAGATCAGCCTGCCCAAATGGCCATTTCTCTACAGCATTCGCGATTGTATGTTTTATTTCAGCGGCCAGCGTTTCCGGTTCTGCCGTATCAGATCCGATAATGGCGTAGCCGAAACCGTTCTCCAAGGAATAATCGAACGAATAGGATTCATCGATCCAGTTCTTTTCATATGCATGGTGATAGAAATCGGAAGTGCGGCCAAACAGCAATTCGAATGCCAGCTCTGCTGCCAGTTCATGCTTCAGCATTTCTTCACCCTGCAAATCCATTTTTTCCGGCTTAATGCCGACAAAGACTTTCGGCTTTTGAACACTCATATTCAAAACACGTTCTTTGATCGCCACTTCCAATGGCTCCTCAGGGAAAATCCGTTCGATTTCCTGTGCATCTTCAAACGTTTTACGGTCCTGGTTTTCTTTCACCAGTTTCATCATCTGTTCAGGGTCGACAGCCCCCACCACGAAAAGAACCATATTAGAAGGATGATAGAAAGTATTGTAGCAAGTATATAAATGTTCAGCCGTTATATCCTGTATCGAATCCACAGTTCCCGCGATATCAATTTTAACCGGATGGTTTTTGTACATGTTCTCGATGATGCCGAAATACAGGCGCCAGTCGGGCTGATCATCATACATCGTAATTTCCTGCGCGATGATGCCTTTCTCTTTTTCCACTGTTTGTTCTGTGAAATAAGGTTCCTGGACAAAATCCAGCAGGGTTTCGATGTTTTCATTTATTTGGCCGGTTGCTGAAAACAGGTAAGCTGTCCGGGTAAATGACGTATAGGCATTTGCAGAAGCACCTTGCTTGCTGAACTGCTGGAATATGTCCCCTTCCTCTTTTTCGAACATCTTATGCTCCAGGAAGTGGGCGATGCCATCCGGCACTTTAATCGCTTCTTTTTCTCCTCGCGGTACAAAATGATTGTCAATTGATCCGTATTTAGTAGTGAACGTGGCAAATGTCTTGGAAAAACCTTTCTTGGGCAGGATGAAAACTTCCAGGCCATTTTCCAGTTTTTCGTGGTATAAGGTTTCGTCCAATTGTTCGAATTCCACTTTATGCATCAATTTCACTTTCCTTTCCTGACAGGAAATAAGTCATTTCCAGGCTCAGTTGCTTAGCTGCGTCTGCTATATCTTCTTTTGTGATTTTATTCCATCGGCTGATCAGGTAATCAGGTTCAAAATCCTCTGTCAGTTCCATATACTGGTCATAAATATCGATTTGTCCGCGCGCGGAATCAAGTGCTTCGGTCAATTGATTGGTTAGAAGCGCCTTGGTCTGGCCGAACTCGACATCTGTAATATTTCCTTTTTTAACTTCTTCCAGCTGCTCAAGAATCAGCTTAACCGCTTTTTCCTCAAGTTTACCGTCAATCCCCGCCAGCACAAACATCAAGCCGAACTGGGAAGAATAGGAACTGGATACATAATAAGCCATACTTTCTTTCTCACGGATATTGACGAAAAGTTTTGAGTGGGCATATCCGCCAAAAACGCCGTTCAGCAATTGCATTACCGGAAATTTCTCATCGCGGAAAGTGACAGGACTGAAGAAAGCCATATGCAGTTTACCTTGCTTCATATCCTCGAATTCGGCAACGCGCTGCTGCGCAGGTTTTTCCAGCTCCATGGAAGGTGCCGCCACCGGTTTTTCACGATCGGCAAAATGGAAATAATCACGGACATAATCAGCTATCAATTCCGGCTTCACGTCTCCGACCGCATAGATCTCCACTTCATTGGCTTCGATCATCGTACGGTATTCCTCCATCAGCTTCTCATTTGAGATCTTTTCAACTTCTTCGATTGAACCGTTAGCCGGAATCGAAGCAGGATGTTCCGGCAAAGCAAGATCCATCATCCGCTGTTGGGCGTAACGCGTCTTATCATCAAAAATCGATTCAATTCTTTCCTTGACCGCATTTTTTTCGCGCAGGAAAATCGACTCCTTGAAAAGGCCGTGTTCGGTATTCGGCTTGAACAGCACAAGATACATCAGATTCAAAACTTTTTCCAGAACGCCTTCTTCTGACAAATACTGATCGTTGACTGTTTCGACATTCAAACTGACGATATGTTCATTGCCGCGCTTTGAAGAATCCATGTATAAAGATGTGCCATAAAGGTCGTCCAGCACCATACGCAAAGCCGTATGGGATGGATAGGCTTCATTACTGTGCTGCAGGACATTCGCAAGAATCGACCGGGCCGACGCTTTTTCTTTTGATAATTTATCTTTAAACTTTATTGAAATATTAATGGTTTTGAATTGTGTTGTTTCATTGACGTGAACGTTCACGCCTTTCGCAAGCCTGATAGTTTCAAACATTAATGAATCCCCTCTCATCGTTCATTCTTTTACTATACCGAACCTTTTCCTTTAAATGCAAATAAAGAAAAGCGACGGTGCCCGTCCAGCATCTTAAAGAGAAAGAGCCAATGCAATTATTGCTTTTTGGTATCTTATTGAGAAAGAAAGCTAAAAAATCGATATTCCGCAAAACAGCTCCGCTTTCCTGGTGGCTCGCGCTGAGCTAACTCGGGCTCGTTCCACTTCGCCCGAGTGGATCTCAGCACTTCACTTAGTCACCTGGGAGTCTTCGCTGTTTTACTCCATATCTCAAAGATGCTTTCTAATAAGTAGAAATTTAAACAAGTCAATTAGAAGTGAAAAAACCGACAAACAGATTCTGCATCACACCAAAATGAAGTGGAAGGCGACGAAGGGAAAGATGTGTTCCTGCATCGCTTCGCTTTTACGCCGCAAAGGTTTTTCGTATTTCGAAGCCAGCGCAACGTTGCAGAGACACGAGCACAAGGTATTCGTAACGACTGAAGAAATCAACAGTTTCTCGACAGACTAAAAAAGAGCCGTCGCATTGACGGCTCTTTGGTCTGTATGATTAACGCTCACCTTTGATATAAGGTTTACCGTTCGCTTTCGGCGCGTTCGCCTTGCCGATAAAGCCGGCTAGTGCAAGAATTGTCAGCACATATGGCAATATCAGAAGGAATACATTTGGTATTTCCTGAATGTAAGGAATGGATGAACCAGCGATACTTAATGATTGAGCGAGTCCGAAGAACAAAGCGGCTCCCATCGCACCCAGTGGATGCCATTTCCCGAAGATCATCGCGGCAAGCGCCATGAATCCTTGTCCATTGATTGTGGCATGTCCGAAATCATTGGAAATGGTTTGTGCGTAGATGGCACCGCCGATTCCTGCAAGAGCACCGGAAATCATTACTGCGATATAACGCATTTTTGTTACATTGATCCCCATCGTGTCAGCCGCCATCGGATGTTCACCGACAGCTCTCAAACGGAGTCCGAACGGTGTTTTATAGATGACGAACCAAGCAACGATCGCAACAGCTATCGCAAAGAATGATGTGTTATAGATTGATTTGAAGAACAGATCTCCGATGAATGGAATGTCGGATAATACCGGCACATTATAACGCGCAAAGCGCTCGGTGATGAAATCCGTCTGCCCTTTACCGAAGATTTTTTTAACAAGGTACAGAGATAATGCGATAGCCAGCAAGTTGATGGCAACACCCGACACAACCTGATCCGCGCGGAACGAGATTGAAGCTACTGCGTGGAGCAATGACAGCAATAATGCTGCTACCATTGCCGCTACAAGTGCCAGCCATGGAGTTGCACTGCCGAACGTATCCGCAAAGAACAAATTGAACAGGATGCCGGTAAAGGCACCGATGACCATCAAACCTTCAAGTCCGATATTGACGACACCGGATCTCTCGGAGAATACTCCGCCGATCGCGACAAGAATTAGCGGTGCAGCATAGAATATCGCCGAAGGAACGATGAAATACAAAGCTTCCAGGAAAGTCATATTACTTCGCCTCCTTCTTCTTATTTGCTGCCCGCAGCAACAGTAGGCGGATGATGTAGCCGGAAGCTACGAAGAATATAATTACAGCAATTACAATTTCAACGATTTCCAATGGGATTCCCGCTTCGTTAGGCATATTCAATGCACCATACTTCAGTGAACCGAATAATGTAGCCCCGAAAATAACACCAAGCGGTGTGTTCATTCCCAATAAGGCAACGGCAATCCCATCAAAACCGATTCCCGTGAAACCGCCTTTTGAAGATACATACTCAAATGTACCAAGTGCTTCCATCGATCCTGCCAACCCGGCGAAAGCACCAGAAATGACCATTGCCAGAATGATGTTTTTATTGACGCTCATACCAGCATATTCAGAAGCGTTCTGGTTGAAACCGACCGCTTTTAATTCATAGCCGAGTGTAGTCTTTTCAAGAATCAGCCACATCACACCGACCATGATCAGCGCCAGCAGGATGCCGTAATGCAGACGTGAGAATTCTGTCAGATTCTGAAAGAACTCTGAACGGAGAGATGCACTTGTGAAAATTCGTTCAGTCCGGTCTCCGCCGTCAGATACTGTTTTGATCAAAGCATTCGTTACATGCAATGCGATATAGTTCATCATGATCGTCACTATTACTTCGTGTACACGGAACTTCGCTTTTAATAGGCCCGGTACAAACCCCCATAGCGCACCGGCAACTGCAGCTGCCAAGATTGCCAATGGCAAGTGGATGATTTTCGGCAGTTCTACAGCTACGCCTACATAAGCCGCTGCGAACCAACCGACGATCAATTGCCCTTCAACCCCGATATTGAAAAGTCCAGAGCGGAATGCAAATGCTACAGCAAGACCCGCAAGTAAGTATGGTGTAATTTGACGGAGAGTTTCTCCTATTGTATATAAATCCCCAAAGATTCCATTCCATAAAGCTGTATAGCCTATCAACGGGTTATATCCGCTGACCAGCATGATTATAGCTCCGACCAGCAAGCCCAGAATAACGGAAACAAGGGGGACCAGGATATTGGTGACTCTATTCGACATGCTGATCCTCACCTTCCTTCAATTCGCCTTTTTTATTGTCATCGATTTTATGGCCGGCCATCAACAGCCCGAGCTCCTGCTCCGTTGTTGTTTCCGGAGTCACAATATCAACGATCTCACCATCATGGATGACGGCGATCCGATCCGAGACGTTCATAACTTCATCAAGTTCAAATGAAATCAATAAGACAGCTTTGCCGTTATCGCGCTGTTCAATGAGACGGCTGTGTATGAATTCAATAGCCCCGACATCAAGTCCGCGTGTAGGCAAGGCGGCAATCAAAAGATCCGGATCGCGGTCAACTTCACGTCCGATGATCGCCTTTTGCTGGTTTCCGCCTGAAAGTGAACGGGCCAGTTCATGCGGCCCTTGTGTACGGACGTCAAAGTCAGCAATTATCTGTTTTGCTTTTTCGTTTATTTTGTTGTAGTCAATGATGCCATTTTTGGAGATCGGTGATTTATAGTAAGTTTGAAGTGCAATGTTATGGCCAATCGGGAAATCCAGAACCAGACCATGCTTATGGCGATCCTGCGGAATGTGCCCGACACCTGCTTCAGTCACTTTACGCGGTTTCAATCCGGTAACATCTTTTTCATTGATGAAAATTGTACCGCTTTTCACTTTTCTTAGACCTGTAATGGCTTCGATAAGTTCTGACTGTCCGTTGCCGTCAATTCCTGCAATACCAACAATTTCACCTTTTCGCACATTCAGATTCAAGTTCTTCACTTTCGCGACTCCACGGTAATCAAGAACAACCAAATCACGGATATCCAACACTTCATCTTTAGGGAAGGCAGGACCTTTTTCTGTTTTGAATTCGACCTGGCGGCCAACCATCAGGGAAGCAAGTTCGTTCGGATTTGTATCTGCTGTAACGACTGTCCCAATCCCTTGCCCTTTTCTGATAACAGTGACGCGATCGGATACATCCATGATCTCTTTCAGTTTATGGGTGATGAGAATGATCGATTTTCCTTCTGCGATCAGACGTTTCATGATCTGCACCAATTCAATGATTTCCTGCGGAGTCAAAGAAGCGGTCGGCTCATCGAAAATCAGGATTTCTGCCCCGCGGTAAAGCGTTTTCAATATTTCCACACGCTGCTGCATCCCAACTGAAATATCTTCGATGATTGCGTAAGGATCGACATTCAAACCGTATTGCTCTGATAATACCTGTACTTTATCCGCTGCATCTTTTTTGTTTGTAACACCCATCTTGGTCGGTTCCGATCCAAGGATGATATTCTCTGTAACGGAAAAATTCTCGACCAGCATAAAGTGCTGGTGTACCATTCCAATCCCCAGGTCATTGGCTACGTTTGGGTTTGTGATGTCCACTTTTTTCCCACGGACTCGGATTTCTCCGCCTTCTGGCTGATAAAGACCAAAAAGGACGTTCATCAATGTCGATTTCCCAGCACCATTTTCTCCCAGCAAGGCATGGATTTCACCTTTTTGCAATTGCAGGGTGATGTTGTCATTAGCGACAAAGTTTCCGAACTCTTTTCGGATGTTCAGCATTTCAACAACATATTCCACTGTTTTCACTCCCTCGAAAACTGTTAAATTCTCTTATATTAATTAATACAGGAAAGGTTTCCATATAAAAAACCTTTCATCTATTAATTTTTCTGTAAATTTAGGCGAAAAAAAATCATAAAGACCGGTTGAACCGGTCTTTATGAGAATGACCGTGAAAATTGAAGATTATTCCACAGTTTCTGGAACTGTAATATCACCATCAATAATCTGCTGCTTGAATTCTTCGATTTGCGTCATGATGTCCTCAGGAATAGCTCCACGTGAATCTGCAAGATCGATACCGTCGTCAGCAAGACCGTAAACAACAGTTTCGCCGCCTGGGAATTCTCCGTTCATTGCTTGTTCAGAGATGTTGAAAACTGCGTTGTCAACACGTTTAAGAACTGAAGTCAAAGTGATGTTTGCATCGCCGACTTGTCCTTCGTCATATTGGTCAGAGTCAACTCCGATTACCCAAACGTTTGCGTCTGCATCTGCTTCTTTACGCTCTTTAGCTTCAGTGAATACACCATTTCCAGTTCCGCCGGCAGCGTGGAAGATGATATCAGCTCCGCCTTGGTACATACGGTTTGCAGTAGTTTTACCTAATTCCGCTTTATCAAAAGCACCTGTGTATTGAACATCAACTTCTACGTCAGCATTAGCAGCTTCAACACCTGCAAGGAATCCAGCTTCGAAACGCTCGATTACAGGAATATCCATGCCGCCTACAAATCCGACTTTACCTGTTTCAGTCATAAGAGCAGCCGCAACACCTGCAAGGAAAGCACCTTCTTGTTCTTTGAACAATACGCTAGCAACGTTATCAGCTTCAACTACAGCATCAATGATAGCGATTTGAGCATCTGGCTGTTGTGCAGCGATTTCAGCTACTGCGCCTTCCATCAGGAATCCGATGCCGAAAACGACATCGAAGTCACGGCGGATCAAGTTGTTCAAGTTTGTGTTGTAGTCTGCATCACTTTGTGACTGGAGGTAGTCAAATCCGCCGTCACCTTTTTCAAGTCCGTTCTCTTCACCGAATTTCTGAAGACCTTCCCAAGCTGACTGGTTGAATGATTTGTCATCGACACCGCCGACGTCAGTAACCATTGCTACCGAAAAGTCACTTGTTTCTTCAGTGCCTTCTCCGCCTTCTCCGCCGTTTCCAGTGTCAGTTGAAGAAGTGTCTTCGTCGCTTCCGCAAGCAGCAAGCATTGTACCTGCAGCCAGCATAAGTGAAAGACCTAGACCAAATTTACGTTTTGTCAATGTAATAACCCCCAAGGTTTTTTTGATATTAGCAGGAATAGTTTGTTTTACACACGTTTTCGAACTACATGGAAACTGAATTTATCAGCTCTGAAATAGTTCTTCGAATAAAGCACCACTTGATCGTCTGTATCATAATGGAGCTGTTTTAATACCAACAATGCAGTTTCAGGATCGGTTTCCAAAATCGGAGACGCATCTTCATGGTAGCCGACCGGATCGATATACGTCACTGCATAACTAATATGTGTTTCTCCACTTTCCTCTATTGCGGAGAAAATGGAGCTTTCGGCACGGCCCAGGAAATCTTCCGGCAAAAAGCTGGAAAGAACTTTGTCGATGCAATAAACGACAGGTTCACCATTCGCTGTCCGAACCCTTTCAATTGTAATTACTGAATCTTCAGGATTGCAATGTAAGCGTTTTATATCGTCCTCAGAAGCAAGGCTTTCGGAAGTACTCAGATAAATCGAACCAGGTTCCATACCGGCCTGCCTGATTGTCTCCGAGACACTTGTCAATTGTTCGATCCCTGATGTAAATAAGGGTTTCGGATTAACAAATGTACCGACGCCATGTCTTCTTACTATAATATTATCCTCTTCCAGCAGCCTGAGCGCTTCCCGTAAGGTGGCGCGGCTGACCCCAAGTGTTTTCGCCAATTCGAATTCGGAAGGCAACTTTTCTTTCTCTTTGTATATTCCGGCAGCAATATCCTGCTTCATCCGATCGATCACTTGGAGATACAATGCCCGATGATCCGATTTAATTGTCATACGATTCACCACCAATGACAGAGATCAGACATCTGATGTAAAACATTCCTACTAATCAAAATTACTATAACACTTATTTCCACCGAAATAAATAGTGTTTTGTCGAATTTCGCGAATTTTTCAGTCTGAAGCCTTGTATGATGTGCGTAATATGTCACGAAATTTTTGTTCTTGTTTAATATTCTTCCTGCTTTTGAACTAAAACAGTGCGGGGCTTGCTGCCTTCATAAGGGCCAACCACTCCACGCTGCTCCATTTGATCGATGATCCGGGCAGCGCGGGAATAACCTACACGGAAGCGGCGCTGCAGCATGGATACGGAAGCAGTCTGCATCTCGGTCACCAATTGCACCGCTTCATCATAAATTTCATCCGTTTCATCATCAATGCTGGTTTCTTCCACATCGGATGGAATCATATCCTCCTGATACTGTGCTTTCTGCTGCTCAATGGCAAAGTCGACGATTTTCTCCACTTCACTGTCTGAAAGAAACGCTCCTTGCACCCGAACCGGTTTGGATTGACCGGCCCCCAGAAACAGCATGTCTCCGCGGCCAAGCAATTTCTCTGCTCCACCCATATCCAAAATCGTCCGCGAATCTATGGCGGATGATACCGCGAATGCAATGCGTGATGGAATATTGGCTTTGATAACGCCCGTTATTACGTTGACGCTTGGTCGCTGAGTCGCGATGATCAAGTGGATACCGGCTGCCCGCGCCATTTGTGCCAATCGGGTGATGGCATCTTCCACTTCGTTCGAAGCGACCATCATCAGATCGGCGAGCTCATCGACGATTACGACGATGAATGGCAATTTCGGGTGTTTGTCTTCATTTTCTTCATTAAACACTCTTACATATTCGTTATAGCCTTCGATATTTCTTGTTCCGGTATGGGAGAACAATTCATAACGGCGCTCCATTTCAGATACGATTTTCTTCAATGCCTGCGCTGCTTTGCGCGGATCGGTTACGACCGGCGCCAATAGATGCGGAATGCCATTATAGACATTCAGCTCAACCATTTTTGGGTCAATCATCATCATTTTCACTTCGTGAGGTTTTGCACGCATGATAATACTTGTGATAATGCCGTTGATACAAACTGATTTCCCGCTCCCGGTCGAACCTGCTACAAGCAGATGGGGCATCTTATTCAGTTCTGTCATGACCGCTTGTCCTGTGACGTCACGTCCCAGACCGAAGAGCAGTTTAGAATCCGGTTTATTGTTTTCTTCTGATTCCAGTACTTCACGCAGGCTGACGACTGCCACTGTGGAGTTCGGAACTTCGATGCCAATGGCGGATTTGCCTGGAATCGGAGCTTCAATCCGGATATCTCTTGCAGCGAGGGCAAGTGCCAAATCATCGTGCAGGCTGACAATTTTACTGACTTTCACGCCGGTGTCAGGCAAGACTTCATATTTTGTGACAGCAGGTCCCAAATGCACTTGCGTCACTTTCGCCCGCACGCCAAAACTCTGGAATGTTTTCTCCAGTTTTTTTGCATTCTTCTGGATGCCGGAATATTCCCCGCTTTGATCACTGTGCGGCGGCAGCGTAAGAAGGTCGATTGGCGGCAGCTGGTACTCCTCGTTTTCCATTTCTTCCGCTGTCGTCAGCAATTGCACTTCCCCGGATGAATCTGATTCTTCGGTTTTCGGCTCCACTTGTTTTAAAGGTTCCGCCTGTTTCGGTTTCACATTTTCAGTAAATGCCGAAATGATCGGTTCCTGCGGTGTTTCCATATAAACCGAATCATCTGTGTAATCATAAGAATTTGTGTTGGCATCTTCATCGTAGGACTGGATCTCCTCTTGGGTGCCACTCGCTTCTTCTGCTCTATTATTGGGTTTAGCTTTCTTGCTTTTATTCGCGGGACGGCTGAACCGCTGCCCGATTGACTGTAAAACAGGGCGGAAACTCGGAACTTTTTCAGCGATGAATGGTGCTGCCACTTTTCCTGTCAGTATAATCATTCCGATGGACAGCAGAATTAACGCAATTATCCAGGTGCCGGCTGTTTCAAACAGCACATGCATCATCGCATACAGCATAGCACCCACAATTCCACCGCCAACAGCCGTATATTCGGTCCAGATGGTGCCGCTGACCTGAATCGAATTAACAGTTTCCCCCATCACGTTTGCGGAAGTGATCGGCAAAATCGAACCTGCTGCCCAAATCAGATGGCAAATGAGGAAGACGCCGGTCATCAAAAAGAGGGTCCCTATCGTCTTGCGGAATTGCGGCTTTGGCCATGTCCGCCTTACCATGATGAAAACCGCTAGGGCCACCAGCACCAGAGGTATCAGAAAGGCCAGATAGCCTGTCAGATACTCGGCGGTATTATAGAATAACCGTCCCACTCTCCCTAACTGGAATGCCATCAAGGCAGCTATGCCCAGCATCACGATGCCGAAAATTTCAAAATAGACGGCTGGCATCTGTTGATTATTCTTTTTCTTGGCTTTCGGTTTTACAGTCTTCTTCTTTTTCTTTTTCAACTCACTGCGAGGCATTTCGTTCCCCCATTTCCTATGTAATCGAAAAAGGATTTCCCCCGATAGTTCGGTATGGAAATCCTTTTCCTTTTTCTCTATCTTAATATTCCATAATAATCGGGATGATCATTGGACGGCGTTTCGTTTGCTGGAACAGATAGGAATTCAATGTGTCCCGAATTTCCTGTTTAATGTTATTCCATTCGAATGTATCTCGCGCTACATATTTTTCAACGACTTTTGTCACCAATTTCGCCGATTCATCCATCAGCTCTTCCGATTCGCGTACATAAACGAATCCGCGGGATATCATTTCCGGACCGGAAGCAATTTTCTTCTGTTTGCGGTTCAAGGTTACAACGACAATGAAAATGCCATCCTGTGAAAGCAATTTACGGTCGCGCAGGACGATATTCCCGACATCACCGATTCCGATGCCGTCGATTAACACATTTCCTGCCGTCACTCTTCCGCTCATGCGGACTTTGCCTGCTTTATATTCCACGATATCCCCTTTATCGGCGATAAAGATTTCGGATTTGTGCAAACCGACCTGCTGAGCCAATTTGGAATGGGCAATCAGCATTTTGTATTCTCCCTGGATCGGGATGAAATACTTCGGCTTCATCATGTTCAGCATCATTTTCAAGTCTTCCTGGCTGCCGTGGCCGGATACGTGGACTTTTTTACTGGATGTCAGCACATGCGCGCCGGCTTTAGCCAGTTTGTTCATCGTTTGATACATTGGAACTTCCATTCCCGGTGATGGGGTGAAAGTGATCAGCACCGTATCCGTCTCTTTGATGCGGACGTCTTTATGCTGCTTGCGCACCATTTTATCCAAAGCTTCCAATGGTTCCCCCTGGTTGCCTGTAACGATGATGACAATTTCTTCGTCTCGATGGTCATCCAGTTCTTTCAGGGAGATCACTGTATCTTCACCGGCGTCCAAATAGCCGAGGCGAACACCGACTTCATAGCTGCTTTCAAGACTTTTCCCTACTACTGCAACTTTTTTGCCGGTTGCCCGGGCAATATCGAAAACCTGCTGGATGCGGATGAAGTTTGATGAATAAAGCGACACCAATATTCTCCCTTCCGCTTTACGGAATTCTGATTGAAGATGGTCGGCAACAACTATTTCGGAAGTCGTGTAGCCAGGGCGTTCCGCTTCAGTGGAATCGGACAATAGCATAAGTACGCCATCTTCGCCCAATTTAGCCATTTTAGCGATATCCGGACGGTAACTGCCTTTAGCCGACTGGTCGAACTTAAATTCGCCTGTATGGACAATGGCACCTTCGGAAGTATGGAAAACGATGCCAATCGCATCAGGTATGCTGTGTGTCGTATGGAAGAACGTCACATGCGTTGTGTCAAAATTCATACGGCTTTTGTTTGTCACTTCGAAAAATTTCACTTGTTTCAAAGATCCCTGTTCTTTAACATGTTCTTTTGCAAGGCCGATCGTCAATTTCGAACCATAGACAGGAGCCTGCACTTTCTTCAGCAAATAGGCGATGGAGCCAATTGCGTCTTCATGGCCGTGTGTAAGGAAAATCCCTTTGACACGGTCCTTGTTCTCTTCCAGATACGTTACATCCGGAATGACGATATCCACTCCGAGCATTTCATCTTCCGGGAACATCAATCCGCTGTCGACCACAAAAATATCTTCGTCGATTTCAATAACGTACATTGCTTTGCCGATTTCTCCGACGCCGCCTAAAGGTATTACTCTGATGATTTCATTTTTAATTTTACTCAATTTATTTCCTCCTAAAAAAATTCGCCCGTACACATCCATAAAATTCATTATACGGGAATTGAACTTAACAGTCCAAAGAAAAAATAAACCGGCGTGGCGGCCGGTTCATTTTTGAGGTCAGATTATTTTTTCTTCAATCAGCGCTTCTGCAATTTGCACTGAGTTCAATGCTGCGCCCTTCACTAAATTGTCTGAGACCACCCATAAATGGAAGCCTTGCGGATTATCCAGATCCGGACGGATGCGGCCGACAAAAACTTCATCAAGTCCCGCAGCCATAAGCGGCATCGGATACAATTGCTGTGATGGATCGTCCTTCAATTCCACTCCCGGAGCAGCCGCAATGGCCTCCTTCACTTCCTGGAGCGTCGGAGCTGCCTCTAACTCAACATAGACAGATTCCGAATGGCCTGTAACCACCGGCAGCCGCACACAGGTCGCTGCTACTGAAAGGTTGTTGTCATGCATGATTTTTTTCGTTTCATTGATCATTTTCATTTCCTCAAGCGTATAGCCATTGTCAGCAAAAACATCAATCTGTGGTATCGCATTATATGCGATCGGATAATGTTTCTCGGCTGATTTAACCGGAAGCATTTTAGCGTCAGCATTCACTGCCTGATCGAACCCTGCGTCAGCCTGATGTTTCAATTCATTGATTGCATCTATTCCAGCACCTGATACTGCCTGATATGTAGAAACGACAATCTTCGCCAAGCCGAATTGCTCTTTTAACGGCTGCAGCGCGCAGACCATCTGGATGGTCGAGCAGTTCGGATTTGAAATGATCCCTTTATGAAGTGACAAGTCGCTTTTATTGACCTCAGGCACGACCAGCGGAACTTCGGGATCCATCCGGAACGCACTCGTATTATCGATGACAATTGCTCCGCGCTTTACAGCCTCCGGAGCAAACTTCTCGGATACGCTGCCGCCTGCGCTGAAGAGGGCGATGTCTATCCCTTCAAATGATTCCGGCACCGCTTCTTCCACTGTATAGGTATTGCCTTTAAAATCTATTTTACTGCCCGCAGAACGGCTGGATGACAGGAAACGGATTTCGTTTACAGGAAACCCGCGCTTTTCCAATTGATCCTTCATTTGCTGACCAACGGCTCCTGTTGCCCCCATGATTGCTACGTTATAGGTTTTCACTCGACTCTCTCCTTCAAAGATAATTTGGATTATTGTATCATAATTCAGCTATCTGCCGCATTAAAATATTGAAAAAGCATCCTCAATTTTAAGAGGATGCTTCTTTTGAACGTATGATTGATAATGCCGGTCCCTGTTGGAGCAGTTCCAATGTGTACTGAACTTTCTCCATCGATACGCCTTCAATTTTCTTCAGCACATCCTCAAAGGATATATGCCTGCCCATAAGCAGTTCATGCTTGCCGTTGCGGCTCATGCGTGAGCTGGTACTTTCCATCCCAAGCAGCAGATTGCCTTTGAACTGCTCTTTGGAATCATCCACTTCCAGCTGTGTCAGGCCGTCCGACTGCATATGACGGATCGATTCCATGATTTTTTCCTGGAGTTCCGGCAGCTGCTCATTTGATGTACCGCCGTAAATCGCAAGAGTGCCGTGGTCCGAATAAGCTGAGTGATAGGAATAAATCGAGTAAGCGAGTCCCCGCTCCTCCCTGATTTCCTGAAACAGCCTGGATGACATCGTGCCTCCCAGAATATTGTTCATCACTGCTAAATCGTAAAGATGTGGATTGTTTATTAACATTCCCGGAAAGCCTAAGCAAAGATGCCCTTGTTCAATATCTTTGTATTTAATGGACTTTCCTGGAATGAACTCAGGTTCTGTATAATTTTTTTGCTGCCGGACTTTTCGGAAACTGCCAAAAAGTTCTTGGATTTTTCCGATTAATTCTGGCTTTATATTCCCCGCCACTGACACGACAGTATTCGATGGGATGTAAAATCTGTCCATGAAAACTCGGATCAGTTCAGCGTCGAAAGTCTGCAGAGTCTCTTCTATACCAAGGATCGGTGCACCGATGGAATGTCCAGGATACATTACCCGCCATAACTGCTCATGTACATCATCATCCGCCATATCTTCGGTCATGCTTATTTCTTCAAGCACCACTTGCCGTTCCCGCTCGATTTCATCAGGTTCCATATTGGAATTGAAATACATGTCCGCCAGTATATCGACTGCGCGATCCGCATGTTCATCGATAACTTTCGCGTAATAACAGGTATACTCTTTTGAAGTATAGGCATTGATGTCTCCGCCGATACGGTCGAATTCCCTGGCAATATCCTTTGCGCTCCGGGTGGGTGTGCCCTTGAACAGCATATGCTCGATAAAATGGGTCATGCCATTCTCTTCGGGGCTTTCATCACGCGATCCGACCTTGACGAATATTCCGACTGCTACAGATCTGAAATGCGGAATCTGTTCTGAAACGATCCGTAAACCGTTTTCACAAGTATAAGTATCTGCCACTCTTTAAATCCCTCCAATAAGAAAAGCGTAAGCGCCCGTTAAGCGGTGAAGTCTAGACGAAACTCCGCTCCTCCATAGTTCTTTAAAAACTAAATACATCTATTTTCTTTTAAGAAATAAGAAAAAAATTGCCAACTTTCGTCGGCAATTTTCATTTACTCCTGATTAGCTTTTTCAGCTTGTTCTTTTTCTTCTTTCAGTACAATCTTGCGTGACAGGTTGACTCGGCCTTGACGGTCGATTTCAATGACTTTCACTTTTACAACTTGATCCATTTTGAGGACATCTTCAACTTCCTTCGTCCGTTCTTCCTGGATTTCAGAAATATGAAGCAAGCCGTCTTTGCCTGGGAACAGTTCAACGAATGCGCCGAATTTCTCGATCCGTTTCACTTTTCCTTCGTAATATTCTCCAACTTTCGCTTCGCGCACGATGTTTTCGATCATCGCTTTCGCTTTCGCGTTCATTTCTTCATCAACTGAAGAAATAAAGATGGTGCCGTCTTGTTCTGTATCAATTTTGACGCCTGTTTCATCAATGATCTTATTGATCACTTTACCGCCTGGTCCAATCACATCGCGGATCTTATCAGGGTTGATCTTAACCATGATGATCTTCGGCGCAAATTTGGACAATTGCTCTCTCGGTTCAGAAATTGTCGCAATCATCGATTCAAGAATATGGATACGCCCAATTTTCGCCTGTGTCAAAGCCTCTTCCAGGATTTGACGGGACAAGCCATCGATTTTGATATCCATCTGAAGCGCTGTAATGCCTTCAGCAGTTCCGGCAACTTTAAAGTCCATGTCACCCAGGTGGTCTTCCATTCCCTGAATGTCGGACAATACTGTGTAATTATCACCTTTTTTGACAAGCCCCATTGCAATACCTGCTACAGGCGCTTTCAAAGGAACACCAGCGTCCATCATTGCAAGAGTTGAAGCACAGATACTTGCCTGAGAAGTTGATCCGTTTGATTCCAGAACTTCTGCTACCAGACGGATTGTATATGGGAATTCTTTTTCATTCGGAATAACCGCTTCAAGGGCACGTTCCCCAAGAGCCCCGTGGCCGATTTCGCGGCGGCCCGGTCCACGAAGGAATCCAGTTTCACCGACAGAGAACAACGGGAAGTTGTAATGATGCATAAAACGTTTTGTGTCTTCGATGCCAAGGCCATCGATAATCTGTACGTCGCCAAGTGCCCCAAGCGTACAAATGCTCATCGCCTGTGTTTGTCCACGTGTAAACAAACCAGAACCGTGCGTGCGTGCCAGCAATCCGACTTCTGATGACAATGGACGGATCTCTGATGGTCCGCGCCCGTCAGGACGGATTTTTTCATCCGTGATCAAACGGCGAACTTCATCTTTGACCATCTTATCAAGGATTTGTCCCGCTTGTTTTTTAACATCATCAGCTGATTCTTCGTATTGTGCCATAACGCGTTTTTTGATTTCGTCGATCGCTTCGTTGCGCGCCTGCTTTTCATTGATCTGAACAGCAGTGTTCAACTCTGCTTCCACTTGGCCTTTGATCGTTGAAGAAAGCTCTGCATCCAATTCGTATAATTGGATTTCAGATTTTTCTTTCCCGACTTCAGCTGCAATCTCTTCCTGGAACGCGATCAATTTCTTGATCTCTTCGTGTCCGAACATGATTGCTTCAAGAATGATTTCTTCCGATACTTCTTTCGCTCCCGCTTCAACCATATTGATGGCATCTTTCGTGCCTGCCACTGTCAGATTGATGGAACTTTTCTCAAGCTGATCGTTTGTCGGATTGATAATGTATTCACCGTCGATCAAACCAACGATAACGCCAGCAATCGGACCGTCGAACGGAATATCCGAAATCATTAACGACAATGAAGATCCGAACATTGCAGCCATTTCAGAAGGGCAATCCTGATCAACGGACATAACCATTGAGATTACCTGCACTTCATTGCGGAAGCCATCAGGGAATAAAGGACGGATCGGACGGTCGATAAGACGGCTCGTCAAAGTCGCTTTTTCAGAAGGACGGCCTTCACGTTTGATGAAGCCTCCTGGTATTTTACCGACAGCATAAAGCCGTTCTTCGTAGTTGACAGTCAACGGGAAGAAATCCAGCGGCTTCGGCGTTTTTGAAGCTGTGGATGTAGACAGTACTGCTGTATCGCCATAACGGATCAACGCTGCTCCGTTTGCCTGCTTAGCCAATTGGCCAACTTCGACCTGCAATTCGCGGCCTGCCCAATCGAATTTGTAAACCTTTTTAGTTTGCTCCATAATCGAGCTCCTCTCTCTTTCAGGATATAGACAATTTTATGTATCCATTACTAGTAGTGTATCAAAAAAGCATACGCTGTGCATGCAAGCGGAAAATTTTATCCATAAAGAAAAAGCGGGACGAATCCCGCTTTCACTGATTGCTATTATCGGCGTAGGCCAAGTCTTGCGATTAATTCGCGGTAACGAGCTACGTCGTTTTCACGAAGGTATTTCAACAAGTTACGACGGCGTCCAACCATTTTGAATAGACCACGACGTGAGTGATGATCTTTTTTGTGAGTACGTAAGTGCTCATTCAAGTTGTTGATGTCTTCTGTAAGAATGGCGATTTGAATTTCTGCAGACCCAGTATCTGTGTCATGCACTTTGTATTCATTGATCAATTCATTTTTACGTTCTTGAGTAATTGCCATACTGTTTCCACCTCCTAATTTCTGATAGCCCCAATTACCGAGCAAACGTTGGTGATTCGATTGCCAAGCAACGGTTAGTACATTCAGTACTCATAAATCATAGCACACGGCAATTTGAAAATCAACCGATCTTCCCGCTTGATATCATCCAGCGAAAAACGTGATGGCTTCCTGTTTGTCTTTTTCAATTTGCGCTTTCAGTTCATCGATGCCGGAAAACTTCTTTTCGTCCCTGATTCTTTTATGCCAATCGACCGTTACCCGTTCGCCGTATATATCTTTATCAAAATTAAAGATATGCACTTCAATTACGAGCTGCTTGTGGTCCGGGTCATTGAAAGTCGGTTTGTAGCCTACATTGCAGACCCCGTCATATAGTTCGTCCTGGACATAAAGACGGACAGCGTAGACACCTCTGCCTGGTATGAACGTCCCCAGATCAGGTTCCACATTTGCAGTCGGAAAGCCGATGGTGCGCCCTCTTTTATCGCCATTCACAACCGTACCGGAAACTTTGAATGGGCGCCCTGATAAACGGCACACTTCTTCGATTTCACCCGATTTCAAGTGATTGCGGATGCGGGTGGAACTGATTTTTTCCTGGCCGTCTTCCAATTTCCCGATGACACTTACGCCAAACCGTCCATCCGAATAGCTCTGCATCAGATCCATAGATCCCTGGCCTTTTGCGCCGAATGAAAAATCAAAACCGGCAGTCACATGGACAACCCCAAGATCTTCGATAAAATGGCTGATGAATTGTTCCGGCTGCAATTGCGCAAAGTCGGACGTAAAGCGGACGATGAAACAAACATCGATATCCATACCATTAAGTATTTCCATTTTTTGCTGCATAGGCGTTATGTAGAACACTTCTTCCTTCCGGCCGCCTAAAACCAGTGAAGGATGCGGATCGAAAGTCATTACAGCAGATTTCACACCTAATTCCTGCGCTTTTTCTACAGCTTCTCCGATTACTTTCTGATGCCCTTTATGAACTCCATCAAAGAAGCCGAGTGCCATGGATAGCGGGCCCAACTCTTCTTCCGGCTTCATATGATTGGGAAAATTCAAATGGAAGATTTTCATTTTACACCTCGTCTTCTGTCGGCAGACCGAACATTTTTTCCGGTTTCATTTTCCCCTTTTTCTCCGGATGTTTCTTATACAATGCAAAAGGATTGTCGTTCAATGTAAAAACAAGCAATTCATTTTTCTCCAATAAAGGATGCATATCCATAACTTGCCCATTTTTCATTGCAAAAACCATTTTCGGGTCAACTTCCACTGAAGGAAAGGCGCTTAACCCATACATCAACGGTTTCAAGAAACGTCCGATAGTTCCATTTTGAGCAATCTCATCGACCTGTGCAAGCGTTAAGCAATCTGCTTGTTTAAATTTGCCTGATTCGGTTCTTGTCAATTTCGACATATGGGCGGGGTAGCCAAGAGCCTCGCCTATTTGCACGGCAAGCGTACGGATATATGTGCCTTTGCCACATTGGATGCGGATGCGGAAATGGATATCGGTACCGGTCCATTCTGCGGCGTTGTCCAACAGCTCAATTGAGTGAATCCACGCTTTTCTGACCGGGCGCTCGACCGCTATACCGGCTCTTGCGTATTCATACAGTTTTTTGCCATTCACTTTTACTGCAGAATACATTGGCGGAATCTGAGTAATCTCTCCAGTCAACCCTTCTAAGACGGCAAGCAGTTCCTGCCTGGTAATTTTCTTCTCCTGCTGGTCCCGATCCACCACTTCACCAGTGGCATCTTCTGTTTCAGTCGAAAAGCCGATTGCCACTTCAGCTTCGTAGGTTTTTCCTTGATTCGTGATGTATTCCGCCACTTTTGTGGTATTCCCTATACAAATCGGCAAAACCCCGTCCACTTCAGGATCCAGCGTGCCGGTATGGCCCACTTTTTTTGTTTTCAATATTTTACGCAATTTAAAAACACAATCATGCGAAGTCATGCCTTTCTCTTTCCACAAAGGAAGTATTCCGTTAATGGCCATTTCTTTCAACCCCTTACTGATATGTAAAAAAGCCTGCAATCTAAGAAATAGACAGCAGGCCTGGTTTTATTGTTCGTCTTTCGGTTCTTTGATATCCCGCAGCAGACTGTCGATCCGATTTCCGTATGCCACTGAAGTATCGAATTCAAATGATAGTTCAGGCGTTTTGCGCAAACGGATACGCTGGCCGATTTCTGAACGGATAAATCCTTTGGATTTCGATAAGCCGAGCAATGTCTGCTCTTTTGCAGCATCATCACCCAATACACTGATATAAACTGTCGCTTGTTGGAGATCTCCGGTAACTTCTACATCCGTTACCGTGACAAATCCGATTCGCGGATCTTTCAGCTTGCGGCTGATGATATCGCTGAGCTCTTTTTTCATTTGTTCGCCTACACGATTCGAGCGCATTGTCATTGCTTATTCACCTCGTTCTTACAGATATTCTTGATGATGTTCAAGACATTCCCACATCGGATTGCTCTCCAGATAATACAGCACTTGCGCCATTTCCTTTTCAGCCATTTCTTTTGAGGAAGAAACAGTGACAAAGGCCAGGCGCGTGCGCTGCCATACATTCTGATGGTCAATTTCCGCAGCGGAAATATTGAACTTTTGTTTTGAACGGGTCAGCATGCTTTTCAGCACTGCCCTTTTCTCCTTCAATGAATGCGCCGACGGTATGAAGAATTCGCATTCCATGTAAAGGATCATTTCCGTTCGATTTCTTCCATAACATAAGCTTCAATGATGTCGCCTTCTTTGACATCATTGAAATTCTTGACTGTGATACCGCATTCGTAGCCTTTAGCCACTTCTTTGGCGTCGTCTTTAAAGCGTTTCAATGTATCCATTTCACCTTCGAAAACAACAATTCCTTCACGGATGACACGAACTCCGCTGTCACGTGTGATTTTACCTTCAGTTACATAACTTCCGGCAATTGTTCCGACTTTAGATACTTTGAATGTGCTGCGGACTTCCGCCTGGCCGATAACTTTCTCCTCAAATTCAGGATCAAGCAAGCCTTTCATTGCAAATTCAATTTCTTCAATTACTTTATAGATGATGCGGTGTAAACGGATGTCCACGCCTTCAGCTTCTGCTGCGCGTTTGGCATTGGCATCCGGACGGACGTTAAATCCGATAACGATGGCATTGGATGCCGCAGCAAGGGAAATATCCGATTCCGTAATAGCACCAGCACCCGTATGGATGATTTTGACGTTTACGCCTTCTACATCGATTTTCAGAAGTGAAGCAGCCATTGCTTCAACTGCCCCTTGAACGTCAGCTTTGACGATCAAGTTCAACTCTTTCATCTCACCTTGTTTCAATTGATCAAAAAGATTATCAAGTGTTACGCGGGTTTTCTCTGAACGTTGAACCTGCAAGGCTGAAGTAGCACGGCTTTCACCAACAGAACGGGCTGTTTTCTCGTCTTCGAACACGACAAAACGATCGCCTGCCTGTGGCACATCATTCAAACCGGTAATTTCAACCGGCATTGATGGACCCGCTTCTTTTACGCGGCGGCCAACATCCGAAACCATTGCACGGACGCGACCAAATGTGTTGCCGACTACAATCGGATCACCGACATTTAACGTACCGTCCTGTACCAGAAGTGTGGCAACTGAACCGCGGCCTTTATCAAGCTCAGCTTCAATAACTGTGCCGATAGCGCGGCGTGAAGGGTTGGCTTTCAATTCCCCTACTTCAGAAACAAGCAGAATCATTTCAAGCAATGTATCGATGCCTTCACCTTTTAACGCTGAAAGTGGAACAAAAATCGTATCTCCGCCCCATGCTTCCGGAACAAGACCGTGTTCAGTCAATTCCTGCATAACGCGATCAGGGTTGGCACTTGGCTTATCCATTTTGTTGACTGCAATGATGATTGGAACTTCAGCAGCTTTGGCATGGTTGATCGCTTCAACTGTCTGCGGCATTACACCATCATCAGCTGCAACAACGATAATAGCCAAATCCGTCACTTTCGCTCCGCGTGCACGCATTGTCGTAAATGCTGCGTGACCAGGCGTATCAAGGAAAGTGATTTTCTTGCCGTCTTCAACTACTTGATAAGCGCCGATATGCTGTGTAATCCCGCCTGCTTCTCCTGCCGTCACTTTCGTGTGGCGGATCGAATCAAGCAGAGTTGTTTTACCATGATCGACGTGTCCCATGATTGTCACTACTGGTGGACGTTCTTCGTTCAGCGTTTCATCTTCCGGTTCGAAGTAGACTTCCAGGTCAGTTTTATCAACCAGGATTTCTTCTTCCACTTCCACTTCATACTCCGCACAGATCAATTCAATCGCATCTTTATCAAGTTCCTGGTTAATGGTAGCCATTACACCAAGCATGAATAATTTTTTGATGATTTCAGATGGTTCACGGCCTAATTTTTTCGCCAATTCGCCAACTGTCAATGATTCTGTAAAAGTGATTTTCGCCGGTAATTCCTTCTCTTTTTTAGGCATCGGCGGCAGTGGGTTCACTGGACGCTGCTGTTTGCCTTTTCTATTGCGGTTCTGACCGCCGCGGCCTGGACCGCCGCCACCCGGACGGTTGGAATTGCGCTGTCCTGGTCCTGCTGTCGGTTTTGCAGCTTTAGGTGTGAAGTTAGACCCTGTTTTTGCCGGAGCTGCATTTCTTTGGCCGTTGCCTTGCGAACGCGATTGCCCCTGGCTTGGTGCAGCCGCTGGACGTGACTGTCCAGGACGTTGTCCCTGCCCAGATGGACGTGAGCCGTTTTGTCCGCCTTGCGGACGTGATTGGCCTTGGCCAGACGGACGCGAACTTTGTCCTTGCGAACGGTTCTGTCCTTGGTTTTGTGGTTTAGTTGGAGCTGGTGCTGTTGAAGCGGATGAAGATTTCTTATAAATGCCGTCCAATTTTGAAACAGCGTTGTCCTCTAGTGTCGACATATGATTAGTTACTGAAATATCCATTTTTGATAATTGCTGGATGATCTCTTTACTTGGTTTATCTACTTTTTTCGCGTATTCATGTACTCGAATTTTGGTCATCTGCTCACCCCCGGTTATTTTCATCGAACAAGCTTTTCAGTTTTTTGGCGAAACCTGCATCGGTGATCGCCATAACTACACGCTCTTCTTTGCCGACTGCATGCCCAATTTCGAAACGGGTTCCGAAAATTTGCAGGTCGACTTTATAATAGCTGCATTTATCCTGCAGTTTTTTCATTGTGTTTTCCGAAGCGTCTTCAGCCAACAACACCAATTTTGCATTGCCTTTGCGCACTTCATTGATTGTCAGTTCTTCTCCTGTAATCGTCATTCTTGCTCTTGTCGCAAGCCCGAGGATTTGCAGGATTTTCTGTTTTGTTTCCATTTTACTTCAACTGCTCTCTTAGAATGACCCGCAGCAATTCTTCATATATCTCCTCTGGCACTTTGACTTCCAATTGGTTGTCGAGCACCTTTTTCTTTTTGGCCGCCGCAACAGCTGCCTCAGATTTGGAAACATAAGCTCCTCGCCCTGATTTTTTACCGGTCAGATCGACGCTCACTTCGCCTTCCTTGGAACGCACGACACGGATCATTTCTTTTTTAGGATGCATCTCGCCTGTTGCTACACACTTCCTGAGTGGAATTTTCTTCTGCAGAGCCAACGGACATCACCTTATCTTTCTTATTCTTTTTCGTCGTAGAAATCGAAATCATCGCTTTCATCACCGGACTCAACCAGTTCGATGTCAGCATCCGGATTAGGATAAATGCCCATCTCACGGGCATCTGTCTCACTCTTGATATCAATTTTCCATCCAGTCAATTTGGCAGCAAGACGTGCATTCTGTCCGCGTTTGCCGATTGCCAGTGATAATTGATAGTCAGGCACGACAACTGTCGTAGACTTCTCTTCTTCATTCACCTGGACATCAAGCACTTTTGAAGGGCTGAGTGCATTGGCTACAAATATCACCGGCTCCTCTGACCATTCAACGATATCGATTTTTTCGCCACTGAGTTCATTGACGATAGTCTGTACACGTGCCCCTTTTGAACCGACACATGAACCTACCGGATCAATATCTTCACGGTGAGCCATTACAGAGATCTTTGAACGATCTCCTGCTTCGCGGGCAATCGATTTGATTTCAACAATGCCGTCATAGATTTCAGGCACTTCAGTTTCAAACAATCTGCGCAATAAACCCGGATGTGTTCGTGATACAAACACCTGAGGTCCGCGTGTAGTCCGCTCAACCTTGGTAATATAGACCTTGATGCGATCATGCGGCTGATATGACTCATTCGGCATCTGCTCAGTCTGCGGAAGGACCGCTTCAACTTTACCAAGGCCGACATACAGGTTGCGGGCATCCATGCGTTCAACAATACCGTTGACGATGTCATCTGCGCGATCGACAAACTCTTCAAAAACAAGACCTCGCTCAGCTTCACGCACACGCTGGGTAACTACTTGCTTGGCTGTCTGAGCAGCGATACGGCCAAAGTTGCGCGGCGTCACTTCTTCTTCCACGACATCCCCGACTTCATATGCAGGATTGATGGCATGAGCGTCTTCCAAAGATATCTGCAGACGATCGTCTTCCACTTCCTCGACGACATCTTTTCTGGAATAGACAAGCATCGTTCCCGTATTAAGATTCAAATCCACACGGACGTTCTGCGCTTGATTGAAATTGCGTTTGTATGCAGTCACTAATGCCGCTTCTATCGCTTCGATCAAGACATCACGCGAAATACCTTTTTGTTTCTCCAATGCCTCTAAAGCATTCAATAACTCACTGCTCATTTTTTATTCACTCCTAGGTTCATCGATCAGGTTTTGCTGAAAAATCAATTGCGAGACGGATTACAGCAATTTTCTGCCTTGGTATCACGATTGTTTTTCTGCGGGTTTTGATTTTAACTTCAATTTGGACTTCTTCATCAGTATACGATTGCAGATAACCTTCAAACTCTTTTGCATCCAAAATCGGCTCATAAGTTTTGATATAGATGAATTTACTGATAGCATTCTCAAAATCTTTTTCTTTCTTCAATGGGCGCTCTGCTCCCGGTGAAGATACTTCAAGGAAATAATTCTGCTCAATCGGATCCAGTTCATCCAAAATTTCACTCAATCGTTCGCTGACCAGCGCGCATTGATCAATATCGATCGGCGCATCCGGATTGTCCACGTAGACGCGCAAAAACCAGCTGCGGCCTTCTTTGACAAATTCCACATCAACCAGTTCAAGATTCAGCTCATCTGTAATGGGCTTTGTGATTTCTTCTATTTGTTCTGTAATTTTGCTCATACATGCCTCCCGCAATTCAAAGTTTCATTTTATGTCTTTACAAACAGAAAAGAGCGGGAGAACCCACTCTTCTGCGACAGAGCTATCAGTAAATGTTACTACAATAATACCATGATTGGCACACCAGTGCAACTGACTAGAACAGCGACAGCTGGTTGGCTTCAGGCATTCCTTCAAGACATCCGTGATCATCCATGTATTCAATGATGGTTTTGGAAACCCGTCCACGCTGCTGAAGGTCTTCTTTCGAAAGGAACGTCCCTTGCTGGCGTGCAGCAACAATCGATTTGGCTGCGTTCGTTCCGAGGCCAGGTATGGCATTGAATGGCGGAATCAGCGTATTGCCGTCGATGATGAATTCATCGGCCTCCGATTTATAGAGGTCCACTTTCTGGAACTTGTAACCGCGTTCGGTCATCTCGAGCGCAAGTTCCATGACCGTCAATAAGTTCTTCTCTTTTGTTGATGCTTCCAGCCCTTTGGCATTGATGTCAGCAATCACTGAACGGATTGCATGGGAACCTTTAGCCATCGCATTGACATCGAAATCTTCCGCGCGGACTGTAAAGTAAGCCGCATAATAAAGAATCGGGAAATGCACTTTGAAATATGCGATTCTGACTGCCATTAGAACATAAGCGGCAGCGTGGGCTTTCGGGAACATGTATTTGATCTTCTTACATGATTCGATGTACCAGTTCGGAACACCTTCTTCTTTCATCGCCGCTTCAAATTCCGGAGTCAGTCCTTTACCTTTACGGACTGCTTCCATTATTTTGAATGCCATCGACGATTCGAGTCCCTGGTATATCAGGTAAACCATGATATCATCACGGCATCCGATTACATCCGACAATTGGCATGTACCGTTTTTGATCAATTCCTGTGCGTTACTCAGCCATACGTCCGTTCCGTGCGACAGGCCAGATATCTGTACTAGCTCAGAGAAAGTCGTCGGTTTCGTTTCTTCAAGCATTTGACGCACGAAGCGGGTACCGAATTCAGGTATGCCGTAGGTCGCAGTTTTGCACCCGATCTGTTCTTCCGTAACACCGAGCGATTCAGTGCCGGAGAAAATCTTCATCACTTCAGGGTCATCGGTCGGTATCGTTTTCGGATCGATGCCGGACAAATCCTGTAACATACGGATAACGGTCGGATCATCGTGACCGAGAATATCCAGCTTCAATAAATTATCATGGATCGAATGGAAGTCGAAATGCGTCGTTTTCCATTCCGAATCCTGGGCATCCGCAGGGAATTGAATGGGAGAGAAATCATAGATATCCATGTAATCCGGCACTACGATAATTCCACCCGGATGCTGTCCGGTGCTTCGTTTTACGCCTGTACAGCCTTGGACGAGACGGTCAATCTCCGCTCCACGTATGGTCATATCCCGGTCATTGGCATATCCGCGCACATAACCGTAAGCTGTTTTCTCAGCAACGGTCCCGATTGTTCCTGCACGGAAAACATTGTCTTCCCCGAATAATTCCTTGGTGTAATTGTGGGCTTTCGCTTGATACTCACCACTGAAGTTCAAATCGATATCCGGTACTTTATCGCCTTTAAAGCCGAGAAACGTTTCAAATGGAATATCCTGTCCTTCTTTTTTATAAGGAACATCGCAATCCGGACAGTTTTTGTCTTCAAGGTCAAATCCTGAGCCGACAGAACCATCGTCGAAGAACTCGGATTTTTGGCATTTCGTGCAGATGTAATGCGGCGGCAATGGATTCACTTCTGTGATTTCCGTAAGTGTCGCCACTAAAGAAGAACCGACAGATCCACGTGAACCGACCAGATAGCCATCATCCAGAGACTTTTTAACTAGTTTATGCGAAATCAAATAAATAACCGCGAAACCGTGTCCGATAATTGATTTTAATTCCTTTTCAATGCGTGCTTCAACGATTTCAGGCAGCTGTTCGCCATAGATGCTTCGCGCCATATTGTAGCTAAGCTCCCTGACTTCTTCATCTGCCCCTTCAATTTTAGGTGTGTAAAGATCGTCTTTGATCGGTTTGACTGTGTCGATCATGTCGGCGATTTTATTGGAATTCTCCACTACGATCTGCATAGCCGTCTCTTCACCCAAAAAGTCGAAGGCGTCGAGCATTTCATTGGTCGTGCGGAAATGGACTTTCGGAAGCTTCGTCCGGTTCAACGGATTGGCCCCGCCTTGCGATCCGATCAGCACCTGACGGTAGATTGCGTCATTCTCATCCAGGTAATGGACGTTTCCTGTAGCAACCAGAGGGATTCCCAGTTTTTTGCTGACTTTCACCAGTTTTCGGATGATATCTTCCAGATTCCATTCATCACGGATCATTTCACGTTCGATCAGTGGTGCATAAATGTCTTTCGGATGGACCTCCAGATAATCATAGAACTGAGCGGTCCGTTCCACTTCTTCCATCGACTTCTGCATAACCGCTTCAAAAACTTCCCCTTTATCGCAGCCGGAGCCGACAAGAAGCCCTTCACGGTGTTTCTGCAGAAGCGAGCGCGGAATCCGCGGCACACGGTAGAAATAATTGATATGGGAAGCGGATACCAGCTTGAACAGATTTTTCAACCCCGCGTCGTTTTGTGCCAATAAAGTCACATGAGTCGGCCGTGAGCGCTTATAAGCATCACCGGCTCCTACATAATTATTGAGTTCATCATGATAAAGGATCCCTTTTTGATGAGCTTCCTTCAATAGATGTGTCAGCAAATACGATGTTGCTTCCGTATCGTAGATCGCACGGTGATGCTGGGTGAGTTCAATGCCGAATTTCTTCGCCAGTGTATTCAACCGGTGATTCTTCAATTCGGGGTGGAGCATACGCGCCAATTCCAGTGTGTCGATTGTGGCATGCTTTTTGTCGATGCCGTATTTTTTATAGGCGACATACAAAAAGCCCATATCGAACGAGGCGTTGTGGGCAACCATGATATGATCCCCTGCCCATTCATGGTAATTGCGGATCACTTCTTCCACTTCCGGCGCGTCTTTCACCATATCATCAGTGATGCCGGTCAAATCGATCGTCGTATCCGATAATGGATGATGCGGATTCGCAAAGCTTTCGAATTTATCGATGATCTGCCCGCCTTTGATCTTTACAGCTGCAAGCTCGATAATCGTATCGTATACCGCGGATAACCCCGTCGTCTCCAAGTCGAACACCACAAAAGTTTCTTCTTCAAGCAGCGCATGCCGTTCTTCAAACGCAATCGGCACACCATCATCAACCAGGTTCGCTTCCAACCCGAATATCGCTTTGATGCCATGTTTTTTGCTGGCGGCATATGCGTCCGGGAAAGACTGCACCCCTGCATGGTCTGTAATGGCAATGGCGGGATGGCCCCATTTCGCAGCCTGTCCCACAAGTGCGTCCACAGATGACACTGCATCCATCTGGCTCATCGGTGTATGGAGATGCAGTTCCACCCGTTTTTCGGAAGCTGTATCCTGGCGCAATTGCGGCTTCACTTCCACCATATCCTGCGCCATCATGACCAGGTCGCGGACAAACGTATCCATCTGGATGGAACCACGGGCTTTCAGCCACATGCCTTTTTTAATGTTCTTCATCAATTCGGCATCTTCTTTGTCACGGGAGAACATTTTCACGAGAAGTGAATCTGTATAATCCGTAATTTTGACCGTCAAAAGGGAACGGCCGCTGCGCAATTCACGCACTTCAGCATCAAACACGTAGCCTTCAACGGTAATCCGCCGTTCTTCATCAATGATGGACTGGATTTCAGCGATCGGTTCATCCGGCTTGATATTGCTGCCCATCTGGAATGGACCTGCTGGTGCACCGTTCTCTTTCCGGTCCGTCTCTCTCTTCTTCATATCAGATAAAGCTTTTTTGGCCATCTCTTCTTCCTCAGCTCGGCGTTCTTCCATGAATGCTTCGTGCGCAGCCTGCTGATCGTCTTCCGTCAATTGAAAGTCGATAGCAATTCTGGGGAAGCCGAATTGCTGGTATACATTGGCCAATTTATCCGTGTATTTGGATTTTAGCGCCATCATTTCATGTTCATGACCACAATTCAGCATCATTTTATTGCCGTTCCACTGGGGAGCTTGTCCCAGCAACCGTTCACGGAGCGGTGGGGCCATATCAGCCAATTCATCAACAGCGTAGCGCCAATAGGCTGAAATCAATTCAGTGTCTGTCTGGGCATCATCCGTTATGATTGTCAGCTGCACAGCTGCAATCGGAGAAAAGGTGGAATGCAACCGCTCTTTTAATAACAGGAACAGCTTTATCGGCAGTACTTTTTGAAGTTTCACTGTAAAGCGCCAGGTCCGTTCTTTCTTATGGACCGTCATCCGTGTCAATTCAGCCTCCTCGAAAAAAGGCATATGTACGTCATCTGTCAAATCGAGATGCTGAAGAAGTAGCTTTAAACGCATCTTAGGATCTTGCTGGTTTGTCATAACTATCCCCTTCGCTCTTATATTAATAAAACCGGTTATACCGGATGTCTAGAAACTGTCGACTTCTTCAATCATTGCGCTCTAGGCGGAAGCTTTCCGCGGGGAGCGGCCTGAGCCTCCTCGTGCGCTTCGAAAACCGTATGCTCCTGTCTCTGCATCGCTGCGCTAGCTTCGAGACATGAAAAACCGTTGCAGCGTTCCACGCTTCGTCGCAAAGGTTCGACCGAATGAAGTTCGGCCAAACCTTCCCTGCGGGGTCTCAGGACTCGCTCTTTTTCCCGCAGGAAAGACATTGACCGAAGCTTGCGAGGGCAAGTCTTTGCGACGAAGCAGCGAAGCGATGCAGGAGCACATCTTTGCCCTTCACCGCCTAGCGCTCCATTCTGGTTTCATGTAGAAGCATTATGAATATCTTTTTACCTGTTATAAATTAATTATGCAACTCCATTAGAGAAGGCTAACAGAGATATGAAGCAAAACAGCGAAGACTCCCAGGTGAGCAGGCGAATGCCGACGAAGTGCAAGATCCACTCGAGCGAAGTGGAACGAGCTCGAGTTAGCTCAGCGCGAGCCACCAGGAAAGCGGAGCTGTTTTGTGGAATATCGGTTTCCTAGCTTTCTTTCTCAACAAGCTATTTATAACCGGCTGTCTATTTATCTTTTTATCTGCAATTTCTTTTCCGATTCCCTCGAAGGAAAAGAAGAAAAAGAAAGGAAAGCACAGCTTGTGCTTTCCTTTCATTCTATCAGATTTTGCGGTTTATTTTTGAAAAAATTGCTGTAATTGATCGAGCAGTTCGTCTTTATTCCACTCAAACGTCTCACCGGTGCTGCGAATCTTCACTTCCAAAATTCCTTCCGCCGCTTTCTTCCCGACTGTCAGTCTAACAGGCAGGCCGATCAGATCGGCATCTGTGAATTTAACACCCGCGCGTTCATTGCGGTCATCAATCAGAACTTCGTAGCGGTTGGACTTCAATAATTTATAAATTTCGTCAGCTGTTTCTCGCTGCACATCATCTTTGACATTGACCGGCACCACATGTATATCGTAAGGTGCGGCAACAGGCGGCCACGTAAAGCCGTCATCGTCATTGAATTGTTCAGCAACAGCAGCAACCACACGTGAAACCCCGATGCCATAGCAGCCCATAATATAAGGAACCGCACGGCCCTGGTCATTCAGAATCGTCGCTTTCATGTCTTCACTGTAGCGTGTTCCTAATTTGAAGATATGTCCGACTTCAATACCTTCAGCAAATTTAATTGTGCCTTTGCCATCCGGTGAAGGGTCTCCTTCTTTGATGAAGCGCAGATCTGCATATTTTTCGACATCAAAATCCTGTCCAGGCGTCACATTTTTGAAATGCTGCCCTTCTTCATTTGCGCCAGCGATGCCGTTGACGATTGTTTTGACAGCATTGTCAGCAAATACACGGATGCCTTCCGGCAAGGAGACAGGACCGATCGAACCGATTTCACAGCCGATCAATTGTTTCACTTCTTCCGGAGTCGCCATTTCCACCACTTTTGCATCAGCAGCGTGTTTCACTTTAACGTCGTTAATTTCGTGGTCTCCTCTTGACAAAACGACTACGAAATCGTCATCCGCTTTAAAGACGAGGGTCTTGATGCAATTTTCAGTGCCTGTTCCAAAGAACTCCGCTACTTGAGCGATGGTTTTCTGATCAGGTGTTGCCACTTTTTCCATCGCTTCAGCCGCTTCAGCCGGTGTCTCATATTCAACGTTCACTTGAGCCATTTCAATATTTGCTGCATAAGAAGACGAATCCGAATAAGCGATCGTATCTTCCCCGATTTCAGACAGTACCATGAATTCATGGTTGTCTTTGCCGCCTATCGCTCCGGAGTCAGCGATTACCATACGGAAATTAAGGCCCAGTCTCGTGAAAATATTCGTATAAGCCTGCATCATGACATCATACGTCTCATCAAGGCTTTCAGTTGTAGCATGGAATGAATAAGCATCTTTCATCAGGAATTCGCGGCCACGCAGCAAACCGAAGCGCGGACGTTTCTCATCCCGGAACTTCGACTGGATCTGATAAAGGTTCAGGGGCAATTTTTTATACGATTTGATTTCGTCGCGCAAAAGGTCTGTGATGACCTCTTCATGTGTTGCGCCCAGAGCAAATTCGCGGCCATTGCGGTCTTTCAGCCTCATCAATTCGTCGCCATATGAATACCAGCGGCCTGTTTCCTGCCAAAGCTCTGCCTGTTGCATCGCCGGAAGGAACACTTCCACGCTGTTCGCGGCTTCCATTTCTTCACGGATAATCGCTTCCACTTTGTTCAATACACGTTTGCCGAGCGGCAGGAAAGAATAGATACCACTCGTGTTTTGACGGATAAAACCCGCACGGAGCAATAATTGATGTGATCTGACTTCTGCATCTGCAGGTGTTTCACGTAAAGTAGGGATAAAAGTTGCTGATTGTTTCATTCCAAAATACACCTCAACTGACTGATAAATTTTTAAATGCGTTTTTATTATATAGAGAAAGAAGAATACCAGTTAAAAATTAACCAATATTCTCCGTCTTAACCCATTAGAAGAAAAACTTCTGTATATCATTCCATGTGACGACGATCATCAGCAGCATAAGCAGCATGATGCCGACAAAATGGACCATGCCTTCTTTCTGGCGATCTACCGGCTTGCCTCTCAGCGCTTCGAGGATGAAGAACATGAGACGTCCGCCGTCTAAAGCAGGAAGCGGCAATAGATTCATAATCCCCAAGTTGATGCTCAGCATACCAGCCCAGCTCATCAAAGTGAAGATTCCGTATTGCGCGACTTGTTCTGTTGTTTTATAAATCCCGACAGGACCTGATAAGGCATCTATCGTAAATTGGCCCGTTACGAGCATACCCAGCAAACGGAAAATCTCCTTGAACCAGAAGACAGTCGTTTCAGCGCCGTAAACGAATGAGCCGAAGAAATCCTGTTCTCTCGGACTTTCATAAAGAACCCCGATAACACCGACATCTCCCTGTTCCTGCTCGACCAGTTCCGGTGTAATGGTGAATTCAACTGTTTCTCCTTGGCGTTCAACAACGAAATCCAAAGCATTTCCTGCTTCATCCTGTACCGATTTAACAAGATCATTCCAGCTGGCGATATTAGTGCCTTCGACTTCTGTTATCAGATCGCCGGCTTGCATCCCCGCTTCCTCGGCCGGGCTGTCATCCGTAACTTCCGAAATGACAGGTTCATTCGTCGGAACTCCTTGCAGAAGACCGATTGCCGTAAAAATGAAGAAAGCAAGTATGAAGTTGAACAGCGGTCCCGCGAAGATTGTCATGAAACGGTGGCCGATGCTTTTTGAATCGAATTGACGGTCATGCGGAGCCAAAACCGTCTCCGCGCCATTCTCTTCGACTACCGCGTCTCTCGCAACCTGAAGGCGGACAAGGCGATCCTCTTCGTCATAACCTTTAATATAAAGTTCTTTTTCCAGATCCGCTTCTTCAACTTCAAGAAACATGATATCGGGATACATGGTTTTTTGATTCAGAATGATTTTTTTGGCCAGACCATCCTCATCAAGCAATACACCGATACGGTGACCCGCCTGCAGAATGATGCGGTCCATCTCTTCACCGGCCATGCGGACGTAGCCGCCGATCGGCAGCAAACGGACGGTATACAAGGTTTCCCCTTTTGTGATGCCCAGAATTTTCGGACCCATGCCGATTGCAAATTCGCGAACCAAAATGCCGGCTCTCTTCGCAAACAGGAAATGGCCCAACTCATGGAAAAAAACTAAAGCGCCGAAAATTATGATAAACGATATGACTGTTTCCATTTGAACCCATCCTTATAAACCTTTTCGGTTTTAATCTTTAGTTATTTTAGCATGTTTCGGACTGATTTTCTTGTTTCAGAATCGACGTGCAGAATCGTTTCCAGATCCGGAGTTGATGTCGGTTTATGCGCATCCATAGCACGTTCGATCATTTCTTCAATTTGCAGAAACTTGATTTCTTCATTTAAGAACATGGCTACTGCCTGCTCATTGGCTGCGTTTAGTACAGTGGTCATTGTTCCACCGATACGCCCTGCGTCAAACGCCAATTGCAAAGCATGGAAACGTTCATAATCCATCTGCTGAAAATGCAGTTTGCCGATCTCAGGCAGATTCAAACGCTTGGCGTTCGGACGCTCCAGGCGTTCCGGATAGGTCAGCGCATATTGGATTGGAACGCGCATATCAGGAGTACCGAGCTGCGCCATTACACTGGTGTCACGGAATTCCACCATTGAATGGATGATACTTTCCCTGTGGAGGAGAACTTCAATGTCATCGTAATCAAAATTAAAAAGTACGTTTGCTTCTATTACTTCGAGCCCTTTATTCACCATTGTCGCCGAGTCGATCGTAATTTTCGCTCCCATCGACCAATTAGGATGGTTCAGCGCTTCCTTGACCGTAACGTTTTTAAGGTCATCCCTTGTAGAATCCCTGAAGCTTCCGCCAGACGCTGTCAGAATCAATTTGGTTGCCTGCTCAATTTTTTCACCATTCAGCGATTGGAATAAAGCGGAATGCTCGCTGTCAACCGGTAGAATAGATGCGCCATAACGCTTGGCGTTTTCCATAACCAGATGGCCGGCTGTAACAAGCGTTTCCTTATTGGCAATGGCGATCGTGCGGCCCAGCTTTATCGCTTCAAGTGTCGGCTCGAGCCCCACACTTCCGATGACGGCGTTTACCAGCACATCCGTATCAAAAACTGCCGTCTCAATCAAGCCCGAATTTCCCGATACGAAAGCAGTTTGGGGAAATTCGCCGCGAAGAACAACCGCATCCTGTTCATTTTGAACACACACAATTTCGGGACGGAATTCTTTGATGAATTTTCTAGCTAATTCCATATTTCGGCCGGCTGAGAATCCAACCAGCTTGAATTCTTGAGGATGCTCTCGGATAATATCTGTTGTCTGGACGCCGATCGAACCGGTCGCTCCCAGTAAAATAATTTTTTTGACCATTCAGGATGTCCTCCTTAGATGAAATGTAGAAAATGCAATAATGGCATAACGAAAAGAATACTGTCAAAGCGGTCTAAGATACCACCATGTCCCGGCAGGACCTTACCTGAATCTTTTACGTTGAAATGCCGTTTCAGTGCAGACTCGACCAAGTCACCCATCTGCCCGAAAACAGACGCAACGATTGTGACGAGTATAATTATGTAGACTGGTTTATTCAAATCAACGAAGAAATTGAAAACCAATGCAGCGACGACGGCATACAAGATGCCCCCTACAAACCCTTCAATTGTTTTATTCGGTGAAATTTCTGGCCATAGCTTCCGTTTACCGAATTTCCGCCCAGTGAAATAAGCGCCTGAATCTGTAAACCAGACGACCAATAATGCGTAAATCAGAACAGCCAGGCCTTCTTCTCTTGTTTCAATCAGATAGAGGAATCCCATCCCGACATATAGGGTGCCAAGGATTGCAAAGGCGGCGTCATCGAATGTAAAGCTGTTTTTAACGATTACAGTATGTATTAATAGCAAAATGACCGCGATAAAAGCGAATTCAACTTTTGTATATCCCGTCCAGCCTGAAACCTGGAGGGTCCACTCACCTGGCATCATGAAAGCATATAACGCCAAAAGGGAAATAAGGCCGGGTACACTCCAGAGTGTGCGGCCTTTCATCTTCAATAATTCCTGGAAACCGATGGTTCCCAGTATCAACACTAAAATAGTAAAAGGAGTCCCGCCTAAAATAACAAATGGTATGAATAATGCAAAAGCGATTGCTCCGGTAATGAGACGCTGTTTCACTGTGCTTCTTCCCCTTTCAATCCTCCGAATCGGCGATTTCTCTTTTGGTAATTTTCAACCGCATCGATTAAAGAATCTTCATTGAAATCCGGCCACAATGTATCAGTGAACCAAAATTCGGTATAAGCCAGCTGCCAAAGCATGAAGTTGCTTAAACGAACTTCTCCGCTGGTACGTATCAATAAATCCGGTTCCGGCAATGACTTTGTCATAAGCCCGGAACTGATATGTTCCTCTGTAATGTCTTCGGGGTCCAAAGTTCCTGCAGCCACTTGAGCGGCAAGTTCTTTTACCGAGTCCACGATTTCCGACCGGCTTCCGTAGTTCAATGCGAAATTCAAAATAAGGCCAGTATTATCTTTTGTAGCTTCCTTTGCTTTCGAAATTGCTTTCAATGTATGTGCAGGCAGATTTGTATGGTCGCCCATCATTTCCACTTTTACGTTTTCAGCGATTAATTCCGGTAAAAACGTCGAAAGAAACTCTTCCGGAAGCCTCATCAGAAAATCAACTTCCATTTTTGGCCGTTTCCAATTTTCTGTGGAAAATGCATATAATGTCAATACGTCAACGCCGAGATTATTGGCCAAACGGGTGATTTTCCGTACAGTCTTCATTCCTTCGTGATGTCCAGCGACACGCGGAAGTGAACGCTTTTTCGCCCACCGGCCGTTGCCATCCATAATAATGGCTATATGTGAAGGGATAATCCCATCTTGGACCAGCGACAGGCGATCCAAATCACCGATCACAGTTTCCGTATTTCGTTTTAATAATTTATTTATCATAATTAATCCTCCACCTATTACAAATCGGCATGTCTATTGCTTATCATATCAAAAAAAACGCTATCGTGCTTTATCTTTCTCGATCACATTTTTTTTGGCATGAAAAAGCGCCCTGCTATACAGGACGCGTGAAAGCTTATGAAGTTCGATTTATACTTCCATAATCTCTTTTTCTTTATCTTTCGCCATATCGTCGATTTTCGCGATATTCGAATCCGTCAGCTTCTGGACATCATCGGAATAGCTGCGCAAATCATCTTCTGTGATTTCGCTCTTCTTCTGAAGCTTCTTAAACTCATCGTTCGCATCGCGGCGGATATTACGAACATTCACTTTAGCAACTTCCGCTTCTTTTTTGACATCTTTGACGAGCTCTTTACGCCGCTCTTCAGTCAAAGCAGGTACAGCTAAACGGATGACCGAACCATCGTTCGACGGGTTCAGGCCGATATCCGATTTTAAGATCGCTTTCTCGATGTCACCCAGCACAGACTTGTCATATGGCTGAATCATGATCATGCGAGCTTCCGGAACCGATACACCAGCTACCTGATTAATCGGAGTAGGTGCTCCGTAGTAATCGACTGTAACTCTGTCTAAAATAGACGGAGTTGCACGGCCAGCGCGGATTGAAGAAAGTTCGCGTGAATAAGCTTGAATAGCATTCGTCATTTTTTCTTTGGTTTCATTCATCACAGATTTCGGCATTATATGTCTCTCCTCACAACTGTTCCGATTTTTTCACCTTGAACAGCCCGTTTTATATTACCATTTTCCATAATTGAGAATACTACGAGTGGGATATCATTGTCCATACATAGTGTGGAAGCAGTAGAATCCATTACTTGCAGGCCTTGTTGAATCACTTCCAAATATGATAACTCTTCATATTTAACAGCTGTTGCATCAGTTTTCGGATCGGCTGAGTACACGCCATCCACATTGTTTTTCGCCATCAGGATGACGTCCGCCTCAATTTCAGCAGCCCGAAGTGCAGCCGTTGTATCAGTAGAGAAATACGGATTGCCGGTCCCTGCTGCGAAAATTACAACCCGCTTCTTCTCAAGATGGCGGATTGCCCGTCTGCGAATATAAGGCTCAGCGACCTGGCGCATTTCAATAGAAGAAAGAACACGGGTTTCCACATCCTGCTTCTCAAGGGAATCCTGCAAAGCAAGTGAATTCATCACAGTTGCCAGCATGCCCATATAATCGGCAGTTGCGCGGTCCATGCCCATTTCAGAACCGATTTTCCCTCTCCAGATATTGCCTCCGCCAACCACTACGGCAACTTCAACGCCAAGTTCTACGACGTCTTTTACTTGAGCGGCTACAGATTTAATGATTTCAGGAGATAATCCGAAACCTTGTCCACCTGCCATCGCTTCTCCACTAAGTTTTAATACAATGCGTTTATACTGCTGAACACTCATCGGTACCCTCCATTTTAACTATTTATTGAAAAATAGGGAACACCTTTCAGTGTTCCCTGAGGTCAAACTATGAAAATGAATTATTTTTTGTTTACTTGGCTCATAACTTCATCAGCAAAGTTATCTTCGCGTTTTTCGATTCCTTCTCCAACTTCATAGCGGATGAATTCTTTTACACTGCCGCCAGTTGAAGCCACGAAATCACGGACTTTTTGATCTGAGTTTTTAACGAAAGCCTGGTCAAGCAAGCAAACGTCTTCGAAATATTTGCCAAGACGGCCTTCGACCATTTTTTCAACGATTTTTTCAGGCTTGCCTTCGTTCAATGCTTGCTCAGTCAATACTTTACGCTCTTTTTCCACTTCTTCAGCAGAAACTTCATCACGTGAAATGTATTGAGGGTTCAAAGCAGCAATGTGCATTGCAATGTCGCGTGCAGCATCAGTATCAGTAGTGTTTTCAAGCATTACCAATACAGAAATGCGGCCGCCCATGTGAAGGTAAGGACCGAAAGCGTCAGCATCTGTTTTAGTGCGGATTTCAAAGCGGCGCAAAGTGATTTTTTCACCGATCTTCGCGATTGCGTTTGAAACGTGGTCCGCTACTGTCAAACCGTTAGACATTGTAGAAGAGTTTGCTTCTTCGATTGATGCCGGTTTAGTAGCCAAAAGGTGTTCGCCCAACTCTTTAACAAGTGTTTGGAAACCTTCGTTTTTAGCAACAAAATCAGTTTCAGCGTTTACTTCGTAGATAACTGCTTCGTTTCCTTCAACCATGATTGAAGTAATACCTTCAGCAGCAATACGGTCCGCTTTTTTAGAAGCGCTTGAAAGGCCTTTTTCACGCAGGAAATCCAACGCCGCTTCCATATCACCGTTTGTTTCTACAAGTGCTTTTTTGCAGTCCATCATACCTGCACCAGTTTTTTCACGCAATTCTTTTACCATTTGAGCTGTAACTGCCATGATTAAATTCCTCCTTAGGATATACGTTTTCTCAAAAAAAGGTGATAAGAGGGTTTGTGGCCGCTTATCACCTGTGCTTCATTGTGAATTACTCTGCAGCTTCAGCTGGAGTTTCTTCTTCTTCTTCCGGTTTAGACTCTAGCAAAGCATCAGCCATTTTACCAGTCAAAAGTTTTACTGCGCGGATTGCATCATCGTTTGCAGGAATTACATAATCGATTTCATCTGGATCACAGTTCGTATCAACGATACCAACGATCGGAATGTTCAATTTCATAGCTTCTGCTACTGCAATGCGTTCTTTGCGCGGGTCAACTACGAACATTACGTCCGGAAGACCGTTCATATCACGGATACCGCCAAGGAATTTAACAAGACGATCGTGTTCTTTATTCAATTGAACAACTTCTTTCTTCGGAAGAACTTCGAAAGTTCCATCTTCAGACATGCGCTCGATTTGTTTCATGCGATTCACACGTTTTTGGATTGTGCCGAAGTTAGTAAGTGTTCCACCCAACCAACGCTGGTTGATGTAGTAGTTGCCAGAACGTTCTGCTTCTTCTTTGATAGCGTCCTGAGCTTGTTTTTTCGTACCAACGAAAAGTACCTTGCCGCCATCTTCGCCCACTTGTTTCATGAAGCTGTAAGCCTCTTCCAATTTGCGGACTGTTTTTTGAAGATCGATGATGTAGATACCGTTACGCTCAACGAAAATATATTTTTTCATTTTCGGGTTCCAACGGCGAGTCTGGTGGCCAAAGTGTACACCAGCTTCAAGCAATTGTTTCATAGAAATTACTGACATGTGTGTTTCCTCCTGATAGGTTATTTTTTCCCTCCGCATTCTTCTTCTTTGAACCGTTACCCAATAAGGGCACCAGCGGAACAAATCCGAATGCGTGTGTATTTAACACCATTTGAAATTATACCACGCCACTGTTCCATTCCGCAACAAGTTTCTCCTAGAAATAAAAAATGTGCTAATAACCGATATTCCGCAAAACAGCTTCGCTTGCCTGGGGGCTCGCGCTGAGCTAACTCGTGCTCGTTCCACTTCGCCCGAGTGGATCTCAGCACTTCGCTTATTCCCCTGGGCGTCTTCGCTGTTTTGCTCCATATCTCAGATAGCTTTCTATAAGAGAACACTTAAAATAAAATATTGAGTGAAAAAGTAGGCACTTTAATATTATGTAGAACTAGAATGAAGCGGCAGGGGGCGACTCCTACGGGAATAAGAGCGAGTCCTGAGACCCCGCAGGGAGCGCAGCGGACGAGGAGGCTCAGGCCGCTCCCCGAGGAAAGCGTCCCCCTGGAGCGTAATGATTATAGAAATCAATAACTTTTTTCGACATAAAAAGACACCGGATAAAATATCCGGTGCCTTCTGAATCAGTCTTAGTTCATTTTCAATTGCTCAAGCTCAGCAAGGAATTTCGTGTTCAGGACTTTGATGTACGTCCCTTTCATCCCCAGTGAACGTGATTCGATGACGCCGGCACTTTCAAGTTTACGAAGTGCGTTGACGATTACTGAACGGGTGATTCCCACACGGTCAGCGATTTTTGAAGCGACAAGCAAACCTTCGTTGCCGTCAAGCTCTTCAAAAATGTGTTCGATTGCTTCAAGCTCACTGTAAGACAGTGATGAGATCGCCATTTGAACAACAGCTTTGCTGCGTGCTTCTTCTTCGATGCGGTCGCCTTTTTCGCGAAGGATTTCCATCCCGACAACTGTTGCACCGTATTCGCCAAGAATCAAATCATCATCCTGAAATTCAGCGTCGACGCGTCCAAGCAACAATGTACCAAGACGTTCGCCGCCACCGATGATCGGCACGATTGTAGTCAGGCCGTTTTTGAACAATTCACGTTCTTCCACAGGGAAGATTGTGTGTTCGCTGTTTACATCCAGGTTAGCGGATGTTTCGTTGATGTTTGAAAGATTCTGTGTGTATTCGATCGGGAACTGGCGCTCTTCAAGCATGCCTTTCATCCGTTCGTTTTCAATCTGCTGGTTGATGGCATAGCCTAGGACTTTACCTTTGCGGCTGACAACGAATGCGTTGCATTCGATGACTTCGCTCAAAGTTTCCGCCATGTCCTTGAAGTTTACCGGCTTGCCGGCTGCTGCTTGCAGCATAGAGTTGATGCGTCTCGTTTTTCCTAATAAATTCATTATAATGAACCTCCTACATAATTCGTACCGTATTTATTCAATATTCTAAAGCTTTTTACTCTTTAAGGGAACTGATTTGACTTATTTACAGGATAAATTGTGACAAATCTTTGTTTTTTGCCACATTTTCAAGTTTATCGTTCACATATTGAGGTGTTATGTCTATTTGCGCAGGGCTTATTTCAGAAGCTTCAAAGGACAGGTCTTCGAGCAGCCGCTCTAAAATGGTATGCAATCGGCGGGCTCCGATATTATCGGTATCCTGATTCACTTCATACGCAATTTCCGCTAGTCTGACGATTGAGGCATCATTGAATTTTACCACAACTCCCTCTGTTTCGAGAAGCGCTTTATATTGATTCAGCAAAGAATGTTTCGGTTCCGTCAATATTTTGACGAAATCGCCCACTTCCAGCTTCTGCAGCTCCACACGGATCGGGAACCGGCCCTGCAGTTCAGGAATCAGGTCAGAAGGCTTGGACATATGGAATGCCCCCGCCGCAACAAACAGCATATAGTCTGTTTTCACCGCTCCGTACTTTGTGGAAACGGTCGAGCCTTCGACAATCGGCAGAATATCCCGCTGCACACCTTCACGCGATACATCCGCTGAAGACGAGTTATTCTTGCTGGCGATCTTGTCCATCTCGTCAATAAAGATGATGCCGTGCTGTTCTGCCCGGTCAATCGCTTCACTTGCCACTTCTTCATCATCAACCAGTTTCGCCGCTTCTTCTGCAGCTAAAATGCGTCTGGCCTCTTTCACTTGAAGGCGGCGTTTTTTCTTTTTCTTCGGCATCAGGGAAGATAAGGCATCCTGCATATTCGCGCCCATCTGCTCCATGCCGGAACCTTGAAGGGCATCAAACATCGACGGCGCGTTTTCCAGCACCTCGACATTCAGCCACTCGTCTTCCAATTTCCCCGCTTTCAAATCTGCAGCGATTTCCCGTCTTTTCACGCGAACTTCCACTTCAGCAGTCGGCTCTTCTTCATCCTGATCGAATTTTTGGCCGAACATCATCTCAAGCGGATTTTGGCTTGCCTGCTTTTTCTTCATCGAAGGAACGAGCAATTTTACAATCCGTTCATTGGCGGCAGCTTCCGCTTTGCCTTTCACCGCTTCGAACTTCTCTTCTTTCACGATTCTGACTGCAGCTTCCACCAAGTCACGCACCATCGATTCCACATCGCGTCCAACATAACCCACTTCGGTGAATTTCGTCGCTTCAACTTTGATGAAGGGCGCGCCTGTCAATTTAGCGATGCGTCTCGCAATTTCCGTCTTTCCGACACCTGTCGGCCCGATCATCAGGATATTCTTCGGGATCACTTCGTCACGCAGCTCCTCATCCAGCCGGCTTCTTCTGTAGCGGTTGCGAAGTGCGATCGCAATTGACCGCTTGGCATCTTTCTGGCCTACTATATAGCGGTCAAGATGTTCCGTTATCTGTCTGGGTGTCAGATCTGTTTGGGTTTTCATTTTGACAGCTCCTCCACTACGATTTGATGATTTGTGTAAACACATATATCCGCTGCGGTTTCCAGCGCTGATTGCGCGATCTCTTTGGCAGACATATTGTCGCCGGCATATTTCTTCAAGGCGCGGCCCGCCGCCAACGCATAATTTCCGCCTGAACCGATAGCCAGTATCCCGTCATCCGGTTCGATCACTTCACCGGTTCCGGATACCAGCAGCAACTCGTCTTTATTCATGACGATCAGCATCGCTTCCAGCTGGCGCAGCATTTTATCTCCACGCCATTGCTTGGCCAGTTCCACTGCAGCCCGCTGAAGATTTCCGTTGTACTCAGTGAGTTTGCCTTCGAACATTTCAAAAAGAGTGAAAGCATCAGCCACTGAACCGGCAAAGCCCGTCAAAACCTGGCCATTATATAAAGTACGTACTTTTCTTGCTGTATGTTTCATGACAACGGCATTGCCGAAAGTCACTTGTCCATCACCTGACATTGCGCATTCGCCGTTGTGGCGTACCGCGAATATCGTGGTGGCATGAAATTGTTCCATCAGTATTCCCCTCTCTATGCCCGCGGATGTGAATTCAAATATGTTTTCCGCAAATGCTCTTTTGTCACGTGTGTATAAACCTGGGTGGATGACAGATGGGAATGCCCAAGCAATTCCTGAACTGTCCGGAGATCCGCGCCATTATTCAACAGGTGGGTAGCAAAGCTGTGGCGGATCATATGGGGATAGATATTGGAATTAGCCGATGCCTTTTTCATGCATTCGGTCAATATATGGCGTATCCCCCGCGCCGTCAGAAGATCTCCCCGGTTATTGACAAACAAACCATCGTGGTCCGTGTTTTTCATAAGCTTAGGACGAACTTCATCGATATAATGTTCCAATGCGTCATGCGCAAATTGCCCATAAGGTATGTAGCGCTCTTTTCGGCCTTTCCCCATCACTTTGACAATCTGCATGCTGCGGTCCAGATCCTTCATCCGGATGGAAACGCATTCGCTGACCCGCATGCCGGTTGCATATAATAGCTCCAGAAGCGCGGTATTGCGGATCGACAGCTTGTCTTCGCCTCTGACCGATTCAAACAGAACAGCCAGCTCTTCTTCGTAGAAGAATTGAGGCAGCCTTTCTTCTTTCTTCGGATGGTACAGTGAACGGAATGCTTCTTCGCTCAAGCCGAATTCCCGATTGCCGTATTTGAAAAAGGATCGGATGGCTGAGATTTTCCGGGACACGGTCGTTCTGGACATTTGTTCATTATATAATCTCGTCACGTAATTGCGGGCATGCAGATATTCGACCTGCTTCAGATCGTAGACGCCTTCACTCTCCATGGCCTGAAAAAAACCCGCTAAATCATGCTCGTAATTAAGCACGGTGAGTTCTGAATAATTTTTTTCCAATTGTATATAACTGATGAAAGACCGGACCATTTGCTGTTTATCCATCTCGCTGTCCCGCCCTTTCCAATCTGCCGCGCCTGTTCAGATGTGATTTCATCATTACAGCGCAATAATAAAAAGCCTCTAAATTATATCAAAATTCAGAGGCCTTTATCAATTAAACTGTTACTGTATTCATATAATTTCGAATTGATTCGAGAGCCCGGTTCGCGTGTTTTTCAGCGCGTTCCTGTTTCGAACGGATGCGCTCACCAAGGTCCGGGAACAAACCGAAGTTGATGTTCATCGGCTGGAAGTTTTCACCGTCAGCTTCCGTGATGTAACGAGCCATGCTTCCTAGTGCTGTATCAGCCGGGAAGATGACCAGTTCCTCACCCAGAGCCAATTTTGCAGCGTTGACCCCTGCAAGCAAGCCGCTTCCAGCTGATTCGACATAACCTTCCACGCCTGTCATCTGACCGGCAAAGAAAATATTAGGATTGGCTTTCAATTGGTAAGTCGGTTTCAACACGCGCGGAGAGTTGATGAATGTGTTGCGGTGCATCACACCGTAACGGACAATTTCAACATTTTCCAGACCAGGAATGAGTTTCAAAACTTCTTTTTGAGGTCCCCATTTCAAGTGCGTCTGGAATCCGACAATGTTATAAAGCGTGCCTGCAGCGTCATCCTGACGAAGCTGAACAACTGCATAAGGCCGTTCGCCTGTTTTCGGATTTTCAAGTCCGACCGGTTTCATCGGACCGAAAGTCAATGTTTTTTCTCCTCGGGCAGCCATCACTTCGACTGGCATACATCCTTCAAAGTAGATCTCTTTTTCAAATTCCTTCAATGGCACAACTTCAGCTTCAACCAGCGCCGTGTGGAACCGCTTGAATTCCTCTTCTGTCATCGGGCAGTTAAGATAAGCGGCTTCGCCTTTATCGTAACGCGATTTCAAATAGACTTTATCCATATCGATGCTGTCTTTCTCAACGATCGGTGCGGCAGCATCATAGAAATAAAGATAATCTTCCCCAGTCAATTTACGGATCTTTTCAGCAAGTGCCGGTGATGTCAACGGACCTGTCGCAATGATTGTGATGCCTTCCGGAATTTCCGTCACTTCTTCATTGATCACTTCAACCAGCGGGTGATTGCGGACTTTATCCGTAACCGCTCCCGCAAATTCATGGCGGTCTACTGCGAGTGCTCCGCCTGCAGGGACAGAAGCTTTATCGGCTGACTCGATGATGACCGAGTCCATCATCCGCATTTCTTCTTTGATAACGCCGACTGCATTGGTCAGCGAATTAGCGCGCAATGAGTTACTGCATACCAGTTCAGCGAATTTGTCTGTGTGGTGAGCCGGAGTTTGCTTGACCGGCCGCATTTCATATAAACGGACATTGACTCCTCTTTTGGCGATTTGCCATGCAGCTTCACTGCCGGCGAGTCCTGCGCCGATTACATTGATGGTTTTTGTCATTGTTGAACACCTCAGTTAATTATTGTACTTCTTCCTGATAATCACAATTTACACAATTGATCTGGACGCCTTTTTTCACTTTCTTTTCAACCAGAAGGCTGCTGCACTTCGGACATGGACGCTCTATCGGTTTATCCCATGAGACAAATTCACACTCAGGATAACGTTCGCAACCATAGAAGATGCGTTTTTTCTTACTCTTCCGTTCGACAATCTCACCTTTTTTACATGTAGGGCATGTAACACCTGTATGCTTGACAATCGCTTTCGTGTTGCGGCATTCAGGGAAATTGCTGCAGGCCATGAATTTGCCGTACCGGCCAAGTTTGAAGACCATCGGCGATCCGCAGTGTTCACAGTCTTCTCCAGCAGGTTCATCTTTGATCTGGACTTTCTCCATTTCATTTTCAGCGACTTCAACGTCTTTTTCGAAGTCTTTGAAGAATTCCGCTATAATGCTTTTCCATTCCACATCGCCATCTTCGACACTGTCGAGATCGTGCTCCATTTTAGCAGTGAATTCGATATTCAGAATATCCGGGAAAAATTCCAGGACAAGGCTGTGGACAATTTCCCCAAGCTCAGTCGGAATAAACCGTTTGGCGTCAAGCGTTACATAGCCGCGTTTCTGGATCGTGTCCAGCGTTGGCGCATAAGTTGACGGGCGGCCTATCCCCAATTCTTCGAGCGTTCTCACAAGACGCGCTTCCGTATATCTTGGCGGCGGCTGCGTGAAATGCTGTTTGGGTTCGATGGCGACAGCTTTGACTTTATCGCCTTCTTCCATTTCAGGAAGAATATTGTCTTTGTCTTCAGTTTTGTCATCTGTGCCTTCAACATAAACTTTCATGAAACCAGGGAATTTCACCTGAGACCCGTTGGCGCGGAATACGGCTTCTCCGTTCTGCAGTTCCGCCATTACCGTATCAAGTACAGCCGGACTCATCTGGCTCGCTACAAAACGGTCCCATATCAATTTATAGAGACGATATAAATCCCGGGACAGGATACTTTTCAATGATTCCGGAGTGCGCATCACACTTGTCGGCCGCACCGCTTCGTGGGCATCCTGTGATTTGGATGACTGCTTTGCTGCAGCCGTTTTTGTTACATACTCAGAGCCATATTTCTCTTCGATGAATTTGATGGTATCCTGCTTGGCTGTATCTGAGATCCGTGTTGAATCCGTACGCATATACGTAATCAGACCCGTAATCCCTTCTTTGCCGACCGCTATACCTTCGTAAAGCTGTTGTGCAAGCATCATGGTTTTCTTGGCACGGAAGTTTAATTTTCTTGCTGCTTCCTGCTGCAGAGAGGATGTTGTGAAAGATGGGGATGGATTTCTCTTTCTCTCTTTTTTAACGACGCGGTTGACAGTGAAATTCTTGCCTTTCATCGTCGCCATGACCGCTTTGACATCATCTTCATTTTGCAATTTCATTTTTTCTTTTGCATTCCCATAAAACTGGGCTTCAAAATTCTTTTTCGCTTTTTCGAATTCACCTGTGATAGACCAATACTCTTCCGGTTCGAATTCTTTTATTTCATTTTCACGATCGATGACCAGGCGAAGCGCCACTGATTGCACACGGCCCGCCGATAATCCTTTTTTCACTTTTTTCCACAATAACGGACTGATGCTGTAACCGACGAGACGGTCAAGAACCCGTCTTGCCTGCTGTGCATCGACAAGATCCATATCGATTTTGCGCGGTTGCTTAAACGATTCTTTAATTGCATCTTTTGTAATTTCGTTGAAAACAACACGGCAATCCGAGTCAAGATCTACGCCGAGTGCATTTGCCAAATGCCAGGCAATCGCTTCCCCTTCTCTGTCGGGGTCAGCCGCGAGAAAGACTTTCTTCGCTTTTTTCGCTTCTTTTTTCAAATCCTGAAGAATTGGGCCTTTCCCCCGTATCGTAATATAGCGGGGTTCAAAATTATTTTCCACATCAACAGCCATCTGGCTGCGGGGTAAATCACGCAAATGCCCTAAAGACGCGCGGACTTTATACTTCTTGCCCAAATAACGCTCGATTGTTTTCGCCTTTGCTGGCGATTCCACAATCACTAAAAAATCCGACATAAAACTCCTCCTCATAGAGGTTTCTTAAACTTTTACATATTGTATAAATAAGAAATACCTATGCAAAATGTATAACAGTTTTTGTGTTAATGCAAGGCATTTCATTTTATCGACTTATTTAGAACCTGAATTTCCCGGTATTCTTCCAGCACCTGAAGTGCGTTCCAAACTGGTTTTGCACCTTCATAAATGAGTTTATGCGGACCAGCCGATAGGGCTGAATCGATATTCCCCGGGACCGCAAAAATATCCTTGCCATGTTCAAGGGCATGTTCAATCGTACTGAGCGTACCGCTTTTCACTTCCGCTTCCGTGACCAAAACCCCTTTCACCAAACCACTGATGATGCGGTTGCGCATCGGGAAATTCCAGCGTTTCGGCTGTATATAAGGCGGATATTCGGTTATCGATAATTGAGTTTCTTCTATTATAATATTCAATTCACCGTTCTCTTTCGGATACGGATGCATAAAGCCGCTGCCGGTAACAGCAATTGTTTTGCCGCCGCAAGCTATAGCAGTCCGGTGCGCCATCGCATCGGCGCCTTTAGCCAATCCGCTGACGATTATAAAACCCGCTGCCACAATATCCGGAATGATCTTATCCATCGCTTTTTGTGAGTATTTTGAAGCTTTTCTGGCGCCGATAACACCAAGCCGGTCTTCATCCAATAAATAATCTATATTGCCCTTGGCATAAATGATGGATGGTGGATCGATCAATTGAAAAAGACTTTGCGGGTAATTGGGATGGTTATAAGATATGGGGATTATCTTATGCTTTTCATACACGTCAGAATAGGAGGTGTTTAGTGATTTTCTGTAAGCGGTTTTCAGATTCGCCGCCGCTTCCGGCTTTATGCCGAGCAATTGACTGATTTCCCAGGCTGGCCTGCTTTCCAGATATTCCAGTGCCGGATCATCGAGCATCAGCCTTTTTAAGCGATCGAGTGGTCTGGGGTAAACATAATGCAGCGCCATCAACCTTTGTTCAAACAATGAATCCATAAAGTTCCTCCATTCTTTTGGATGCCTGACAAAGATGAAGTGCGACTTAAGCTTAATAGTAGCCTGACTGGGAGATCATGTAAACAGTTGTTGGAATATTATCTTTATTCGTTGGGAAAAGCAAAAAATCAAAAACGCGAAACCAATTAAGGTTCCGCGTTTCAAATGATTAATGTGTTTTACAAGCGTCGTATGTATGTCGGTTTTTAGAGTTTTTCATATTCACATTCATAAGTTTTTATTTCGTGACTATTATATAGTAGAAACTCAATCGCCTTTCGTAAACTTTCACAAATAACCGTAAATGATGTGCGAGAATATGTGCGAGTTGTGCGAATTTATTATAAATCTCCTTGCATTTGCAAATACATTGCCAGCAATTCCTCGGTCCGATTGCGCAAACGGACCTTCAAGTACTTCCGCTTTTCTTCGTAGCCTCTAAAGTGGAATTCATACACGATGAATAAATCGTCTTCTTCGATCTTCAACACCTTATATTTCCGTTCTCGAATATAAGCGTTCGTTTCCCGCAAATCTTTCTCCACCGTTTTCACCGCTTGATCAATCAGTTGCAGATACGGCCCAGGTAATTTGAAGTCGCCTTTTTCTATACGCTCTCGGTCCTTCAATAAGATAGTCAAGACCATCGGCAAGTAGATGAAATTTTCGAAGTGATAGATATCGTCTCTGGACATTAATGCGCTCATTGAGTTTACCTCCAGAAATTTAGTGAAACAAAAAGCCCCCTATGCAGGGAGCAATTTAATCCTGGGCGTATGCAAGAATCACTTCATCTGTGATCACTTTGTTCGAACCAGGCTTATATACTTGGAACCAAGGTTTTCCTTCTTCATGAGTAAGGTCAACTAACTGCCAAGCTGTCAAATCACAATATTTCATTAAAACATCATGTATAACATTTATTGTTGTAGCTCCGTGCTCAGAGGTCAAAACCCTCATGAACGATGGACTTACACTTAAATCAGATGAATTAATTATAATACTGTCATCTTCCTCATAAGGGATTTGCTGTGAGCCATACTCCCTGAAGAAATCATAAACCGTCTCTACGACAGGTCCGTGTTTCCAAGCGTAAATTGGATCTTTAAATAATTGCTCTCCCGTTTTTATCAGAAACTTTTCATATGACAGGTACAACAATTTTTGTAATTTCAAAGGACTCATTGGTGATACAGTTAATATATATTTCGCGATATCTATTGCACCAAGTTTTTGCTCAGCTGTGATTAAGTCGATAAACTCTTCTTTGTTGTGAGTCACAATTATTCCTGCAAAATAAGAATCCGACTCCACTACAGACTCCCATTCGGGCGAATCTGTTACGATTTTGTGTACACCAAGCTTAATATCTCCATGCTTCTTTTTTAATTGGCTAAGAAATTTTTGAACAGTGGCTGTCTCAAAATTATCTTCACTATAATGCCAAGCAATTCGGAATCCTTTGGTATATAGGCTGGCTATTGCGATGAAGTGTTTATACATTTCATTTAACCTCCTCTATCCGCGGTAGATCATGATAATTCTCTACCCACTTAGTATAACCTTGTTTATGTATAGAATGCGAACAAATGTTACTTTCTGTATCTTCCGGGTTCCAAATTTGCAGTTCCCAAGGAAAATATTGATTATTGCCATTTGTAAAATATGCATGAGTTGCTTTGTAATCATTTTTAGATGCGTTATAGATTCTAAATGACTCTATACCGACCGTTTCGCTTATATCTTTAATTACGGCGTCACTATGATTGAAGTTCTCTATCCATACCCTTACACCAAATAAATCATTCAAGCATTTCTTAATATTGACTCTGCCTTTTTCATTTTTATCACTCATATAATGCAGGAGTTTGGCTACTCTTGAGTCTGGTGCTTTAATTCTCATGTTCATATCAAATTCTAATCCGAAGAAGTCTATAGCTGGATCATATAAAACAGGAATTAATCCCTCGCAGTAATCATCCATATAGTTGAGGAATTTTGTATCGAGAATCAAATTTTCTTCATCACTTGAATCTGATACAGCTGAGCAAACGTGGCGAATTTGTTTGGTTTTAAGGTTATAGGTATTAGCAATTGGATCCAGCCAGGCTTTCGAGTGTGTATTATGTAGTAAGTTCATATGTGTTATTAAACTCGTTAGTGAACTGATATCGACTAATTCTGTCTTCACATTACACCTCCGCAATAAATATATCGGCAACTTTTCTCTATTATAAACAACAAATTAACTAATTCATATATTTAGTCAAATAAAAAAAGCCCCCGGCCGATGTGGACGAGGGCTTTCAGCATCTTACTTACTTCTTAATGATTTTCGCTCCGGTGGACGGTGCAACATAAATATTACGTTTGCCTTTGCTCGTGTTGATTGTCACGACATTCGACATTGGTTTTCCCAGTACTTCATATTCTAATCCCCCGAATCGTTGAGGAGTTAGGCTCCAGTCGCTGTTTTCAGCTATTGGTTGCACATTTGTTCTGTACGTTCTCCAAGTGGCCGCGGACTTTGGCAATTGCACATATTCCTTTGTTGCTTTTGCTTTAGCTGCTACGTCTGTTTTCTTAACCCACGAAAGAATTTCCTTCAATAGAACACGGTCTGACTTAACCTGCAGCACAGTATACTTTCTGCCTTTCACGCTGGCAGGAATCGATTCGCCGGTGGCGTATTTGCTGGCAGATGTGCTCAGTGTAACAGACTGACCTTCTTTTAATTCTACTCTTGGTGCCGGTGCAGAGACTTGCTTCACTTCTTCTTTCACTGCGGCACCTTTCGCTTGGCCAAGCTTGATGATCTGTCCGATTTTCAGATTCTTATAATCGACCGTCGGGTTAGCAGCAATTAGATCCGCCACTTCGATGCCTTCCAGATTATTGGCGATATTCCAGAAGGTGTCGCCTTCCTGAATCGTATAGAATCCAGGTACTGCAGTTACAGGTGCTTTGTGGTCCAGGAACTTGAATGTTGCCTTGTAGTCGAATACACAGCACGCTTTCCAAGAATACCCTGGCATTTCATGATGTGATTTATCTTCATAGCCAACTTCATCAGCTTCAAGCGCCGCCTGCAGCTCATCGATGGTCGCTTTCACATAATCCGGCAGCCTTTCATTCCGATAGTCTCCAGCCACACAGATGCCCAATGAATAGTCATTTGCATTACCGGCGTGATATGTGCGACGGTCGAAGTCATGTGCCCAAACAATACGTGCTCGTTTGCCGTCTGGTGTATCAATCACATTTTTCGGTTCAATCACGATTGCATAAGCGACCCCTGGCCAGCCGTTCGCTTCGATGTGGTATTTGGCAAAGCTAGCTGCATCGGATCCAGTTAAGTGCGAAAGCGTAAGGGAGTGGTGCCATACCCGGGTGCTGATTTTCTTGTTCCGCGGACCGTAGTTCCGAGCTTTCGGCAGGCTATTTCGCAAGTCTACTAAATTCGGTAACGCTTTGAAATTCTTCATTAGTATTTCTCCCCCTTCGATTCACCATCGCGCTGCTTCACGACTTCATATAATCCGGTGGCCGTCAGCCCAGCAAGAGCACCAGCCCATAAGCGTAAAGTTAATTCCAAGTCACTAAATGGTTCTGCAGCAAAACCAACTAACAAGCCGATAAACAAAGCAATAACCGGCACGATATTAAGCGGCGTGTTCACCGCTTTTTTTACAACTTCCGTTAGTGCTGTGATGATCGGTGTTAATATCGTTACCAGTAATAGAATTTCTGTCATTGCGTTCATAATAAATTCCTCCTTTTATTTTGATGCCATTTCCAAAATTACATATAAGATACTGCCGGAACTTAATAGCAGGGCAGTTACTTTCCCCGCGTATTCCCAAAACTTCTCGGTTTTTGTTTTCTTTAATTCATGCCTTCTCGCATTTTCTTCGTTTTTAAATCCCGATTGCGCTTTGATCAATTCGAATTGGTTTTTGATTGTGTCACGGAAAACATCTTGTGTGGATTGACTGGTTTTCCATATTGTGTTTTCAAGATTGACGTAATTATTCTCCACTTTTTCCATCCGCTGTTCCAAAGCAATAATGCGCTCACCGTGGTCTTTGACTGTATCAAACATGGATAGATCCTCTCCTTTTGTCCCTGACATCCTTAACCCCCTCTGTCTCTGTCTTCGCAAAACAAAAAGAGCGCCCTAGTGGACACTCTCGGTAAATGCTTATAATTTTAAGTTTCTCGTGCGGATCATCGCTTGCTCTCGTCTTTCGATGAGGTATTGTCTTTCTTCCACTTTTGTTATCGGATAGTAATCGACCAGGCTGCCACCGATATAATCTTGCTTGGTTTCATCAAAGTTAAAAACGATCCGCACAACTTCCTTGCCGTTTTGTTCAAACCGGATAATGCACCGGTCTTCCGGCTTGTCATAGAAGACCCAGTTTTCTTTTATTTGTACCTGCATTTTGATGCCCCTTTCCCCTAACTGATTTATTCGACATAAGTCTCGAAAAAACCTTGTCCTGTGGATACGGAAAAAGAGCACCTGAAATTAGGCACTCTTTAAGGGTAAAACCGAAATTGTCACTACCGAGAAGTTGGTTCCTACTGCCATGTATTCATTCGTAAATTCTTTTGCGATCCCATGTTATCGACTCTTTAACAACTTTTGCAGGCAGTCCTGTAGCTATGCTATTTACAGGAACATCTTTTGTCACAAGTGACCTGATGCCAATGATGCTATTAGATCCGATGTTGACACCTTTCAGTATTTCGACATGCGCTCCAATCCACACATGATCCTCAATTCGAATGTCTTTCGCGTAATTTAATCTTTTATTAGTTTCTAAGTCAAGAATGGAGTGAGAGTCACCATTCCTAATATCAACACTAGACGATATCATACAATCGTTTCCTATTTCTATTTTGGAATTAGGCTCGGTTACAGCGATGTGCGCATTTTCTATCGTAGTATCAGCGCCGATTGAAATTAAACAGTTTTCATCTTCAAACCATAACTCGCCCGATTTGATAATACATTCTTCCCCAATAATTAATTTATGACCGGTACCCCGCATGAATATTGTTACGTTTGATATTTTTGCGCCTTTCTTTACCACTACCTCGTTTGAGTCGCCAACAATATCTATTCTCACATTCCTTAAAAATGCTTTTTCATTAATAAACTTGTTGTTACTGCCTTTAATAATTTTGGTGTTTTTAGGAAGTCCGTGCTGTAAAAACGAAGCCGTTTTCCATAACCCATAATTATTTTTTATTTTCTTTTTTAACGATTTTTTAAACTCCAAAAAAAACGCCCCTCGCACATTTATTTACCTAATACTAACATATACGAGGGTCTTTTTTATTGAAAATTTAAAAATGTATTAAAATCACTCGAAAACAATAGTGCGGTGTTTTTCTCCATCTATTGCAGTGTTATCTATCCAAAAAACAAAAACTCGTCCGTTTTTATCTGGACCGTGCACAGAAGACACTCCATAAGGCGTTTGCCTATCCCCGCCATCAAACTCCCATAGTGTGTAATAATCTTTTCCGTCTGTCTTGAAAACACCAATCTTACCAGTTCCCACGCTTGTATAATCGTGCGAAATTCTACTACCAAAATATGCGTATGGCGATGCCGTATTGTGGACGATGCTTGGCTGAGAAGTCCATCCGAAAATATACTCACCAGGAGCATATAAATACTTGAAGTCAAGATGCGCTACGAAGTTAGCGGGTGTAACTCCTTCGCTTTGTCGTTCATATTTATACGTGCCAATGACTTCTTCTTCATCCGTTCCAAATAACACGCAATCCGGCAAGGGGATGATAGTAGTCATGCGATATCGACCCTTCGCATGAGTTTCCCATGTATCCCCGAAATCCCTTGTCCAATAAATTCGCTGACTTGCATACTTATCACCTGTTGCAACCCAAATTAATTGTTCGTATGGGTCGTATACAATTGAATGGGTATGGTCAATCACTTCAAGTTGTTCTGGCAATAGGCTGATTTTAAATGTTTTTCCGTAATCCGTTGAGATAAATACTTTGTTGCCCAATGAACCAACAGGCAGTTTATACTCTCCCACCAGCAATATATTGTTATACACATACGCCCTTGACGTGTTTGTATGATGCCCTTGCCCACTAAGTTCGCTAGTTAATAATTGAAAGTTCCCTTCAGTTTCATCACTTAACCAGATACTACCATTGTCCAAAACTACAAAGATACTGCCGTTTTGCAACTTAAAGACATAATCAAAGCCATTCGGAAATGTGTGTAGGGTCTCGAATGTTATGAAATCGACTGTTTTTTGAAGTGTCAATCCTTCGTAACAATACACAACCCCGTCATGCGTGACCTCTAAAACATTTTGATTTTCATACTCTGTCACTTTATTTATCGGTAAATTTTCATACAACTTGCTTCCTGTTTCTTGGGGAGCTGCATTCTCCGTTCGAACCATTAGCTTTATTGTTTCTTTTGTGATGTTAGCCATGTTTTCCGGATAAGGAACAATTGCGGGTGCCGATAACGTGTAGAATACCTCAATATTTGCATTATCCACAAAATCTTTGGCATCATCTAACATTAAAAACCTATTTTTTTCTGTTACGAGATAAAGATTATTGGCGTTCTTGGTATGCCATCCAATGCGAGCGATATCATCCCAGTTCGAAGCCACCAATTCGAATTCACCGTTATCGAATTCGCCTGTTACAGATGTGTTTAGCGCGTTAATTCCCGGCCACAAATCAGCATTAGGGAAGTGGGTCTTTGATATTACCAACAAATCCACGTTAGTCCCTCTCGTAATCGAACTAACTATATCACCTTTTAACAAAGTTCGGCCAACTTCTTTTACAAAGCCATCTGCTGTAAATGAATTCCTGCCTTGAGGTAAATCAAGTTCTGCGAATTCTTCTGAAAAATCTATTTCAGGCAGGGTTTTTAAATCGATGATTGATTTTGTGTTAGCCGATAAGTCATAAGGATAAGGAGTAACCTCTGGTACGGCTAAGCTATAATAAACCTCGCCAATAGGATTAGTCCAAAAATACTCTCTCATCGCTACCTCAGTTGCAAACCTATCCTTTGTTATAAATAAAAACAAAGTAGTAGAGTTCTTAGCGTGATATCCGGCATTTTCTGATCTGTCCCATCCGTTATTAATAATGCGGACTTCACCCTTATCAAATTCACCTAATACCATAGTGTTCTCCATAGATTTATTTGGCCATGCGACAGCGTTCGGGAATCTTGTTGATTTTGTAAACGAGATATAGTCTACATTAGCCCCTTTCACAAAACTAGCGATCATAGGCTCTTTTAAGATAACGTGTCCTACTTCTTTCGTAAATCCATCTTGAGTTAGATAATTCTGCCCCTGTGGCAAGTTTAACTCTTCGAAATTGCTTAGCAGTTCGCTGTATGATAACTTTTCTGGTGTTATCGCTTTCGGCTTGACGTTTTCAGAACCTACTGCGTTTAATCCGACAACCGCAACTGCTCCTCCTGTAAAAAGTTGTTTTGTTTCAGTATCCATTTCGTTGACGTTGATTGGTTGAATATCGGTATTTAGTCGAACCTCTTCTTTTTCTGCTTTATCTGCCAACTTCTCGGTAGTTTTTTGGTTGAAAGCACGTAGACTAGCCTCACCCATTCGTGCTAAAGCGACCTCACTATCCTGAGTTACAGCTGCTACAGCAACATCGAAATCTTGCTGCATCTTATTTGTAAACTCTGTCTGAGCTGCTTCGAATTGAGCAACTGTCTTGCCACTGAAACCAACATAATCCAGGTCATCAGAACTTCTTATGAAGAATAGTTTCCCTTCATATTCACTGGTTGGGAACTTTTGTCGATAGGTAGCATCAGCAGGATCTGTGACAGTGATCTCCATCCACATCTCACCATGTCCTATGTTCTCAGAAATTGAAAATTGTAAGGTACTATCCGTTACATTAAAGCTACCCGAAGTCTCATATACAATTCCCTTCTGTCCGATGATTTTTACATTGATGACTTTCCCGGATAGATCAACAACTTCACCTTCTGAATTCCTTGGCGTGAAAGCAAGTGTGTCAAAGTGTCCTTGTCGTAAAACTGTTGCCCCTTTAACCATATCAAGCCGGGTTATATCTCTATTTATCATAATTGACCTCCTTTTTTGTCAAAATAAAAAAGCACCCAGTTAAGGTGCTTAGGCTGTTTGTTGAGGTGTGGCCAATATCATATCTGCTTCTGCTTCTGTTAAAAACTTAGGTACACAGCGACTAATATAAGCTTCATCAACTTTTTTCATAATCCACATGTTCAGTAAGAATCCGTACATTTATATCCCTCCCATGAGTGACATATCGATAAGCGACAAAAGAGCGTTTTCCATTTCGTCAAGCCGCCTCTTATATATTTCCAATTCTTCTCTTTCACTTAAAGCTTGTTGGTCCCACTCAGCTCCGTTAGCCAAAATGAAAACATCCATATTTCGAACCCCGCTAAACTTAAAGATTTCATGACCATTTGTATAACCGATGATATCGGTCTCTGTCTTAATAATTTTTTCGGCCTCGTATACTTTGTCAGCAACCTTTAAAGTTTTCATACTAGTACTCCTCACTCATAGGTTATTTCCAGTCGTGCCGTCTTGCTCAATTTGACATATGAGCCACCATTGATTCCAAGTCCCTTATAAGAGCCATTCTGAAAGCCTGCGTGAAACGAAGAAGGTAACGTAATCCAGCGAGTTTCTCCTACCTTGATGCCAGCTGCGTAATTGACCGACTGCAGAGATACGTTACCCGAGGGCCTACTTGTTGACCCGTGCGGACGGATGACCACGTTTTGTGCGGCATACGTTCCTCCAGAAAGTCGTGTGATTTGTAATCGGATCCTCTTGATGGTTTTACCTGTCACATCACTCGATGGTGCCGTTCCAAAGATGAAGGCGCCGGTAAATGGGCCGTATCCCGACCAGGAGCCTTGTGTTACAGCATTTCCGTAATTGGAACCAGAATCCCATAAGCCGCCGAAGTCTGCTCGCCATGTACCGGATCCGGAATTGGCTGAATATGTTTTGGTTGCTTCGACTGGTGTTGGTGCTGGTGGTGTTGGCGGTATTGGGAATGTCCAGGATCCTTTTACTGTGCCGCCTTGATATTCATCATAATCAGCAAGCTCTCCTGTTGGCGCTGTACCTGCGCCCGATATTCTACCTGTTCCAATTGCTCGGAACGCAAATTTTTTAGCGGTTCCACTCATATTTGTAGCATGGGCAGAACCGCCCTGCGCTGCACTTATTCCGTAATCGATATTATTAACCACGGTATTATCCACATCCACATGCCCTAAAGCTCCCACCCGAACAGCGATTTGTGTACCGCCAGAAACACCGTTTATTTCACAATCCCGAACTGCGCCTGCACCAAAACTATAATCGACGGCTGCGTAGGTGTCTGTCGCATTAATTTTCAAACGATCCAGATAGACCGAAGTGCTGTTATGTTGTACAGTGATTTTCCCGAAAACCGTATTCTGTCCGCCGTCATTGTCAATGGTGATGCTACCATTTCCAATAAAACCCGCGACCATTAACTCCTCATGGAAATCATGGTTATACGCCAATACAATCCGAACACTGCCATCGAAACTTTTAGGGATGCGATTGACGGCCTCCTGTATTGTTCGTAATGGGGCATCCCATCTTTCGGTGCCGGTATTCTCGTCTGACGGCTGGACACCATCAATCGCTTCCGAAGCAACCCAGAATGTCAACATCATTCCACGAAAATCTGCGTATTCCAGTTTGTTTGGTGCGTCCAGATAACCGACACGCGCTTCTTCTGTTCCGAAGTAACCGGCTCGCAGTTCGGATGAAAGTTCACCCGTAGCACTCAGCACCTGCAAGATTCCTTCTTTGTTATCTTCGCCGCCAAGAATGATTTCAGAGCCACGGATAATGCCGGCAAATGTCAGGTTTCCAAATTCGTCTACAAAGAATACATCGCGAAATTCACCAGTATCAGTTGGTCGAGATTGAATGTAAATTCCTCTAGTCGCATTGAATTCGGTTTTTACCAATCCATCTGTTCGATCAATCGTCAAACCGAACTCCGGCGACATAGTGACACCGTTGTATTGCTTGCCAACAACGACACCGCCAATTTCAGCAGCACTTGATGGTGCAAACTTTTTCCATGTGTTTGTCTGGAAGTCGAAAGTGTGAGGCACATTCAGAACAGTGTCTGCCTTAAAACTTGTATCTATCCAGACGGTTTTGGGTTGTCCTGGTGGAGGAATATCACTTTCAATAAGCTTCACGCCATAAAGTCGCTGTAAGGCTCTAAATGTACGCTTGGCATCCTCTTCTGAAAACGTCTCCACTTCTCCGATGGTATACGTCTTCAAGTCAGGATTGACTATCGAACGTTTAATACCGATTACACGTGCAGAAGCATAAAGCGGCGGAGAGAACTGAGGGTTCTTTATAAATAAAGAATACCCGAGAGTTACCTTTTCACCTTTGAATGTTTGTTCTATGGAAGCTGCAGTAATCTCATATTCCATAACAGCCGCAATTCGTTTGTTAAGCTCTGTCTCTGTCAGTTGATCCAACCGTTCTTGTGTCATCTCTTCATCGTTGCTCTCTGGCACATAAACTCGAGTAACATGCTGATTCTGATCGTTCCACCTTTGGAAAGCTTCCTCATTTTCTACAATCGAAGTAAGATAGGTGCCATCTTTTCTTGTCGGTCCGATACCAATCAAGCGTGTGGCAATACGGCCGGTATGCTCAATTACATTAGTACTGATCAAATCCCGTCCATAAACAACTTCCTTAACTCCTTCTTCGCCAATTCGCACCAGGAAGTCTACATATCTGCCAGTAAATCTTGTTCCACTTAACTCTATCCGAACATCAATTTCAACCTCAAAGGTCTTAGCTAATAACCGCAGGAATGCATATGCTCCCATGTGTTCTTCTACAACAACTGAACGGATCCGAATATCTTGAAAGACTCCAAGTCTGTATTTTGTATATTGCAAAACTTCGCTAGCCAATTCTTCCAGAGTACCTGTATAGGTTCCGGGACCAACTATATAAGCAGTATCCATTTCTGTGTAAGCTGCTGTTCCTATAACAGTTTTTTCATCGTCGATTGTTTGAGTTTTGTGAATGATAAATTCATGAAATCCATTTCGTTCAGATGGTATAAGGAAGCGTCCTCGCTTAGAGAAAAATTCAGCCTCCTTAATATGGGAGTCCATCGAAAATGTGAAAGAATGTTCGCCTACCAACTGATGGATGTGTTCATCAAAGAAGAACGTTCTGTGCCCACGGTTATTCAATTCACCAAGCCGAGTATTTGTTTGCGGGTCAATCGCTATGATTTTGGTCATCGGCTTCTCTCCCTGGTAATCACTCGTCCCTCAACTTTATCATCAGGTTGCATAACAAGAGTTGTTCTTCCTTTTGGCAAATCAAAGTAATCACTGAAGTGGTCCTTCAGGTCTTCTCGGACTTCCCCGTTGATCATCACAACACCTTCAATCGTGTCGATTACGATTTTATCGTCTTTTTTCGCCATGACTGGAATGCCTTCTGGAGGATCATTCAATCTCCACACTTTTAAGCCGCCAATTCTCATATCGGCTTGACTCGTACTGGTACCCGGCCATTTTCTGATGGCGACTTGAATCTGAGTGATTTCATTCATATATTCATTGGCTTTGTCTGTATAAACGTACCAATTAGATATCTCTTTATGGACGCCTTTTGAATTGACAAGTGCAAAGTAAGGTCTGAATCGATTACCATCCCGCCATAGACGAATGATGCCTTTAAAGTTGTTCCAGTTATTCGGATAGTCAGCCGATTGGTGCTTTTCAACTTTGCGTCCATCGACATTTCCTAACTGAAATTTTGATTGGTTTCTTTTGATAGTACGCCAAACGTCTTCCATCCCAATCTTTGCAACCGTATTACTAAATGCATCTAGAAAATAGACTTCAATCATTCCAGTCTCCTTGGAAACATTGAGCAACTCGATTGGAATATCCGCTTGGAAATTTTGAACTGGTTCCGGTAATGATCGGCGCACAGAGGGCCCTTGCCAAGCGTGAGGTTCTATAGCCTCACCGAAATTTTGTGCTTCAAATCCAGCTTGGGTAGCAATCATCGTTCCGCCTACATAGCCATTGTCTACAGTGCTTGCAACACTCCACCCTAACATTGTTTGCATCGTGTCATTAAGAATTAACGTGGTTCTGTTATATACTGGTGAAGAAATTGGAGCTGGTTCACCGATTCGGAAGTAAGCTTTGTCAGAAATGATATCCAAGTGAGTAATATCCTCTTTCACATCGATTTCATAAACCGGAGAAACTTCAGCATTTCCATTATTAGCTATCGTTACAATCCCGTTTTGGAAGTAATCGATGTTTTGACTGCCATAAACATGTGGATCTGCACAGATGAAATTTAACGTAACTTGCCCATATGAATTCATTTCTCTAGTCTCAATATCACCATCAAGCTCGGCCATGTACATCCGTCCCGATTCTTGTTCAAATTCCAGTGATTGAGGTTTTTCCTGAACAAGCATGCCGGTTAACTCATCCAACATATCGAGCCATTCGTCGTGTGACGAAGCTTCTAATTCTACTATTGCGGTTATCGGTCTAACTCCGGTTTCGTAACCTCTTGATTTTCCTCCTGGAAGACCAGGGACCATAATAGTCTTCCTACGTATAGGCGCTATTCTTCCGACTTTAAGCGAGATTACTGAAACACCTTTACATTTTTCACCTGCAAAACTCATTCCTCTGCCATGCATAATATCACCTCATTCCCTTAGCTATGATGGCTTTTCAATTCCTGTTTCAATTTTTGGCTTTCCTTAACGTATGGAGCTACCATCTGTCCGACTTTTCGTTCACTCATTACAATGTCATGACCCGCTTCCGTAGCTTCCGCAATTCTTAGGAGCGTCTGAACGATTTCCCGGGTATTTTCTATTCCGTTTTCTTCATTCGTATTCTGAGTATGACCAGCATCAATGAACCTCATCAAATTCGCTTGTTGAGATTCAGTCAGCACCATTTCATTTCTAAGTAACCGCGCATCAACTTCATTGTGCATTGGAGCATTAAGCATGGAGTTTAAACTATCCATTACGCTGAAAGCTGGACCGCCTGAATGCAATTTAGGTAACGATGGACGACCTGCAATTCCACCTGAATGGTAATCTAGATCCGGCAGCCGTTTTAATGACTGACCGCCTTTATTTCTTGCAGTCCCGCCGACTGTTCGAATCGTTACGGTTTTTGAGATGCCTTTGCCTAATTCAGCATTCATTGCACCAGCTGCGCCAGTTATGTCAAACACCTTTTGCCTAGCAGTTTCAAGCGCAGAAATCTTATCGTTAATTGCGTTCACAGCTTGTCGATACTCCCCTGTATTCCTTGCGCTAACAGGTGTATTCTTTTCAAGTTCCCGGCGTTCTTGTATTAATTTAAGCTTTGCATTATCTATGGCTTCAAGTTCTTCACCTTTTTTAGAGTTTAAACCAACTTGCGCTAGTGTAATCTCAGCTATCTTGTCTTTAGCTTCCTGAAGCTTGCCTATCTGTTCATTAGTTAGGTCAAGTTCTTCCATTTTTTTAATGATCAATTCAGCTTCTTCAGCTTTCTCACGTTTGGCGCCTTCAATTACCGCTTCTTGCTGTGATATTTTCCCTTCCAACATAACTGCTTCACGATCGTCTCCTGCTGCTTTCGCTTCGTTATACTGCCTTTGATAATCATTAAGCGAAATTTGCGCAGTCAATATTGTTTGATCAAGAATCCCTTTATTTTCAGCCAACCCATTAATCTCTTCTTGCAGCTGCTTCTGAGTCCGTAGATTTTCCGCTTCATTAGCTTCCGCTTTTGCTAACTGTGCTTCTAGCTCAAGCTCAATCTTGCGTGCCATCTCTGCATTCAACCCTTTGGCGGCATCAGTAGAGTCCAACAATGCATAACCTTGATCACTAATTGTTACAGTAGCCTCTGGCATAACAGCAATCAGATCATTATTGAGTTGTAGAAATTCGTCAAATTCCGTATTAGTTAAAGTGGATTTTTCAAGCAATGCAGCTTGTTCGTCTTTTAAAGCCGTAAGGATAGCAGGGTCTGTGGTTTGTTTCATCAGGGCATTAATATCAACAAATCGTTGAAGCTCGTCACCAGTAAGTGACATAGATCCTTTCAATTCATCAAATCGAGCAACGCTATTTTGGAGTTGTGTTTGTTCCTCAACAAGCGCATCGGCTGTTTCTAGCGTCACTTCATTCATGCCTTCTTTCGCTAATATAGCCGTCCCCACTACTCCGCTTAATAATGAAATACCAATCACGGCTGCTCCAACTGGTGTAAGAGCAAAAGCAGATAGAGCAATAGATAATTTACCGAGTGTAGAAAGGGCTAGTGCAATACCTGAAGTTATGGCCGCAAAAGATAGAGTCAATTTAATACTTTCTCCATCAAATTCACTAATCCACTCAACAAATTCACTACCAAGTTCAATGATTTCCTTGAATATCGGTAAGAATTCATCTCCGATTTTTATTCCAAGAGTCTCCATTGCACCGCCAAATTCCTCCCAGGCACCTAGAACATTATCCATCATAATGTCTGCAGTTTCTTTAGCAGCTCCTGCACTGTTTTCAAGACTTTCAGTCATTTTATCAATAGTCTCAGGTCCAGCGGCCATTAGCGAGATCATTCCTGCTGACGCTTCAGTACCTACTAATTTCGCAACAGTAGCAACTTTTTCTGCTTCTGTCATACCTTCTGTCGCTTTTTGAAGATCCCTCACGATTTCCGATAGACCTTTAGCATTCCCTTCTGCATCTCGCATAGAGAAACCGAGTTCGTCCATGATTTTTTCTTGTGCCTTTGCCGGATTATTTAAAGCGAGTAAAGCCGCTCGTAAAGCTGTACCTGCTGAAGAACCATCGAGACCAGCATTGGTCATTACCCCAATACCTGCAGATACTTCTTCGAGAGATATTCCAAGAGCACTTGCTACTGGTCCCACATATTTCAATGCATAGCCCATGTCTTCCATGCCTGCTGCGGAAACGTTCGCGGTCATAGCTAAAATATCAGCTACGTTCGATGCATCTGAAGCTTCCATTTGAAATGCATTCAATGCTGATGCCACAATTCCGGATGTTAACGCAAGGTCCGATCCTGATGCCTCAGCTGCACTGATTACACCAGGCATAGCAGCCATTACTTCATTAACGTTGAAGCCCATAGCAGCCATATCTTCCATACCAACTGCAACTTCTGATGCGGATTTAGATGTAGTAGCACCTAAGTTCATAGCAGTTTCTTTTAACTTTTGAAACTCGGAATCCGTAGCCCCCGAAATAGCTTTTACACGACTCATTTGTTTCTCGAAATCTGCAGCAATTTTCACAGATCCACCAATACCGGCAAGGACTGCACCACCGACAACTAAAGAAGCTTTTTGAATGCCTTCGAAGTCACGCGTCAGGTTCTTACTGGAGTTGGATGTCTTGCTCAACTCTGAACGGGCTTCACCCATTCGTTCTCTGAACCCGGACGCATCCATCGTAATTCGCCCTCTTAATTCACCTATACTTGCCGACATTTCTCCACCTCCTACCCTTGCATACTTCTCAGTTGTTCCACTTTGCCGCGGTCGAATTTATTCATATCTGCCGTTGAACCTTTAGGCAGGAAAGGCTTGATAAAGCTTCTGTACTCTTTGTCTTCCATCGTTCTGTTATTGGAAGCCATCATCAGATTCAGCAAAGTGATCTTCTCGAGATTTTGTTCGGTCCTTTTCTTCTCAATTAATACTGGAATATCTACCATATAAAAGTTGTTTTCAATATCCACTTGCGTAACCCCTAATATCGAACTGGCATTCAATAAAAAGTCATCAGTAGTTAAACGGCCTTCTCCCGTGTTTCCGGTTCCTCCGGCTGGTCCACCTGATGTTTTGGCAGAAGGCCCTTTATGTTTTTTGAAACTTCATCCAGGCGATTTTTCTTAACCGTATAAAATACGTATTCAATCAATTCATCTAATCCAGCATTATTGAATAAATAATCTGATTCAATACCGCTAAGTTTCGAAACGATTTCAATCATTTCTTCAAGCGCTAGATCAAAAGCTTCGATCAGATAAGCGGTTAAGTTTGCTTTGGGAGCTGTGATAACTTGAAAAGCTAATCCCGGAAGCATATCAATTGCCGAGAACACTTCTTTCCATAGTGCAGGCGTCAACTTTTTAACGTGCGCCTTTTTATCCCCTAAATAGACCACATCTTTATTAGTTAATAAGTGCTTTAATGCGTTCATTTATTTCACCCGTTTCTTAAGGAATAATAAAAAAGCCCTCCAAGTGGAAGGCTTTCTTCAATTTGATTTTATTAAGGTGTGGTTGGCGCAGCAGGAATTGCTGTAACATCTCCCATTACATACAACAAACCTTTTTGAGATAAGTCTGGATAACCTACATACGTTAAATTCGCAATACGTTCATTTTCAGCATTGTAAGTATATTCAGGATCAGAAATTGGTGAGGCTAAAGGAATTGTAATCCAATCGTTTGGTGTAGCTTCTGGATCAGTTGGCTTCACAATTAATTTACGTGCATTTTTCGTCATATTATGGCCAGCTTGCGAATACACTTTCAACTGCTTCTTTGTCGGATCAGTTGCATCTTCGATGTATTCACTATTAGGTGTAGCCGCCGCAATTCTCTTTAGGTCGTTTAGTGCGAAGGGAATTACCACTTGGCAAGAACGTCCTTTAAAAACAGATTTAACAATCGTGTCACCGTATTGATCTACCGTAACATCGTGCTTTGTCGATGCTGAAGAAAAGACAATACCACCTTTTGTAATGTCGAAAATTGTAGGATCTGCTCCTTCTAATCCATCGTAATATTCTACGATTCCTGGGCCGAGTGGTACATCGATGTATTGATTATTTGCCATTTATATTGCTCCTCTCACATTAGGTTGTAGCTTGAAATTAAAATTCGTCGAGAATGTTGGCCGGTCATGAATGTCTAATCCAATTGGAATTGGATTAGATTGTTGAGCTCGACTGTAGTAAATAGTGTTTCCACCTATCCGGTAGTTTGTTTTCTGGTCCAGACTGTTAATTAACTTTTTCGCCAACGCTTCGGTCTTTTCCATTTCCAATGGGTTTAGTTTGTGACTCTTCCCTTTGACTACTACTTGAAAAGAGGGATATTGAATGGGCAAGTCCGGGTCGCTGCTATAACCACCCGTATTGAAAACAAATAAGGCAGGCAACTGACTTTCATCCACATCTGGAAGGTGATTAGCGTCGGGGAAAACATTGAAATTCAAACTTGTTAAGTATGCAATAAATTCTTTTCCACTCAAATAACACCACCTCCAAATTCCATGGCATTTGCCAACTCCCTCAATACGGTCTGTTCGTTAATTTCTATGGCATGCTGCAAAAACTTCTTACCTGGCATAAAGCCTTTATGCGGCCCTTTACTCATCGTGGCTGGTCCAGGTGTGAAATTTACCACTTGTCCAGATTTTGTTTTACGGAATCCTTCATGTTGCGCCCAAGCATAAGGAGCAACTTCTGGACTTACCGTTACTCCAAAGTCGATGAAAGTGGTGGCTAAAGTTGTTTTCACAGTTCCAATATCAAGTGCTGCTTCTAAATCTCCTGAATCGATAGGCGCCAAACGCCGAGCATCTTGTATGACCTTTTCAGCCAAACGAGTTAAAACTCTATCAAGGTTTTTAAAGAAAGCAATTTCTTCTTGGTTCAGAATATCCGTCATTTCATCAATACCTGAAAGTTCGAAAGAGAATCCGTTATCAGCCATAAACAATCACCTTTTTCACATCATCGGTACCCAATACTTTTTTGATTTCATAATGAAGTGGACGAATGGTGATTTCTTTTCCCATTTGATTTTTATAAAGAAACTGATCAGCTGCACCGATTTTTTGAGCACCTTCTAGATGAATTTCAATATTTGACTGCACTTCTTCACCTTGAGCATTTTTAATGATTTTCTGTTCTTCAATAACTTTAGCTTTTTTACTTTCATCAACGAACCAGCTGACTCTTCCCCAAGCATCAACCGTGGCTTTCTTATGAATGATATCTGCCGGATATCCAAAAAGACTCATAACAAACTACCGCCAAATTGTGGTGGAAGTACTTCGTCTTCTTCTGAAGCAGCAAGTTCAAAGATAGGCACTCCCAAAAGGTCTCGGACATCCGGTGAAACCTTATCTCGTTTGCTGTAATCAATTCTCTCACCCGAGTCTGTAACTGCTTTAACACCCTGCTTCTGGTATTTAAGAGCTGGATCTAGTCCTTGTAACTCCCAGATTGATTGGTAGGCAACAGTTTCATCAGTTAGAGGCTCTTCTGGATACCAACGGACTAAATTCCGCGAAGCTTGGACTACCGCTAAATCTTTCTTAATAGCTTCGTCCCAAGCCTGGGAATCCAGAATATTTAATGCTATCCATACATTCACAGTTTCAACTGTAGGCATTATTAAAACCTACTTTCCGGATTCGTCTTTTTTCGATGCTTTCTTATCTGCTTCGGCTTTTGCTTTTTCCTCTTCTTCAGCTTTAGCGGCTTCTTCAGCGGCTTTTGCCTCAGCTTCGGCTTTCTCTTTTTCTGCCGCTTGCCGCTCACCTTCGAGGCGTGCCTTTTTGTCTGCTTCGGATTCTTTGATTTCCTCAGCAATACCAAGAGAAATTAAACGTTCGCCGTCTTCCTTCTTTACTTTTTTCAATTCATTGCCTGGTTCATGCCATTTGCCATTATGTTTTACATTTGCAGAAACTTTAAGATCCATCTGGACACTTCCTTTCTAAAATAGGTAAGACCCCAAGAAGGGGCCTTCCTTAAATGACTGTAGCAGCTACTACTGAATCGTTTTGACCGAATGCCGGGAACGCAAGGTTTACACCGATTGTTTCCACACGGATCGGATGCTCATTGACTTTGCGGAAAACAAAAATTCCGTTTTCGTCTGTATCAACAGCATCGATTTCATTCATCATTTCTTCAGTAGTTTTCGCCCACAGGTAATCACCAAGAGCGCCATCAGGAAGCAATACAAAACGGTCCTGCGGCATCATACGAACCGACGAGAAGCTAACCTTACCGTTTGATAATGCTTTGTTCTCAGTGCGAGCCTGAGCATCGTAAGCAATTACAAGCGGCAAGCCTTGAGAAACCAACAAAGTCTCCAGCTGCCCTGGGCTCAATTGCGGCGGGTTGGCCGTACCTGACGGATCACCGTGGTAGGCTTTACGCACACTTAGGTTTTGTTGCAAGAAGCCAATGACTTTACGTGAAGCCATTGCTCGTGAAAGGACAATGCCTTTGTCTGCAGCTTCTTCAACCCAGCGACGAATGTCATCAAGCGGCGTGGCATTTACTGTGTCAGACCATAGATCAGTACCGCTAAGTACAGGTTTCTGAGTATCTTCATAGCCAAAGTCAGCTGAGAAGATCACACCGCCTTCTGTGTATGAAACTTTACCAGTTGATATGGCTTGCATCGCAATCCATTCTTTACGAGCTTTGATTGCGTCGACTGCATAAGCTGCATCATCGAGCTGTGTGCGGCGGATTTCAGATAATTCACCTGAACGGAGACCGCTTTGTAATAGCAAACGAACCAATTTCTCATCCATTGCACGACCGCGCTGGATTTTAGGGATTTGAACACGTTGACCGGTCATTCCTTCGCGGCTGCCGTATTCTGTTTGAGTTCCGAGTTCACCAATTTGGGCCATTACCGGCAATCGTGAACCTTCGCGGATGACATCCACAGTCAGTTCAGAAGTTTCGCGGGCCGGGAAGAAAAGATCAGATAGATACGTATTCGGTGTAGCAATATTGCGTGAGTAAGTTAAAAGCTCAGTACTTGAAAGAGCTTGTTCAAGATTCAATAATTCTGGTGGCATTAAAACCATCCTTCCGTTTCATAAATTTGATTTGATTAAGAGAAAGTAATAAGCGGCATTTTCCCGCGAAGTGCATCATCAACAGCAACTGGAATCCGTTCAGTGATGACTTTCGCGACTTCGTATCCACCTACAACATGATCACCATCAGTCACATCTACACTTGCTTTCAAAATGACAGAAGGGCTTTGTGAACCATCTACTCCTGCCGGGTTATATGGAACATACTTACCATTTGCAAGCTTGGCTAAAGGCATGCCTTTCTGGATTGTCTTCTTGCCATCCGTAGCCGTTACTGCACTTGAATCAATTGTGATGCCGTTAATGACTTCGCGAACCACTTCATAGCTCGCTAGGATTTCAGGTTCATCCGATACGATGAATTGTGCTTTTGGGTTTAAATTCATTTAGAGTTCCTCCGTTTCTTAATTGCGTTTCCAAGGATCGTTTGCAGCAGAGACAGAAACCCCACGTGATTGGGCTTCTTTCTTAATTTGTTCCAAGCGTTCTTTTTCAGTCCGCTTCTTCTGGTTGTTTACATCAGCCCCGAAATTATTGCCACCTGTATTCTTGAGCAGATGTGGTTTTTTATCCGCCAATGCTTGTAGTGCAGCTTCGACTCCTACAAGGTCGCCTTTGTCATCTTCTTTAACAGCCGATAGATCCGCTAAGGCAAGCGCATCTTCGTAATCAGCAAATTCGAGTTTATTTGCCACCAATTTAACCTCGGAATTCAGCAAGCGTTTAAAGGTTTTCTCCCTCTCGCCCTTCAACTTCTCTTCAACGATTTCATCAATGTTAGGCTCTCCGGAATCACCCGGCTTTTTGTTCGTATCTGCAGGAGGCTTAATAGCAGCTTGCATTGCTTCGACTGAATCAAAGCCAAGGCTTGTCGCTAAAGCTTTTTGACCCGCTTTTTCTGCTCGACTAAGACGCTTATTGAAATCGTCTTTGGTTTTGAATTCAGCGAATGGCTTGTCTTTACTATCAACGCCATCACCTGAACCTGAGCCGCCGTTGGTCCCATCACCGCCGTCTCCTCCATCACCAGCGCCTGCGCCATCTCCACCGTCACCTGAATCAGCAAAGAATTGCAGGTCTAGCTTCAGTGGTTCGTTAGGATAGAAATCAACATGGTTATCTTTATTTCTAACAAAAAGCCCTTTGATGAATGCGAAGATCATTAACATGTATAGTTTCATAGTTCCTCCTGTTTAAAGCCGTCAGTGTGGCTATAGATTCCATAGCAGCTTTTATTAATGCCATCAGTAGGTTTGGGCATGTGATCTTATTATTGAACTACTTTTTCTTCGGACGGTGCTTTCTGTTCTTTTGCATGGTTTCTTTGAACCACTTTTTATTGTTTTGTGGTTGCAAGAAGTTAGCTCCTGCGTATGAACCTGGATAGAATCCATTTAATTCTGGTACCATATATCACTCACTCCTTCTAACAGAATTAGTGACACGCTAACCCAGCCAGTCCCGTGTCATGCGGTCGCCCCAAACGATGGCTTGCGTTCCCTTGCTATTTAACCGATAGCTCGAAGATGGTGGATCACCAGCCTTTCATGATTTTGACATGCAAGAAAACAAATCCATCACCCCTTTCAAAACTATGGAACCTACTCTTTCGGTTTAGTAATATCAGCCTTAAGTTTTTCCATGGCCTTTTTTATTTCTTTATGCATTTTATCTACTTCATCGACTTTTTCCTTGTACGTGGCTGGAGAACTGTATGCAGCATGTTCTCTTAATTCTTTGCTCAAAATTCGAACTTCCTTTTGAAGGCTTCTAACTTTTTGATCCGTCACATAAGAGGTATACCGCTTTTTGCATTTAGGACAGATGAAGTAGTGCTCAGTTATGTCAATCCCGTGAGTACGTTTTTTCATCTTAATTTCAAATTTCCTTGAGCATTTATCGCATGTGGCTTCCATGTTAACCAGCTCCTTATTAAATCATCGTTCCAAATCTTCTAAAGTCCTCCTGCCAATCACGGAACTTCTGAGTGTTACGCGCTTTGTGGCTGGCGAATGTTTTTAAATCAGGTAAGTCAGGCATTCTCGATTTGTAGCGCATCCATTGTTTACGGGTTTCGTTCTTTCTGGATGTTGTCAGCTGCATCTCTTCATATTTTTTAATATTGGCTTCGCTTCGATTATCGACGAATGGCCGATTTGATGTGATGAGCATTTCAGATACATCCGCTGCCGTTTGATATTCCTCATTCCAGGGATAAGCACTATGAACGCAATGACCATGATAAGGCGGCCGCCTATCCAATCTAGGGAATCGACGGTCATTTCCGCTTATGCTGTAGACCCTGCCTTGATATTGAGCACATATGGAGCAAGTTATCCCGACGCTATTGACGTATAGCAAATCCTGTCCGTTTTCCGTCATACGATTAATGGCGCCATCGACATGAGCTTTGCGTTGAAAATACTGAATCGTCCCCGCCAAATACTTGTCGACAGGAACACGGGCACCGTTTGCAGTTATAATGCCGGTAATGCCCCTTTCTGTAGCTTCAGCGACTGCAAGAGCTGTTGCCTCACGTCGAGTCTGACCTTCAATCAGAGAACGCTGGTTGGCTCTCCGAGTAATCTCTTCAAGCCGTCCCTTCACATCGGCAGTCATATGGTCAGTTGCCTCTAAAATCGTGTAGAACATGTCGTCTGTAATGTTTTGAACTGCTTCTCGATGTATGGCAGTCGAGAAATTCCCTTGTACATTCCGGACGCCTTGCACCTTCAACTCTTCCACTGTTTCGCTTGAACCTAGTTTGTATGCCGCCTCGATAATATCTAAAATTAATTCACTAGATTCACCTTGTGCTTCCGCAACAATTGTTTGTGCCTGCTGCAGTAATTCAAGTTGGCGCCTTTTTGATAGGCCGTCACTAATTGAGTGGATGACTTCTAGGATGTTTTGACTCGATTGCTCATACAAAGCAATAAGAATTGCAATCTTCTTATTCATTGCCCTCACCTATTCTTGTTCTCGGTGGCTGCGTAAATGTAGGATTCATGGAATTGACCACTTGCTCATCCTGAATTTTCCTGATTTCATCAGCAATTGCTTTTTCCGACCAGGTTGGATGAATCTCGCGGACAGTAGCTTCAAGTGATTGAACACCATCAGAGTATTTCTTGGAAGCTTCCTCGCCAGTTTCAGACTGTGCTTTCGGCAGCATATCTCTCCAATCAATGATCGGATCGGCTACCTTAAAACTGGTGTTGCCTAATGAGTTCTCAAGTAATGCACATTTTCGTAATGCATCTTTAATGGCTTCATCAAACTTGTCACGGATAGCTTCTGACTTGATGACTGACTGAATCCATTCATACAAGATTGCTTTTGCTGACATACTGCCAGAAGCCGAACCAAGACCAACAGCAGTAGCAGCAGTTTTAGAAACGGCCATCATATATTCAATCAATCTGGACACATGCTTAAATGATTGTTCGGTCTGCGCGTTCCATGTAATATACATGGGCACTGCTCCGTTCTTTTCGTCATAAGATACAACTTCGATATCAGAATTACGGACAAAGCGGCCGCCATAATCTTTGTTATTTTTGCCAGCTACCGTTTCCCATAATCGACTAGGTATTGCGAGCTTTGGCTTACCATGCTTCTCGAAAACGATTGAATCGCGTGTGATGGTCCAGTTCACTTCTTCCTGGATGACATCCACGTTCCGTAAACCTGAGCGGCCGCGCGGCTGTGATAATGTTTCATCATTTGCTAAGTAGCCACACATCAACTCATTCATGTTCTTAACTTCGAAAGATGCCGGTTCGGTTAATTGATGATCGAGTTTATATTGCTCGTAGTCCTGCTCCTCATCGACCTCGGTACCGTTCATTAAGAAAACATGCTGTGTGAGGTAAAGGTTTCCATTGCTGAGCCTCTGCCGCTCCACTCGAAGATAGCTTTCATCGCCGCGCTCCTCTAACCAAGAAACGTCGGCACCGAGTCCATCTTCGTGTTCGAAGTACATGTCTGCTTCCTTCCACTCAAACCAAACACCTTTAGCTTCAGTGCGTCGAATCCGGTAAGCGACACCGCCATCAACCTGATGTGAAACAATGGCCGCCCACAATTTACTTTTTACCTTCGACGTTTTGACTACAGCTGCAATGAAATCTAGATACGCTTTATCGACTTCTTCATCAGCAGATATATTGCCTAGGGATCTGTTAATCAAGTCAGCTGGCAATTCCGCAATAGAAGAAGCGAGGTTCACAATTACATAATGCTGAGTTGAAGACTTGTCGATCAGCTTCCCTTTGATGCTGTAGCGATTGTTATTCCGCTTTACTGTAAGATTTCTCGCTGCCACTTTTGTTTGATTGCCAATATCCTGGGCACGCGGGAAAATGTCTTCATGATTCCCTTCGTAGAGCTCACGATAATATTGCATTTTTTCGTAGTCATCAGCGAAAGGTTCAGGCGGGAATTTCTTCTTCGTATACACAATGGTCATCGTCTCACCTCCACTTCTCTATTTTTACCAACCACTCGGACGCTCATAAGTCCAAGGCATTTCTTCATCAGATGCAAATGCAAGCGCAACGGCGTCCGCTCTATCGGGAGATTCAAGGCCGCGCTTCTTCATATCCTCTTTCCGCTCCAATGCGATTTTGCCTTTGCTTGTCATCCGATACTTCCGAGTAGTTAATTGCTGGATCAGCTTCTCATCATCAGGAAACTGCACTGTGGGCTCTTTGCCTTGTAAGTATTGGCTTAGGTTCTCCTGTAGCCAGTCACGAACAGTCGCCCATATTTCAGTACCTCTGTTGTCGTAGTGCTCCGAGTCCTCAGCGCGTCTTCCGTTACCTATTGGTTGGATACGGAAGGAGAAAGGAAATACTTCTGTGCGAAGCGCTTCTTCCAATTGATCTGTTACACCTCCACCGACACCATCATCATCCACCTTGACCACTACATCATTAATTAGCGGGTAAAGCCTGTGGTAATGGCGAGCGGTTTCAATAATGCGACCGGATGTTTCCGATGTGCCTTGTTTGTGATACCCCTGCAACTCAAACAACCGGCCACCTATGCGCGGTGCTATGACTGTTTCATCATCACCGTAACGGGCAACGTCAACTCCCAGATGCAATACTCTGCTCTGAGGTTCTACTACGGTTTCAGCAGCTGTCTCAGGTAGTTCAAGGGGAATGAATACATCAGGCTCTGCTTTAGGAAACTCTCCGAATACCCGAATGCGTACTGCATCTGATTCCTTGCCGTACTTCCGGATAAGCCGTTCAATGTTATCTTTGCTCGCCCTTGGGGAATCCCAACTGCTAACCTTATGAGTTTTGTAATCCATCCGATCCTTGTGATGAGAATCGTAGAACACGCCGCTGGTCCGCGTCGGGTTTCCCATCATCAGCAACTTATTTTCTAGCCCCGATAAGGTACCGAGAATTGCTTCCATGATTTTATCCGCTACACCTGAAGCTTCATCAACGACGAAAAGCATGTACTCTTCGTGGAAGCCCTGCATGTTCTCAGGCTTCGTAGCTGTCCGGGCAGTAGCAAACCATCGCTCCTCATTGCCAATCATGTAAACCTTCGTCTTCGTCCATTTGAGGAAGTTCTTCACCAGTGAATTCTCCATCCACTTGGCAACCTCGGCCCAAAGAACATCATTCAATTGCTGACGCGTTGGAGCGGTACAAATGACTTTTGGGTTTGGCCGGCAGCATAAATACCAAAGAATTGCCGCAGCCTCTACCCCTGTTTTACCAACACCTTGACCGGAGCGGACGGAGACGGCTGGGTTATGCGCTAAATCATTTAGTACTTTCTTCTGCCATTCATCCGGATAAAACTCCAGTATGTCTTCAGCAAATGCGACAGGATCATCCCAATAGACTTCAATCAAGTCGACCAGGACGTTATATGGTTTAGTGGTCATTTGCTTCACCACTTCTCATTTGCTTCCTGCGATCAGCCACATCTTTCAATGCAGATACCCAGTCTTTGCTCACACTGCCGTCGTTGTCTCGCTTGATGTTTTCTGCTTCGGCTTGAGCTTTGACGATATCGGCTTTGAGTTTTTCTTCCTGCAGCTTCTGCTTGTCTTTATCAGACAGCAAATCGAAATATTTGGATAGCATTTCGAGGGCTTTCATTTTGTCGGCCAGCTTAACTGATACTCCGTCGCGGCCTTCTTTTACTTCTGTCAGGATTGTTCCGTCGACTTCAACTGATTCATTCAAGTGGACGTAACTGAATGTTTGTTTCTTCACATTTCCGTTAGCATCAATCTTCGGCCTTCCGTTTTCGTCATAAACGACTTCTTCATCTCGACCAAAAACCACAAAGTCGGTAATGTCGGAAAATGCAATATCGATGTATTTCTGCAGGATGTCTTTTACACTCAACTTAATCTCTGAAGTTTGCTCTTCTTTCATTCTGTCTATCTCGGCTGTTATCTTAGGATTTCTCAGATGCCGATGTCCCTCAACCATTGCGGTGGAGTACGCACACTCATAAACCTTCTGATAAGCCTTAGTAGCGTTGAAGTACTTGAGATAATAAAGACAGAACAGTTGTTGTCGATCATTAAGACCATCCGCTTCAATCGTCACTATCTTCTCTGCTTTGGGTTTAGTAACGTTACTTTTCGAATTAGTAACGTTCCCTTTCGAAGGTTCCCATTTATCCTGGCTTTTCCACTTTCGAATCTGTGTGTCCGAGACACCTAATTCCTCAGCAATATCTTTCAGCTTTTTAGAGTCGTTACTCTCTTTCCAAATCTGATAGGCTTCTTCTCTGCGCGGATCTCTTTGTCTGGCCATCTACATCACCTGCCGCCCCCTCTTAAATACATTTCTTTATTCTTCAATCCACTTACGATCAATAAGATTTGGAGAAGCGTAATATCTGACTACTCCGTTTTCTTCGTATTCTTTGAACCCGTATTTTTTCAATCGACGGTAAGCAGACTGTCTTTTGGAGTCTTCAAATCCTACAAACAGCATTTCATTGGTCTTCATCGAATCTCTGAAATCTAAAATGATTTCTGCTGCTCTTTTAATTCCTTCGAGACCGCAACGACCGGTTGATTTTGAGTCGTAAGGATTCTTTGCTGATAAGAACCATTTCTTTGCTTGCTTCCTCGTTTCAGTAATGACGACTCCGACTTGCCAGGAGATAATGTTTTCTCCCATGATGACGGCTTGATTACGCCAGAAGAAAACATTGAGCAATTGCCCATTACTTAATTCCACGCAATAGCGAAATTCAGATTTCTTCCGTTTTACCAAGTCTTTCAAAGGCATTCGCTCCTTCACGCTATGTGCTTCGTGAGTCATCAAAACAATCGCCGGGCACTTAATTTCGCCCGTTATCAGATATGGGGCTGAGAAGGGATTTGCTGTTCGTCCGGCATCCCCTCTTTTTTTCTCCCCTTCATTCGTAAGGCATACGTAAGGGACGCGTAAGGGAACAAAGTAAACAAATATTAAGAGACTCTCGCCTTAACCTTCTTCCTTGCTTGCTGAATATAATATTGGACAGAACCTTTACTGAGCCCTAATTCCTGAGCAATAGTCCCCATGCTGATGCCGCTTGCTTCGTGAAGTATGTAACATTGTCTTTCGCGAAAAGAAAACGAAGCGAAAATATCTGCAAGAATAATCTTTTCCTCAGCCGTCATGTAAAGCTGCTTCGGTCCTTCTTCCAGCTGTTCGGTAATATCCGGAATAATGTCCATCGACTCAAATGAGCGCTTTTGATAAATGCTCTTGATATCGATGCCTTTATAAGTGCCAGGTTGTCTCCCGGTCTCCATCCATTCCATGGAATACGCCATGCTCTCAATCATGCTGTTAATCTGGGTGAGATCCTGCTTATCGAGAAAGTTCTTACGATCTAATTGGTCGCGGCGCCGTTCCAAATCCTTCTTCCCAATTCCATACTCATGCAACAAATCATCAGCCCAGATTTTCATAGCGCTACCCCTCTTTCTAAAATGGCAAATAAAAAAGGACACAAATCGAGAGCGTTTGCTCTTGATTTGCATCCAGTCGGTTCTTCCGTAGTGGATTAATATATGGTTTTTTCGACTTGCTAATTTATCTAATTATACCATATCCAACCGACGAACTATTCTATTTTTCAGTCATTATTTCCAATTTCTTTTTTGTGACCTAAGCGGATTCGATGAGACCTTACAACATCAAGCACAATACCGCGTTTCCAGATGATTTCATCAGTACCGCTTTCCATTGGATTGAGTTTAGTCGCCACTCCATCCTTCACAACATAAGCAGCGTTCTCTCTCAAATCAATTTCAGCAATCATATCCTCGTCTCTAGTTGTCATAATTGACCTCCCTCAAAGTCATAGTCCGAAGACTCCTTGCTCTCTTTTCTTAATCAAACTTCTCTCAGCGTGATCCATAACTAGTAAAACAACTTCCGATGGACGCCGCTTCATCTTCTTGGCCATGTTCTCGACGCTGATGCCTGCCTCCCACATTTCCTTAAAATCCTGCAACTCATTCTCCTCAAAGATAAGGTTCAGCTTCAAGGTGTCGTCTTCGAACAGATAGTAACTCACGGCGATTCCTCCTTCGCCTGTTTATTAAGAAATGAAATCCGTTATCGGTTTTGCAGTTCTATTTGTCCAGTTGATTTCTGTCATGTCATTATTTTTGAAAGGATATGCCATTTTCACTCCTGATGCGTTTGGATCCACATACCCCCAAGAATTTGTGTCCCGATATTTTTTCGGTTTCAGCGTATAGCAGAGTAACCATTCCGACTCCCTATCCCTGACTACATACCGGTACCCTCGACCGTGCAAATCTTTTAAGAGTTTCAAGACTTCTGGGCGGTTGCGGATTTCGGTTATGGACTTCATCCTCTCAGTCATCCTCGTCACCCCAAATGATGTTATATTCTCCCGGATGCAGCTTTTGGAATTCAGCCGTAATCCCTGTCTTCAGTCCGTCCCGATAGCCAGTATTGGCTCCACGTTGATAAGCAATAGCGTTTGTAATACCGAAGAATATGGCTGCGGCCAATCCCCAGAGAATTGCTGTCATAAACTCTCCCCCTCAATATGTGATATGCACAACGACCCTCGGCACCATGCTGTAGAATTTCCGAATGTTCATGCTGATTACCTGGCTGTCATCATGCCAAATCACTTTATTCAAGCCGTCCTTCACACCTTTTATATAATTGTCGACATCCGGCTTTGTGGTCGGAAGTAATATGCCCTTCTCGATTAATTCCAATTTCGGCTTAGTCTGATACTTCTTTGGAATCGATCGGTAAAAATCAACGTTCAAGTGAATCGGACCTTCAATCAATTCCTTCGGCGCATGCTGCGCCGCAACCATTCGAACATATCGCTTGAAGTCCCTCGACTTCGCGGGATCATAGAGAACCGTTTTGCCGGAAAATGACTTTCCGGCACGAGGTCTCCCCTGGGCGACTGGATCGCCCATGATTTCAAATAGTAATTGCATTAACGTTTCACCTTTTCCTGATAAGCTAGTTCTTCATCCATCGTAATTTGGATCCGCAAGAATTCGGCATCGGCTTCTTCCTGTTTCCGTTTGCAAGTCGGACCATAGCCAGCTTCAATACTTTTGAGTGTTTTTAATTTCCGATTGCACCTATTGCACACCATTTCCTTCGCACCTTTACTTTCGAGATTTCACCGGTTCTGTGGCAGCTCTATAAGGATCTATGCCGCGATTAACCCGGGAGTGATAGTTCGGGAGACTGATTCCGTTTTTCTTAGCTAGCTCCCGCATTTTAGCAGCCTCTGTTTGTTCCTGTTCGAGTGGTCCCGACAGCACCTTTCCACATGAACGTAATTCTGCAAATACAGGACATTCCTCACAAATACTTGTCCATGTTTTGTTCTTTGTGGTCGCTTCATCACACTTCCGGCAGTTCTCGCTAAGTAGATCCTCAATTCGAAAAGTAGCGGCCACCCGCGTTCCTTTCGTTAATGTTTTCATGTCACCAGCCCCGAGACACTTTCTTGTTCTTCCAAGACCTGTTCAGCAATTGCTGAGGAAACTGCGGCTACGTGAATCAATTCCTCATACAGGTTGCTGGCATCCGTTTCCTTGCCCCAACCTTTGGCTTTCTGCATAGCCTGTGCCACTTCTCCAACTTCCTCTGTCAGAATCATTAGCCAGTCGCCAAATGTATGGCGCTGATGCCCCCATTTCTCATTCTGACGGTGCCTTTCAGATATCACATCGGCATTAACTTTTAGGATGAGCTCATGGTATTGCGCATTCTGTTTCGCTTTCTCCACTTCTTTACGAAGAAGTTCTTTTTCATCGGTGTCCTTGCAATGTTGTTCCTCTAGCCAAGATTTCTCTTTTTCTAATTTGGCAACTTTTTGACGTAATTGTTCTTCCGAAGTTGAATCTGAAACATCAAACTGTTCGACTACTGGCTCTGAAGCCTTAATTTCATATTTCTTTGTCATGTTCTCAGCTGTTGCCAGGACCTCTGATTTCATGTCCTCGGACATTTCTTCGGTTAACTCTTTCACACGATCCCAACCAGAAGCAGATTCCTTCTTTTCCGCCGGCTTCTTCTCTGCCAGTTTCTCCTGAAGCTTCTTGTTCGGGCTGTATGAATCTGATAGACGTTCCTTCGGTATATCGTTTTCCTTCAGCGGCTTAACTTCATCGTCTTGGATTTTTACAGTTTTAATGGTTCCTGATTTTTTACCGCGAAGACCGTAGTCTTTGCCGATCAAACCGTTTTCGTGTTTCCATTTGTTCAACTGGTTCTGATCCATGTCGTAGTTTTTTGCGATACTGGCATCCGTTCTCCCCTGTTGTTTGAAAAATTCATAGCGGCCGACAGTCAACTCTTTCTTTGTTTCTGCTGCAGTTGTCAAATTACTTCCTCCCTTTTTCACTACCGTTATTTGTGCGTACTATTCATAAATCTTGTAAACTTCCCCTTCATTATTAGGCTTTAATTCGATGACACTGGGAAGTTTGTACAACTGTATGTCGAAAGAGTGGACAAAGAATAGATACGTTTTACGTTCAACAAAATACAAGTTCTTTTTCCTACTTTCTCCATAAGCCAGCGAATCAAAGGTCTGAAAGTGATTCCAATAGTCATATTCAGAAAACATCCTCACACGCATTAAGATACTTTGAAGTTCCCACTTGCTGATGCCTGGAAAATCTTTTGAGAATTTTTCATAAGTTACATCGGAAACTACTAATTCCACTTTTTCACCTCTTCACTTTATGTGCGTACTTTTTTCTAGTTGGAACTATGTTCAAGACAATAGCGTTTTTTAATTCAGAATCGTTTTCGAGTATAAATTTCTCTATTTCGTTTAAATTAGGCTTTCCTGAAAGTTGTAGTTCGATGGAGCCAAAGCCACTTAATCCACTAATTTGACTGAAATTATATGAAACGAAATACCATTTAGATATTCTATTTTTGTAATTTCTATAATGTCGGACGTTCATAGAATCACCCTTCTTTTGTGCGTACTACTTGTTCTCCTCTTCTTCTAAAGCATTCATTTTGTCTAATGCTTCTTCCAATCCGTAAACAAAGCCACGCTCCAATTCCGTTGTCATACCTGTGCTTTTGCCATATTCGATTGTCTTTTTGATTTGCTCTTTGAGATTTTCCCATTTCATATTGACCACTCCTTTTGGTTCAACCTTGCGGTACATTGTCCGCATTATTGTCCTTATTTGTCCGCATTATTAAAACAGTGTGAGCTGTTCAACCTTCTCGAATGCCGTTATTTCTTCAATGCTTTCAATCTCCGGCACTTCGACTAACTCCACAGGCTCTTTTACGCCTATCCCTCTGCCGGCGAATAAGAAGTATCCTGGAGACTTCCAAACACCTCTGGTTTCAAGCGTTAAGGTGTCTCCATGAATAACCTGGATATTTACGCCGAGCAATGACAGCTGAATATATGTCATGTGGACTGCCTTAATATCAATGTCTTGAGCAACTACCCGCATCGCCTGCTGTGGATTATAGCCGCGCTTTTTGATTTCTTCATACAGCGCAATAAGTGTTACCCCGCCGCCGCTTGTCGGCTCGTTGACTGTGACATATCCCTTTTCTTTCATGATGTCATCGAACTTTTCGTCGAGTGTCATTCGGGCCATCATTCTCGCTACGTCAGAAGGAGTGAAGAACTGGCCCTTCCATGAGTTGTAAAGTTCCAGTTCCATGAACAATTGCCCCAGGTAATCATCCGGCTTGTCTTCCAGTGCGACGATCAGCATGGCCCACAACTTAGCGAACAGGTTTGCTTCTTCAGGCTTATACTTGCCGATGATTTGCATATAGCGCGCTTCCCTTTTTTCGTATTGCTGCCGGTCTGCTGAATTTGAAATCGTGATGGCTATCAGTTCAAGGAAGTCTTCAAACAAATGTGAGACTTCATAGTGATAGCGCATCGATTCAAAAATCTTTACCATCGGCTTAATATGATTGGTTAACGTTTTAATAATGATCACCTCGACTTTTCGTCATTACGCTCTTTCTTTAAGCTTTTCAGCAGCTTCAAAAGCCGTGATTTCCTTGTCCAGGTAATGTGCATTGAGCTTGTATGAAATGAATCCGATCACTAAACAAATTCCGATTGCGGTGAAAAATATCCCCATCTTCGTCAGCCCCTTTGTTTAATATCACAAGACCTCAACTAGTAACGCCGGTTCGGTATGGCTCCCTCGTATTCCAACCGGTCCCGTATCTCAATGGCTTCAAGTAGCGTGCATTTCACAATTGACTGGATAGCCGAGACGCCGAAGATCCGGCAGTCTCTTGATGGTGTCCAGTGAGGTATAGCAGCTATGACTTTTTCGTATTTTTCGTTCACTTCGAATCACCCGGAATAGCCTTGAATGATTCGGCTGGGTAGATGCCATTTAGAGACTTATTTCTATAAAATTTCAGTGTTCTCTCTAGCCCTATTAATCTGCCAGGAACATCATACTCTCCGACTTTTATGGGTACATTCAAATCGGTAACAACAATGTCACCATAATGAAAGGCTCCCACTTCATCCCGACCAAGCGTTTTCTTCCAAAAAATCTCTTCTGGTGTAGCAAAACGTGCATTTTTCTTTTGAACACAAGTTGTAATATGACTGCCCCAATATCCGTAAAGGTGTTTTCCATCTTGATTTGTCACTGTAATGACTGGGCAGTTTTTAGAATTAACATCAATTACTTCGCTTCCCAGCTGAAACTTCGGCTGTTCCGGTTCGATTTCATAGCCGATTAATAACGCTCGGGCAAATTGTTCAAGTGTCAAGCGGTTTAGACTTTCATTTCTTTTGTCAGTCCACTTGGTTGTTGCATGATAATTTAATGCAGATTCAACATCAGAACGATTTTCAATCGCATCCGCCTGTTCCTTCGTCAATTTAACTTTCTCCATAATCTTGACCTCCTCGATTGGCCCTTTATATATTTCAGTCATCAATAATTTCCTCCGTACCGCGGCCGCCGCATGTTGGGCAGTCGCTGTTATTGGTAATGTATTCCGGATACTTATTTCCAGAGCCTTTGCAGCCGCTGCACAATCGCCATTGAACAGATGGCATTGGCCGGTCTAACAATCCAGTGGCAAATGCTCTTTCGAGATCCGCTGACGTTACTGCATGCCATCCACCCATTTTAAAAACCTACTTTCTTCGCTATTTGCGCTTCCAGTTTTCCTTTCCATTCAGGAATGCTGATGGTCATATCATCTAAGCGCAATCCCTCTGATATGCGTAGCTCTTCAACTTCACTTTCAAGCCATTTCTGAGCTTCTGTGTAACTGATCATATCGCCTGGCTCCACTCCCTTAAGATGCAGCCAGTAAAAAAGAAAAGGATTCGCTGGATTTCTTTCAAAGAACTCCGGTCTTGCTTCACTGGTTTTTGGATATTCATTTACCGGCTTTACAGGCAAAGGAATAGGAGTGGTTTTAACTAATGGAGCTTCGTCGACCTCGTCCTCTAAATCAAATAAGCTAAGTTGACTCATAAAAGAACCTCCTGATTAATTTGCTACCGGCACTTTGTATCTTGAATTCTCAACGCTCATTTCCGGCAGGTTCGCTCTGACCAATGCATCAGCAAACGGCGGTGGAACACTGTTGCCAACCCGTTTGATTTGTTCCGACTTCGTGCCGGGATGCAGATAATCTTTCGGAAATCCTTGTCCAGCGAACAGTTCATGGGGCTGAAGCATTCTTAATCCGATATCTGTGATCTGGTAGCCGTTCGTCTTGATGGCTGTCAGTGCGAATCGATCTTTGGTAGTGATCGTATGCAGCGGCTCTGACAATCCCTGGGCCGTACTCTGGCCGTAATACTTTGTCAGGAACGCTGTGACCAATCCAAATCGATTACCGCCCGCTGTTATCGTGTGCAAAGGAGAATCCAATGATAGACCGCGAACTTCCTTCTCACTCTGCTCAGTGTAGTAACTAATCAGGAAGGCTGCTTTGTGTACATCAGGGACCATGAAAGGTTCGGGATTCTTCACTACAAATCTTTCGAGCCCTCGCTCAATCCGTTTTAGCGTATTCTTCACCAATGGTGTTTTCCGCTCGAAAATTGATGGTGCTCCTATACTCCAATCAATAATTTCACTGGCTGCTCTCCAAGGCTTCAACTTACCGATATGGACTGCCGGACTTTGTGGATCTCCGTGTGTCGGTTCCGGCCATGTAATCGGCTTACCATCACAGCGAGCAATCATAAAGAATCTTTTCCGAATGGTCGGTGCCCCGTAATCGCACGCTGTCAATGCCCGAAACTCCACTTTATAGCCCAGCGACTCAAGCGCTTTGACAAAGCTGTTAAAGGTGACGCCGCGCATTTCTTTGACAGGTTTGCCGCCTTCAATCGGGCCCCAATCTTTGAACTCTTCCACGTTTTCAAGCATGATTACTCGAGGCTTTACAGCAAGCGCCCATTTCACAGCAATCCATGCAAGACCTCGGATTTCCTGTTTGACCGGCTGTCCGCCCTTCGCTTTTGAATGATGTGTGCAATCCGGGCTGAACCATGCAAGCCCTACTTTGCGACCTCTCACAGCTTCCACTGGATCCACATCCCAAACCGATTCACAATAATGCTCAGTATCCGGATGATTCAGCTTGTGCATCGCAATAGCAGCTGGATCATGGTTGATGGCAATATCGACTGATAAGCCAGTAGCCATTTCAATGCCGGTACTGGCCCCACCACCGCCGGCAAAATTGTCTACAATGATTTCTCTGAACATATCCAGTTGCATCACTCAATCCCCTTTTTGCGTTGAAATAACGAAAGCATTCAGCTCTGTGTAAGTTATGCCTTGCTTTTCTTCCTCTGATGTCCACTGGATAAAAGCGGTTCGGAAACCACAGTGGTATTTCACAGCACGAGCTGCAACAAGATCCGCGAGACGTTTTAGGAAGACAGGTTTGTTTTTTACAGTCATCATTTTTCCTCCTTCAATTGTTTTCCATTGCATAAGGTTTCAATGATCAAGTTAAAAGAAAATATTGACAATGAGATTTTCAAAAAAATTAGAAGGGAAGATTTGGGTCCTCGTCCTCTTCTAAATCATCTAGATCCGCAAACATTACTGTGTTGAATTCTTTGCCTGGGAACTCTTCAAATTCGACAGTTGAAGTTGAACGTCCAACATAAATTTCTTTAACGGTAAGGACTTGATGTTCTTTGATAATGCTTTTTGCGAGTTCCAATTCGTTAGTCCGTCCATTAGCCCCCAAGAAGAATACAGACCTTCCGGCCGGACTCTCTTCTGTACGGAAGCGTTTGTTGAATGCGTAAGTATCGATTCCGCCTATTAATGACATGGTTTTCATTTGGCACCCTCTTTCAGATATGGCAGTTTATTAAGCTGATCCCTCAGTTCCTTCAAGTTTTCAAGATTAGTGAATTGGATTTCGGAGTCAATCTTTTGGAAATGAATTAGTTTCTGACGGTAAGATTCCGGTATTCTCCTGTCGTGAAAAAGGTTATTTGCTACGAAATGTTTTACGCTTGTTCCGTACTTATGCTTATAGCGTTTTGAGATTAAAATCCATGCTCCGCCGAATCCTAAGAAAGCGCTTTTCGGATCACAAACAAGTGGCCGCCCGTGATCTTTGTGATAAATAGCTTCTGGAGTAACGAAAGTTTCAAGGCCGTTATAAGTCAACTCCTCTTCCGACCGCAGCCATGTTTCAAAAAAGTTCTCACATGGCTCGCAAATGAATTCTCCATGTTTTTCATATTGCGCAATTATGAGTTCTCGAGTGTTATCTCCGCGTCCTACACCGCATGCCACGCAACAGTTGTGAAACAAAGGTTCTTTAATTTCAATCATGCTGCAACCTCCCCGCCTATATGCATTTGAAAAGCCAGAAGAGCAACTTCACGGTCTGGATGAATCTCTTTCAAAAGATTTTCGAAACGCTTTTCAATGGCTTCGTCTTTACATCCAGTTGCTTGCCAGCTGCCAGCAGTCATCAGTAACAGGTTTAGAATGTATTCACGGTATTGTTCTGGTGTTTTATTCACCTGACTTCCTCCTATCCTCTGAGTAAGTGATCAAATTTTGATAAACGCTCTTTTGCTACGACACGGCGGTAACTGGTAGCTTTGTTTTCAATAGATTGTGAGATTTCTAAAATTCGATCATATGATCGCTTGCCTAACTGTCCTGCCAATTCTTTTGGTTCCATGTTTGATGTGGCCATGATCGGCTTATTTCGACGGTATCGGTTATCAATAATCAGGAATACAATTTCCTGAACCCAATCGCTTGTCTTTTCTGCGCCGATGTCATCGATAATCAAGAGGTCACAGGTGTTTAAGGCTTTCAGAATCTGCTGTTCGTTTTCGTTATGCCCTTTATTAAAAGTATTTTTGATTTTCTTCAACAGATCCGGCATGGATACGAAAACCACTACTTTTCCTTGTTTACGTAAATGATTATGAACAGAAGCTGCCAAGTGTGATTTACCATTACCAGGTATGCCCCACAGCAAGATGGACTCTAATCCGAATTCGTTAAAGTTTTCTGCATAGTATCGTGAAATCTTCTCCGCATTTTCGGCACCCGGGCGAGATTCAAAGTTATCGAAGTTAGCATTTTCAAACCGGTCACCCAAGTCACTGATCGAAAATAACTCCCGGACTTCTCTTTCGCGCTGCGCATTCTTATAAATTTCAAGTTCGGCTTTTTGAAGATCCGCTTCACATTTACAGACTGGCTGCACCCATCGGTTTCGACCTAAGACTTCGATTTCCATAGCCGGTACAAACTCTCCACAATGCGGGCATTCTTTGCCTTCAGAGTGAGAGTCCGTCATATTCTTCGTTATCAGGTCCTGAACTATGTTTCGGAGTGGTTCCATTCGAGTTCCCTCGCTTCCGTCTTTCAAATTCTTTATCTGCAGCTACAACATCAGACATCGTTTTGACTCGCTGATCACGCCAGCTTCGTAAGATTTCGTCAGTAAAGTTCATTTTGTTTCGGGCATTCGCTTCAACAGAACGCTTTAAGGCTTCACAAACCAGTTCTTCAGAAGATTCATCAATCATGATGGATAATCGATTTCCGATATGAGGAACTAAGGGTGAAATATTTTCTTCATAGAAGCGAAATGCCATTCCGGGAGAATCAGCAGCAACAACTTTTTCTTGTTCTGTTTCTTCTTGTTGTTGTTGATCTTTATTATTATCCTTATCATTATCTTTCTCTTTATCTTTACGGCTGAGTATCTCGGGACTATCCATAGACCTTGTATACTGTATCGATACCTTATCTGACTTCACTTTATTTGCAGTTTTTAAATATGCTTGTGCAAAAGGTTGATGTTTCACTTCGTTCAGTTCCAATTGAACTCTGGCGACGACTTTAGGACTGTTATTCCAGTTGTATTTGGCCCAGTTGATAATATAGATTTCTTTCGTTGGTTCGTGGTACCTGATTTTGTCATATTCGATGAAGCGACTTAACAGCTTTTCGACGGTCTCTCGGTTGTATCCGGTTTCTGTTTCTATGATCCGCTTAGGCAATTCGTAGATACCTATCTGCGAAGATTTGCTGTTGGTCATAAGGTAAATGTAGAAGTATTTCTCTTCTGGTGTTAATTCCAAAACAAAAGCATCAGTCCAAAAACTCACCTGCACTTGCCGATACTTGCTCATTCCATTCCACTCCTCATACTTGCTATAAAAACTGAAGAGAGAGCCCTCACTCTCCCTTTTCATTTCTAAGGGATGTAAATCATCTTGCCTGTCAGCTCCGCTACTTCTTGACGGAACAGTTCTTCGTTGCTGTTGGAGTCTGATAAGTGAAGCAGCCAAATCTCCTGAAGCTTTGAAAGATCATTCGCTTTCAGAAATTCTTTCATGTTTTCTAAGGAGAAATGCGACTGCATCAGCCGGTTTCTTAGAATCTTTGGCGTACGCCCAGATTCAATATTTTCATCAAGTATCTTTTGAGAGTAGTTGCATTCCACCATCAAATGCGTAAGGCCGTTGAATTTGTACTTGATGTAATAGGTATCTGTAGCAAACAGCAATTTATCGCCTGCCGTATTTGCCAATAAGAAGCCAAACGGCTCTGAAACGTCATGCTGCACGTCAAACGGCAAGATCGTCCATGTCCCTATCTGAAACTGTTTCTTGTTTTCTATCGCTTTCAGACGATGATGTTCGATGCCTAAAGCCTGTTTTGTACCTGGTGAAAGGTAGCAGTCGATGCCGCCTTTCAAAACCTCGGATAAACCACCACAGTGATCTTTATGCTCATGTGTAATTAAGCAGCCTTTAATGCCTCGGGTCTGGAAATTAAGCTTTCTTTGAATGTCTTTAAATCTGATTCCTGCCTCCAGAAGAAGAGGAGTATGCCCATCCGTAATGTGGTAGCAATTCCCCTTCGATCCAGTAGCAAATGTTGTAATTTCAATCATTAGAAGCCAGGTCCTTCCGACTCACCTTCTGATGTGGGTTGTTCTTGTGGTTGAGAGGCGGACTCTTCAGAATCAAATTCAATATCAACTATCGGCTGCTGATTCTTCTCAGGTTTTATATCCAGTGTTTCTTTGTTTGCATTTTGCTTAATTTCATACTCGGGATTCAGTTCTTTCCGTTCATTGTCGTACTCATTTTCAGTAGTTCGGTTAATTGCACCGATGAACAAATCACTGTCATCAGAAGTATTAATGAATGCTTTAGCAGCCCGATTGATAACGGTCCGTTTTGCCATTTCCTGCGGGTATTTGTTCTGAACGGTCGCCATACTTGATTGCGACCATGATGTCTGAATTTCAGCCATTGTCATAACCGTCAGGAATTGAACTCCATCCTCACGTTCGATGATGCAGTAAGCACCTTCGATGTCTTCTTTCTTGCCTGTAGCAGCTTTCCAGTCTACTTTGTGCGATTTGAATGCCAGTTGACCGCGCTCGTTATACTCTACTTCGAAGTCTTCACCTGTCCAGATGACGTTTGCCCAGATGTCTTTTACACCCTTCATGCGCTTGATGACCGCTTGAGTACCGTGATAAGAACGGATAAACTGCATCTTGTCTCCGTACACAATGAAGTAACCTTGATTTTTAGCGACGCTTAGTGCCTGGATAGCCATATCTTGCAATGAAAAAGCGACACTCTCTTTTGTTGCGCTGTCGATCAGAGCAGTTTTCTTCTTGAAATCAACCTCGGTTAATTTGAAGTAGGCCGCTTGAACCGCATTGACAATTGAATAGTTTTCCGGAATATTAATTTGGTTTCTTTCAACCATGTTTTGTACCCTTTCAGCTACTTTCGTCACCATTGCATTTTGCTTATTTGATTCAACGGGCAGGTTTTCTGGGTTTTGCTGTGCTTGATTCGTCACTTAAATTGCCTCCTCTAATTCAATATTTTCAACTCGTAATTTCTTGTCCGGCTCAGAAACGACCAGGCTGATCAGTTGGGCTTCGGTATCGATCAACTTAGTAACGGCTTCGGCATTATCTACAAAGATTGGCGCTTTAATTCCATGGAATTCCGATAGTGTATTAATGATGTCCAGTCCGACATTGATGCGAGCTGCATTGTTAAGGCCGGAACTGTAAGGAACTCCCTCATACACGGTTTCACAGACTTCCTGCAGACCGCCGTTGATTTGTTCTTCAAATAGTTTGAAGCGTGCGAATTTGAATTTGGCATTGATTTTTTCTTCCATAATCCGTACTTTCGCTCGAATGAATTCATCTGTCAGGAAGAGGTGATGCTCCAGTTTTTCAAATTCAGCTGCTAGCTGTTCTTCCTGGTCTTTAAGTTCCTGCATACGCTCTTTTAAGTTATTTACATTGGCGTATCGAGCAATTTCAGCATTTAATTCCGCGCGTTCAGCTTTCTTCTCGGTAATTTCATCACCAATGTCTCCAGCAGCATCCTCAGCTCGATCTTTTAACTCTGCTATACCGTCAAGTAAGTGTTCACGTGTTTCATTCAATTCTTGGTAGCGTTGGTTTTCTGAGGCATCCTGAACCTTGCTTTCTACTGTAGTAAGTTCTTCTGTGAGTTTTGCAATAGCTTTTTCTTTAGCAGCAATAGGTTCGCTTAAATCATCGATTTCTTTTTGCAGTCGAGCCACTTCATCTTCATATTTTTTCTTTTCTGCGGCGCCGCGTTTTCCATCTTCCTGAATATTTCCTAAATCTGTTGATTTACGGGCATTGAACTGAGCCAATGCCTTATCCTTGGCGGATTGCACTTTTTCTTCCGGTAGTTCCTGTCCGCATGTTGGACATTCGCACTCAACTTCATGAGTGAATTCTTCTTTACTCCGCTCTTGCCACCGATTCCGCAATTCACTTAAAGATTTTTCTACACGTTGAATCTGTTCTTGGTTAAACTGCTGTTGGCTTTCAGCTGAACGTTTACGTGATTGGAATGTCTGAAGATTCGACTGTTCTTCTTGAAGCTTGGCCCGCAAGCGGTACACTTCATCCTTTGAACCGCTTTCCAGTTCGCGTTTCAGGTTATGGATCTCCATTTCAACTTTCTGCAGTTCACCTTGCTTAGTTAGTACTGCATTGCCGGTCTTAATGGCGCTAACCTGCCCCTGCAGCTCCTCGATTTCATCGTCTAGCTGTAGAACTTGCTTACGCAGTTCCGGAACATTTCCATCCCCTTCAGGAATAGATTTTTCAATTTCGTTAATCCGGATTGGAATACGGTCCAACTCGTCATTGATTGCCTTTCTGCGGGCATTGACTGTCTTCCTGAAATCTTCCATGGACTTGCCTTTCAGGATCAGTTCCAAGCCTTTCAGCTCGTTGTTAGATTTAAATATTTCAGTATTAGAGACTTCACCGCTGATGCTGAGGAGTATCTTTCTCCGATCCTGCCATTTCACTTGCTCATTAAAATAAGATGGTGAAGTAAGCAATTTGAAGATTTCTTCTTCAACGATGGTTTCAATTCGCTTGTTGAATTCGCCTTTCTTCAATGGCGTACCGTCTAAGAAGTAATTTGTTTCGTGACCTGTAAATTCTGACGCGCTGGATCCACGTTTTTGTGTCCACTTTTCTCGATATACTTTGCGAAGAGTGAGTGATTCGTTATCCACAGTTAATCCACACTCGACTTCGTGATCGATCATATGTTTTTCCTTGCCGTTTTCTAAGGTCTTGATGCCAAAATCCTTCTTGTTCTGACTATCCTTGTCGAACAGCAGCCATGTAAAAGCCGAGAACAGCGTGGTCTTTCCAGTGGCGTTATCACCGAAAACTTTCAAGTCTTCACCATTGGCCTTTAAAGTAAATTCCTTAACACCCATGAAATTTCGTAAAGTCAGCCATTCTAATTTAATTTCTTTCATCGTGCTCGCCTCTTTCCTACAGGAGTTTTAAATGCTTTATCAACAGACCATCCGTATTGGTCTAAACGCGCTCGTAAAGTTGTGTAATTTATATCCAGAGAATCGCTCCACTCTTTCAGAGTCATCTTCTTACCCGAAAACTCAATAACTCGATTATCCGATTTGTTCAGGTTTTGAATAGCGACCGGAACCCACTGGCAATTGCCGGGCTCATAATTTCCGTCACCGTTTTTACGATCCAGCGTGTGCGTGTCTTGATAGCCGTTTTCAACTGCCCACCTATGGAAGTTGATATAAACTCTCCAATCTTCACAGACCGTGATACCGCGGCCGCCATATCGATTGTATTTTGTAGCTTTAGGATTAAAGCATCGTTGCTTCATGTTCCGCCAGATTGAATAAAGTCTTGGTGTCCGTCCCTTTCCGTTCGAAGAGAAAGAGTGTACCGTGTTGGCTTTCAGTAAAGCGGCTTTCTGGATACAACCACAGCTTTGCGTGCTACCTCTTTTTAAGCTCGAGGCGATTACGGTTGTTTCATTTCCGCAGTCGCATTCACAAAGCCACTGTTGTCGATATTGATTATCGCGACCGGTCATCCGTATGCATGTTAGTTTGCCAAATCTCTTGCCGACCAGTTCATCAGATACTTTCATGACTGTTCCTCCCGAGATATGCTATAATCAGCATATAAATTCTTTACACGTCACTCCACGCCACATGGGGACGGTGAGCCGGTTGCTTCTGCAGCCGGCTTATTCTATTGCCCTGCAAAATTCAACTTGAGCTACTTCAATCAGATAATCTTCAACGTTATCTTCTAACACCACTCGGCCAGCTCCGTCCTGAAACCATTTATCTCCTGTGCGGATCTCTGAGCCAAAGTGATCTTCAATCGGATGATCAATTACAAGCTTTAAAAATCCATTTTCAACCGATTCTTGCGAAGCAATCTCTTTTTCCAGCCATTCTCTGTTAACTGGTGCGTCAGCATGCCAGCATGTGCGGCTAATCAGTTCGTCAACAATTCTTCTTGCTGAACGATCAGAGAGATTATTCATGCGGTTTTCTAATGCTTTGGCATCAATGTATTCCTGCATACTTTCAATATTTCTCATGACTCACACTCCTTTTCATTTATTTGATCATTCCAGATGACAAAGCTAACCTGCTTTGCATTTCATATTGGTTCGATTCAGCAAGTTGCCGCTTTCTTTTGGCTAAAAACAAATGAAACGCTTTTCTCATTCAGGTACACCTACTTTCACAATTTTATTGAGATGCCTTCCTGGTGAAACTTAACTTCATATCCGTGAAGCCTGAGAAGTGTGACGATAAAAATGGCTTCCCTGGTGGTACCAAGCTTTTCATTGACGATGAAGACCAATCTTGCTCCAGTGATCGCCGCTTCATGAATCATGCTGCGAATGCCATCCATCATGGCTGATTTGTCGAATTCGGCTAAGCTGAGAGCTGCTTGTCCTTGAGCTGTCATGTGTTCACTTCCATTCTTTAATGGTGTTCATAAGGTAATTCATGCATCGGAAACCCTCGTTTGATAAAGTCTTTAAACTTTTCAAACTTATCTAAGTAGCAAAGTTCTCCGTACATCAAATGCATATCTTCGCGAGTTAAGTCCATTTCGAAATACTGATTTACTCGTTTGAGTAGCATGTTAGCCTTTCTTTTCTCTAAGCCTTTTCCGATTGGTCTACATAGAGCAAAAACTACAAAAGTTTTTACATCATCCATATCTTTGCAAGTCTTGATAGATACATAAGTATTGGTCGGTTCATCAATAATCATTTCTTGATACCTGTTCAAATAATCAACTTGAAATTCTTGCATGAATTTAAATACTTCGCTGTAGTCCAGTTCCTCATTCATTTCTTCACCCTCTTTCCGATGGTTGAATCCCATCAATAAGACCAGGAACGAAAGGGGATGACACTCCTGGTCTTATTGACGAGAGCCAAAGCTCTCGATATAATTGAGGTAACATACTTAATTAATTCGGCGATTGATGTTGGACGCATCAATTGCTATTTTTTTGTTCATTTTTAAGGTTCTGGTCCATACCTCTACACATCAGGTAGATCAGGAAAGCAATAAAGACTAAGAAACAAACTGAAAAGTAAATGTGCATTGGCTCGTTCAATTCCATCATCATTGAACATATCCTTTCGCTTGAAGTTCTATATAATGTCTATTCCAAACTTCGTTGTAGCTGAGTCCAGCTTCTTCACATAAGACAGCGAGTGTGTGTTCAAGTGCAGTGATCGCTTCGGCAATGTGCTCGGCGAGCAATTCCACATTAGGGCGTTCCCACTCCGAAATATTCTGCAGCGGCTTGGCGAAACTAAATTCTTCAAGTGTGCCGAGAACTTCCTTGACCTCTTCAATCGTCTTTTCACGAATGGCTGACCGGTGTCCGTCAAAATTTGGACCGTTCAAGCGTATTGGGCCTGTTTTGGTATATTCGTTCCGGATGGCAATGGCGAACCAAGGATTTTGCGTTTTGGCCATCAAACTTTGTGATATATCAGCAGGTACTTTTACATGCCCTCGCTCATATTTGGATACTGATTCCCTCGATACATTTAACTCCATTGCCAATTGTTCTTGTGTCTGGCCGTTACGCATTTCCTTCATGCACTGTGTTAACGGTGACTTTTTCATATCTTCTCTTCCTTTCTGATTTTTAATTCACATTTCATATGCAAGTAGACTCTATGTAGACCGCCGTTTTTATACGGCGGATGTATAATTAACTTACAGAGCGAATACGAGTGGCTTTCGGTTGAATACCTTGCGTATTAGCTTCCACCCATTTCAGTAACTCCTCTGTGTAGATCTTCACTCCAAACTCTCTGCAAACTGGAAAATCCGGTCTGCCCATCAGCTCACTCATTTTTGTTTCATTGATCCGCAGAAGTTCCTTCGCTTCTTTACGGGTTAGAAAGTGCGGCAACTCTTCCCTCGGTTTTAAATGCTTTGTCGCTGCATCAACCTCCTCTCGGATGATGCTCCGTAAATCCTCAACGGACATAGTAATGAGAGTTGTTTGTTCCACGATTGTCATCCTCCACTCTGGGGCGTCCCTCACGCCTTTTTTTCTATTTATGTGCGAACTCCTATTTGTTCTTTTGATAGGCTATCCACGAATTTTTTACTATTACCGCAATCGTCACGCCCACCACCGTTATAAAAGGACGTAACCAAAATCCTAAAATAAAAAATATTAAATACTCCACGCTACCACTCCTTTTGGTTCAACCCTCAGATAGCTTTGCTCCCTGCCAGCAACTTGTTGATAAAGTAAAACTGCCCTTTGCCGGTCACTTTCGGCGTGTATTTCAAATACGTGCTGCCATCGCTCGATGTATGCAGACGGGTCGTAACCTCGAACAACTTCAGTTCCATTGCTTTTTGCGAAGGCTTATTCCAGTAAGCGTTGCTGCTAAGTAAGTAACCCTTTTCCCTCAAAATTTCAAATAAGCGATTCTGACCGATATCCAATCCTCTTTGACAAAGAATCGTTGCCAGGTCTTTGATCAGTACAGCGTTTTCGCTGACTTGAATAGCTTCTGCCAGGAAGACTTTCTTTTCATCAGCTTTGACTTTCGCTTCAAGCTGAACGATTTTCTGTTGCTGGAAGTCCATAGCTCGTTTGATGACCATTTCCGGGCTATTCCAAAGCTTTTCGATTTGAAGAAAATACTGACGTGCCTCTTTTCCTTTTTCAGAGCGTTGGATCATGGCAATTTCTTTGGCCATGTCGAGTTTGATTTGGTGGTCCATAATCTCGTGTTCACGGCCATGTGATGTTGTTCTTTTTTGAACGACTTCAACAAAATCGACTTCTTTTTCGAAACCATATTCCGTCATGCGGTTAAACCAAATATCGTATCGAGTACCTACCTCTAAGAATTCATGTAGATCACGACCGCTTAATGTAATTTCTCCCGTGGTATCTTGCGAAGTTCGAATTAATTCATTCATTTAACCCTCTCCCTTCTTATACTGCTGAGCGCTTTTGTTTCGAATCGACGACTTCTTCTGTAAAAAAAATAGTCCAGTGAAAACCAAATGCATCAGCTATTCTTTTCGCAACTTTAACTGATGGATTCCTATTGCCAACCTCGATATTAGCGTAGGCGCCTCTCGAAATACCGATAAGATCTGCAGCTTCTTGTTGTGTTAAGTGACCTCGCTTTTCGATAAGCCATTCTCTTTCCAATTCTTTCACCTCTTTTGTTTCGTTTTGTATTCATATTCCAATAATATATTCGAAATGAAACAATGTCAACAAAAATATCGTCTTTTCGAAACATTTCTTTTTTGTTTCTTATTGAAACGTTATAATTGAAATATTAGGAGGTGCCGAAAGTGTTTAACAAAAGACTTCAGCAACTTAGAAAGTCGATTAATCTTACTCAAAATGAATTAGCAAATAGGCTGAGTATTAATAGAGGCACTTATGCCAATTACGAACGTGGGCACCGTCAGCCTGATTATGATACCTTGCAACGAATAGCCGATTATTTTGATGTTTCAACTGACTATCTTCTCGGTCGTACTGATAACCCGAAGTTTATAGATTATAATAATATAGACGGAGAATACAAAATTAGGTTAAACAATGGTGAGGAAATTAACGTGAGCCATTTAAATAATTATCAACAAGCCATACTCCAATATGCTCTTTCGCAACATGAAGTGTCTTTTGAAAGTAAACCGGCTGATATTGTAGAATTACTTGAAAGCTTTGAGGCTTTTTATTTACGAGATTTAGCTCTAAAAAACAATAATAAGGAATAATTAACTATACTGTTATCTATGCCCCTGCTTTGATTGCAGGGTTTTCTTTTTAGCAACATAGAAATATTTAGCATATATGGTTATCAATGAATAATTTTTAAGGGGGTTATTAAATGGAGAAAAGAAAAGATCTATCTCAAAAGATTCTAAAGTCGAAGTGGACATGGTTAGTTGCGGGACTATTGTTTGTCCTAGGGATTGGCTACGGCATGGGTAATACGAATGCAGCTGTACCGCTCGGTGATAAGAAAGTTACTTACGAAGAAATGGAAAAGGAGATTGCAGCTAAAGAATCTGAACTAGCAGCTGTCATCACTGAAATTGAAGCTAAAGAAGATGAGCTTGAGGCTACTAACAGCAAAAATGATGATGTGCTTGATGAGATAAAAGAGAATCAAGCGAAATTCGATGAAGCTATGGATATCTCTAAAAAGAAAAAAGATTTACTAGCAGAAATCAAGAAAGCTGAAGGTCAACTGAGCTCGAAGAAGGAAGAATTAAGTTCCCTGGATTCACAAATAGCGAGTAAGAACGATGAGTTAGCTACAGTTGATCAGTTGATTAAAGAAAAAGATGAAGAGCCGATTCAATTGAGTGCCGGAACTTTCATTGTGGGGCAAGATGTACCGCCTGGCAGGTATAAAGCTGAACCTGTTGGACGCGGAAGTAACTTCCAGACTTACGACGATAGTGGGAGCATAGACGTGAATACTATTCTGGGTGGCACTTACGGAGAAGCTGAATATATATTTTATGTATTCGACGGATATATCATTGAAAACCATTCAACTGCTACTCTAACACCAGTCGAATAATTCCCATTTTTAGATTTATTTGCCCTTTTAGGGCTTTTCTTTTACACTTAATAAGAACATACGTTCTGAAAGGGGCGCTTTGATGAATTATACATATAACATTTTAGAGGATTACGTTAAAAATTTATTGCATCGTATTGATGTATATCACCCGCACCAAATGGAAATAGAAACGATTGCAAATCGCCTGGGTCTTGTCGTTATTTATACTCCCTTCAGCTCGATGAGAGTTGGCAAAACAATTTCACTGGATAGTAGAGCTGAAAACAAAAAACAATGGCAGAGTTTCGCTCACGAACTGTGTCATGTCCTCTGGCATTACGGAAATCAAATCACCATGCCGATGACTTGGGAGGTATACCAGGAAGCTAAAGCTCGAAATTTCGCGCTAAACTTCTGTGTTCCCTCTTTTATGCTGGATGAAATTAAGTTGCCCATTTACCACCGGGAAGCTGTTTGGATGATCATGGAGACGTTTCAAGTAGATAAGGACTTTGCAGAGCAACGACTGGAACAATATTTAAGAAACTTGAAAGCAGCCAACTATTGAAATGAGGGATAGATATGAAAAAAGAATTCTATATTCCATTCAAAGACCTCGGTAAACATCAGGAATTATACCCGCGTGCTATTCCACTAATTGGACGCATCTTCGAAATGGATGGCGAATTTTTCGGAGAAATTAAAGGTTATTGTGATGAATTTGGCAATCCCACAGAAGGACCACCAATTGAAGCTGAAATTTACCATTAGTGAGGTTTGGCAAGAAAAAAATTCACATTTCCAACACTAGCTACCCCCAAAATTACCGGTAGCCTTTATTATTCAATGATATGGTGAACCGGAGGAGTGTATGCCATGAAATGTAGAAAATTAGAGAATGGCAAATGGGAATGTTATGCCGAAGGGCCGCGTGATCCGATCACTAATAAACGAAACCCTATACGTCGCCAGTCGGTCAAAAAAAGTACAGCTCAGCGGAAGGTAAAGGAAACACTGGAAGCGTTGCAGTCAGGGATTGATGGACAAACAGCTAATCATCTCCCCTTCCGCGAAGTCGCTGTTGAATGGATGGACGTTTACGAGCAATCAGGCGTGAAGAAAAGCACTGTACGTAGCCGGCAGTCAACGGTTAATCTGTTGAATACTTACCTGGGCGACCTTGCTATTGGTCGGATCACGCACAAGGTCATTCAGGACATGATTATGGACCTTCATCGAAAAGACTTCTCCAAGTCCTTGCTTACGCATGTAAAAGTCACGGCCAATTTCATCTTTCGTCATGCCCAGAAGCAACGGCTGCGCATGGATAACCCGGTGGACCACATTGTTATTCCGAGACGCCGCCAAACTGTAGAAGAAATAGAGAGTGAGGAAATCAAAGAAAAGTACTTTGAACGTGACGAATTGGAACGCTTCTTAGCTGCTACACGAACTGACGGACTCATCTTCGATGAAGAATGGTTCTTCTTAATTGCCTTTACCGGATTGCGAGCTGGCGAGCTGTGCTCCCTTCGCTGGTCAGATATCGATTTTGAAGAAAGTCAGATCCGAATCACCAAGACAATGGATAGTCCAGGTGCCATAAAGGACTACGAGCTAACTCCGCCAAAGTCTGTGCAATCGATCCGTATCGTGGATATAGATGATAACGTGATCAACATGCTCAAACGACTAAAGCTGAACCAGTTGGAAAGTCGGATGAAGTTCCGGAAAGATGCTGAAAACTACCACGACAAGAACTTTGTGTTTTGCCGGCAGAAGACCGGTTATCCGTTTTCGACCAAGTTTCTATATCGCCGCTATTTACGCTTGTGCGAGAAAGCTGGCATCACTAAACTAGACGGGCCGCATATTCTCCGCCATACCCATGTGACGATGCTGACAGAAGCTGAAGTGGATCTAGACACGATAATGAACCGGGTCGGTCATGCGGATGCCAAGACCACTAAAAATATCTATACGCATATCACGAAGAAGATGAAAAAGAATGCATCGAAAAAAGTGGAGATTCATTATGGAGAGATTTTTTCTGCGTATTTTGAAGCCTAGTGTGCGAGTTTTGTGCGAGTAGTGGAATTTCGGAGAAAAAGAAAAGCCAGAAACGCTGTATTATCAACGTTTCTGGCTTATTTTATTGATTAATGTGTTTTACAAGCGTCGTAAAGACCTTTTTCTTTGATCACTTTGATCAAAGTTTCACCGATAACTGATGGAGTGTCTGCAACTTCGATTCCAGCAGCGTTCATTGCTTTGATCTTATCTGCAGCAGTTCCTTTACCTCCGGAAATGATCGCACCAGCGTGGCCCATGCGTTTTCCTTCTGGAGCAGTCTGTCCGCCGATAAAGCCGACAACAGGTTTAGTCATGTTAGCTTTAACCCATTCTGCAGCTTCTTCTTCAGCAGTACCACCGATTTCACCGATCATGACAACAGCATAAGTGTCTTCGTCTTCATTGAATTCCTTCAATACATCGATAAAGTTTGTGCCGTTTACAGGGTCTCCGCCGATGCCGACAGCAGTCGATTGGCCGATTCCTTCTTCAGACAATTGGTGAGTCGCTTCGTACGTCAACGTACCAGAGCGTGATACAACACCGACATGTCCTTTTTTGTGAATGTAGCCAGGCATGATGCCGATCTTACATTCGTCCGGAGTGATGACACCCGGGCAGTTAGGTCCGACAAGACGTGTTTTCTTGCCTTCCATATAACGCTTCACTTTTACCATGTCCAATACAGGAATGTGTTCAGTGATGCAGATAGCCATGTCCAGATCAGCTTCCACTGCTTCAAGAATTGCGTCAGCAGCAAAAGGAGCCGGTACATAAATTACAGATACATTAGCACCTGTAGCTTTTACGGCATCTTCAACTGTGTTGAAAACAGGTACGCCTTCAACTTCAGTACCGCCTTTGCCTGGTGTTACACCCGCAACGATTTTCGTTCCGTATTCAAGCATTTGCTTTGTATGGAAAAGGGCAGTTGACCCTGTAATTCCCTGTACAAGCACTTTTGTGTCTTTATTAATGTATACACTCATTTTTGTCCCTGCCCTTCTTTAGCCTACAAGTTCTACGATCTGTTTCGCGCCATCCGCCATAGTGCCGGCAGCTACGATGTTCAGACCTGATTCGTTCAGCAGTTTTTTACCAAGTTCTACGTTCGTTCCTTCAAGACGGACAACTAATGGCACTTCAAGGCTGACTTCTTTAGCAGCTTGAATAACACCTTCCGCAATGATGTCACACTTCATGATACCGCCGAAAATGTTAACGAAGATCCCTTTTACATTCTTGTCAGAAAGAATGATCTTGAAAGCTTCCGTTACTTTCTCAGCAGTGGCACCGCCCCCAACGTCAAGGAAGTTAGCGGGTGAGCCGCCGTAATAGTTGATCGTATCCATTGTTGCCATAGCAAGGCCGGCACCGTTAACCATACAGCCGATGTTTCCATCCAATGAAATGTAGCTCAAGTCATACTTGGAAGCTTCGATTTCTTTGGCATCTTCTTCATCGTAATCGCGCATTTCCATGATGTCCTGATGACGGTATAGCGCGTTTGCATCGAAGTTGAACTTCGCATCCAAAGCCACTACCTGTCCGTCGCCAGTTACAACCAATGGGTTGATCTCAACGATTGCAGCATCTTTTTCCACATAAGCCTGGTAAAGGCCCAGCATCAATTTGGCTGCTTTGTTTACAAGCTTTGCCGGGATGTTCATGTTGAATGCCATACGGCGAGCCTGGAAACCAGTCAAACCGACAACAGGATCGATTTCTTCATAGAAGATTCGCTCCGGTGTGTTTGCTGCTACTTCCTCGATGTCCATTCCGCCTTCTTCTGATCCCATCAAGTTGACTAGGGAAGTTTCACGGTCAAGAACCAATCCAAGATAGTATTCTTTTTCGATGTTGCTGCCCGCTTCGATGTAAAGACGCTTAACTTCTTTACCTTCGGGACCTGTTTGGTGAGTCACAAGCGTTTTGCCAAGAAGTTCCTTAGCGTACTCGCGCACTTCATCCAAGTTTTTAGCCAGCTTGACGCCGCCTGCTTTGCCTCGTCCACCTGCGTGGATTTGAGCTTTTACAACGACAACATCCGAACCAAGTTCTTTCGCTGCTTTGACTGCTTCTTCAGGTGAAAAAGCAACATGGCCTTCTGGAACTGATACGCCATATTGTTTCAGGACCTGTTTTCCCTGATATTCATGGATATTCATCTGTCATCCTCCAATCAAACATCTGTCTCTTAATTTTATTGCCTTTACCATTGTATTAAAGTTGCCACAAAATGTCCACAGTAGACAGCCAAGCTAATGAATACTTGAAATATTCAATCACTTCATTCATTCATTTTCATTGCACCCGCCTGCTCCACAATCCCTTTTACAGGTTCGAAAGTGCGCCTGTGAATCGGAGTTATACCGAGCTCATTAATTGCCTGCACATGTGATTTTGTTCCATATCCGGCGTGCTGTTCGAAACCATATCCAGGATATTCAGCCGCATACGCTTCCATTATGGCGTCCCTTCCTGTTTTGGCCAAAATGGAGGCAGCTGCAATCGACAGACTTTTGGCGTCCCCTTTGATAATCGATGCACAAGGAATTCCGACATCGAGCTGCATGGCATCGGCGAGAATGATCGACGGCGCAGGTTCAAGTAATATCGCGGCTTCAGCCATTGACTGCTTTGTTGCCTGATAGATATTCAATCGGTCAATTTCTTCAGGAGGCTGTATATGTACAGCATAGCTTACAGCCACTTTTTTTATTTCCTCGGCAAAAAATTCCCTTTTCGCTTTCGGGATTTTTTTTGAATCATCAAGCCCGAGAAGTGTCGGGCAATGGTCAGGAAGTATGACGGCTGCCGTCACAACCGGTCCAGCTAGCGGACCTCTCCCTGCTTCATCGATCCCCGCCACGGTCCAATCAGGACTTTCTTTGAATGAATGGTCGAATTGCTGTTTGAGTTCAAGGTTCTCGAATAACTTTTCCTGAAGTGACTGTTTGCGTTTCCAGGAAGCCAATAATTTTTGGACAGCCTTTCGTTCATCCGTTTCCAATTCATCGATCCAAGGCTCCCACTTTTTTGTCTCGCCCAGTTTCTCGCGTATGATTTTAATCGTTTGCATCCCGCTGCTCCTCCCGTATCGCCAACTGCCGACTTTGTTAAAAATAAAAGAGGCTGCCCGGAATCGGATCAGCCTCTTTCATTTGCCTGCATTGTTGTTACGCCTCTTCTTCCACTATCATTTCATCTTTATAATCAAACGTGACTCGTCCAAGGTATTGATTGCGGATGTCCCGTACAATCGCTTCGGCGGTCATCTCATAATCCACTTCGCCTTCATGCGATACAAAACGGCGCTTTTTGGCAATGTGGTCAAAGGTATGGACAATTTCTTCATCGATATGATCGATTCCATAACGCTCTTTCAAACGCTCCGGATACCGCTGTTCCAAAAATTTAAGGGCATAGATGGCCAATTCCTGCATTTGGATGACAGAATCTTTGATGGCTCCGGTCACCGCCAATTTAAAACCGGTTTCAGGGTCCTCGAATTTCGGCCATAGAATACCTGGAGTATCCAGCAATTCAATTTCCTTACCAACCTTGATCCATTGCTGCGCTTTTGTCACCCCGGGCATATTCCCGGTTTTCGCAAGGCTCTTTTTAGCGAGACGGTTGATCAAAGTCGATTTGCCTACGTTCGGGATCCCGACAATCATGGCACGGATAGCGCGGGGTTTGATCCCTTTTGCAATCATGCGGTCCCATTTTTCGGCGAGGATCTCTTTTGACGCTTTCGTCACCAGCTGCAGTCCTTTGCCTTCAAGCGAGTTGATGGCTACTGCACGTGTTCCTTGTTCTTCAAAATAGTGGATCCACTTTTTCGTTTCTGCATCATCGGCCATGTCCATCTTGTTTAAGATGATCAGCCTTGGTTTCTGCTGAATCACCTGATCGATCATTGGGTTGCGTGATGATAAAGGCAGTCTCGCATCAACAAGTTCAAATATGATATCGACTAATTTCAGTTTTTCAGTTACTTCTCTCCGGGCTTTCGCCATATGCCCCGGAAACCATTGAATCGTCATAAAATCTCTCCTTACTTAACAAGTCCAGCTTCTTCGAATGGCCAGAATACCAGGCTTGTGTTGCCGACGACCTCTTCCATCGGAACTACTCCGATAATCCGGCTGTCCTTGCTTGCCCGGCGATTATCGCCCATTACAAATACTGTTCCTTCCGGTACAGTACTGGAATTTATCTTTTCTTCAAGCGTAAAATCTTCTGTTAATGTGCCACTGACATCTTTTTTGTAGTCGTCCAGATACGGCTCATCTATTGGTTCACCGTTAATATATAATTGGTCATTTTCATAAGCGATATGATCACCCGGCAAGCCGATGATCCGCTTGATATAATCTTTTTCTTCAGGCGCATGAAAAACGATGATGTCAAACCGTTCCGGATTCCCAATATTATAGCCAATTTTATTGACAATCATGCGGTCTCCATGTTCTAGCGTCGGCATCATCGACTCCCCATCAACCACAATCGGCGTAAAAAGGAATATACGGATAATTGCTGCAAGACCGAACGCGATCAATAGAGCTTTCGACCATTCCCACACTTCGTTTTTCTTTTTCGCTTCTGATTCCATGCGCGTTCCTCCCTATGCTTTGTGCTTTAATTGTACAAGGATATTTCCATTTAAGCAAAAAAGAAAGAGGGCGCGGACGCCCTCTTTCTGCATTGCAATCTTATCTGATTTCTTTGATGCGAGCTGCTTTACCGCGAAGGTTGCGCAAGTAGTACAGTTTCGCACGACGAACTTTACCGCGACGGGTAACTTCAAGTTGAGCAATTTTTGGTGTGTGTACAGGGAATGTACGTTCAACACCAACACCGTAAGAGATTTTGCGGACAGTGAATGATTCACTGATCCCGCCTCCGCGACGGCTGATGACAACTCCTTCGTATACCTGAATACGTTCGCGTGTACCCTCGACAACTTTAACGTGGACGCGGACAGTATCACCAGGACGGAAATCTGGGAGATCCGTACGAAGCTGTTCTTTTGTGATTTCTGTAATAATGTTTTGCATGGTTTTCTCTCCTTCTACAGATGCTCTTGCATTCATAAGCCGATTGCAGCGGAACACCGTGATCCTGTACTTCACATAAAAGTACAGACTCCATGTTATCACTAAGCAACAGCATTTGCAAGAGATAATCTGTGATCATTTTCTATTTTTCAAGTCATCCAAAATCTTCTTCTGTTCATCAGTTAGGTCGATTTTCTCCAGCAGATCCGGACGGCGTTCGAGTGTTCTTTTCAGTGTCTGTTCCTCGCGCCATTTATCGACTTTCCCGTGGTTTCCGGAAGTCAAAACATCAGGCACTTTCCACCCGCGGTATTCAGCGGGTCTTGTGTACTGTGGATGCTCCAGAAAACCTGTCGAAAAAGAATCCTTAACAGGCGAATCCGCATTGCCGAGCACGCCGGGCAGCAGTCTTACTACACTGTCGATGACAGTCATGGCCGCCAGTTCCCCGCCAGTCAAAACAAAATCGCCGATTGAAATCTCATCAGTCACCAGATGTTCACGGATCCGTTCATCGTATCCTTCGTAATGGCCACAGATGAAAATCAGTTCCTCTTCCTGAGCAAGCTCTTCCGCTTTTTTCTGTGTAAAGCGTTCACCTTGCGGGCACATCAGGATGACACGGGGCTTCCCTTGGCCAGAGAGCGCTTCTACAGCGTTGAAAACCGGTTCGGGCTTCAGCACCATTCCAGCACCGCCGCCAAATGGATAATCATCCACCTGGCGTTTATTATCGGCAAATTCCCTGAAATCGGATACTGCAAATGTTACAGCATTTTTTTCCTGGGCTTTCTTAAGCATCGACTGGTTGAAAACACCTTCGAACATGGCTGGGAATAATGAAAGAACATTTATTTTCATTCGTTCAACAAACCTTCCATGACTTCAATCGTCACTTTTTTCTCTTCGACATCAATGTCCTTGACGACATCTTCGATATACGGGATATAATGCTTCTTGCCGGCTTGAGGTGTGATTTCCCATACGTCATTCGCACCGGTTTCCAGGATTTCGGTGATTTTGCCCAGTTCACGGCCTTCGTCAGTGAAGACTGTACAGCCCAAAATTTCATGGTGATAGAACGCGCCTTCTTCCAATTCCGTCAGGTCATGTTCAGCAATTCGCAGATACGAATCTTTGAACTCTTCAACCATATTGATATTAGGATAGCCTTCAAATGTCAGCAGTTCAAAATTCTTATGCTGACGATGGCTCGCAATTTTGACCATGATCGGCTTCTTTTCATCTTTCTTAAAAAGGCCCAGTTTCGTCCCTACTGCAAAACGTTCCTCCGGAAAATCCGTGCGGGATAAAACACGCACTTCTCCGCGGATTCCGTGGGTATTGACGATTTTGCCTACATTAAACCATTCCACGCGCAAACATCCTTTCGTGTCTCTTACATTAAATATTATTATGTTATCTATTTTTTCATGAAATCGCTCCAGGTGGACGCTTTCCGCAGGGAGCTGCCTGAGCCTCCTCGTCCGCTTCGCTACCTGCGGGGTCTCAGGACTAGCTCTATATCCTGCAGGAGTCGCCACCTTCCGCTCTTTCATTTGAAAGTTTTATTAAGAGATATGGAGCAAAGCAGCGCAGACTCCCAGGTGAGTAAGCGAAGTGCTGAGATCCACTCGGGCGAAGTGGAGCGAGCCCGAGTTAGCTCAGCGCAAGCCACCAGGAAAGCGGAGCTGCTTTGCGGAATATCGGTTGAGTCATTCAAACACTGCCTTCTCCAAGAAAAAAGGAAGGAACCGGGGCTCCTTCCTTTTACTCAATCCACAATATCGAGGTAAGTTTTTTTCTTATGATGATTGCCTGCTGCTGAATACACGATAGCGCGGATGGCTTTCGCCACACGGCCTTGCTTACCGATCACTTTCCCTGTATCTTGCTGATGCACGGAAAGCTTGTAGACAATACGGCTATTATTTTCGTCAATTTCAATACGAACTTCTTCCGGATGATCAACCAGCGGTTTCACAATGGTTTCAATCAGCTGCTTCATAAGAAAGTCTCCCTTACTTGTTTAATTTGTCGTTATGGAATTTCTCCATAATGCCTTTTTGAGAAAACAAGTTACGAACAGTGTCAGATGGTTTAGCGCCATCGTGAAGCCATTTCAACGCCAATTCTTCGTCGATTTTAACTTCAGCTGGAACTGTCAGCGGGTTGTAAGTACCTACTGTCTGGATTTGACGGCCGTCACGTGGAGCACGTGAGTCAGCTACAACAATACGATAGAAAGGAGATTTTTTAGCTCCCATACGTTTTAATCTAATTTTTACTGCCATTTCTTAAAGCACCTCCGAATAGTTTCACACAAGATATTATATTAGCAAGCTTTAAATAGTTTGTAAAGTATTTTTTCTTAACACCTTATAAAATTATTTAAAAAGTGAGTCCAGGCCTGGCATTGACATCTTTTTCTTGCCTTTTTTCGAGCTCATGCCGGACATTTGTTTCATCATTTTCTTCATATCTTCGAATTGTTTCAACAAGCGGTTGACGTCCTGAATCGACGTCCCCGATCCGCGCGCGATCCGTTTTTTCCGGTTCGCGTTGATGATTTCAGGCGTTGTTTTCTCCTGTTTCGTCATCGAATAGATGATGGCTTCTACACGGCCCATTTGGCTTTCATCCACTTTTGCGTTTTCCAGCCCTTTGATTTTATTGGCGCCGGGCAGCATCTTCAGGATTTCATCCAATGGCCCCATCTGTTTGACCTGTGCCAGCTGTTCCAGGAAATCATCGAACGTAAATGAAGACGTACGGAATTTCTCTTCGAGCTGTTTCGCTTTTTCTTCATCAACATTAGTCTGCGCTTTTTCAATCAGCGACAGCATATCGCCCATTCCGAGGATCCGTGATGCCATGCGTTCCGGATGGAATACATCCAAAGCATCCAGTTTTTCGCCCATACCGATGAATTTGATCGGCTTTTGCGTTACAGTACGGATAGACAATGCCGCCCCGCCGCGTGTATCGCCGTCAAGCTTCGTCAGGACGACTCCCGTGATACCGATTGCTTCATCAAAGCTTTGTGCCACGTTCACTGCATCCTGCCCGGTCATGGCATCTACAACCAGGAAGATTTCATCCGGTTCCTTCAATGCACGGATATCCTTCAATTCCTGCATCAGCGTATCGTCTATATGCAAGCGGCCAGCCGTATCGATAATGACTGTATCCAGATGTTCCGCTTTCGCGTGTTCAATCGCCTGACGTGCAATTTCAACCGGTGATATGTCCGTCCCTTTTGAAAAAACCGGAATAGTCAGCTGTTTGCCGACTGTTTCCAATTGCTGTACAGCCGCCGGACGGTATACGTCAGCCGCTACCAATAACGGTTTGCGGTTATGCTTCTTGCGCAGCAATCCCGCCAGTTTTCCGGTAGTGGTCGTTTTACCTGCACCTTGCAGACCCACCATCATGATGACTGTCGGCTGTTTGGTTGAAAATTCGATTTTGCTCTGCTCGCCGCCCATCAATTCCGTCAATTCATCCTTGACGATTTTGACGACCTGCTGGCCCGGTGTCAAGCTGTCCATGACATCTGAACCGGCAGCACGTTCACTTACTTTTTTAACGAATTCTTTTACTACTTTTAAGTTAACATCCGCTTCGATTAAAGCGAAACGGACTTCACGCATCATATCTTTAACATCTGCTTCAGACACTTTACCTTTGCCCTTGATCTTAGTCATGGTGCCTTGCAGGCGTTCGGATAAACCTTCAAATGCCATTCGTTCCGCCTCCTAATCCCATTCTTTCAGTTCACTGAGGAATTTATGGATGTTTTCTTCAGTGAAAGGGTTTTTTTCGAATGTCGAAACCAGTTCCTGCCGACGCTGAAATTTATCGAACAGCTGGAGCTTCGCTTCGTATTCCTCGAGCATCGCTTCAGTACGGCGTATATTATCGTAAACCGCCTGTCGCGTAATATTGTATTCTTCGGCAATTTCACCTAAAGAATGGTCATCCAAATAATACAGCATCATATAACTGCGCTGTTTTGGCGTCAGCAATTCCTGATAGAAATCGAATAGATAGTTCATCCGTGTCGTTTTTTCCAAACCCATCATGTCTGCTCACCCCGTTCATACTACACACAACATTACTGAAAACGAAATCAACCGTCAAGTAATTTTACTTGTCTGCAGCATCCTCTTCCATTTCCTCTTCCTTATCCAAACCTTCGGCAAACAGCCCATAAACATATTTCTGTGGATCGAACGGCTGAAGATCGTCCATTTTTTCACCCAGACCGACAAATTTGACAGGGATGTTGAGTTTATTGCGGATAGCCAGAACGATACCGCCTTTTGCGGTGCCGTCCAGTTTAGTCAGTACGATGCCCGTAACTTCCGTCACTTCTTTGAAAGTCTGTGCCTGGATCATCGCATTCTGTCCGGTTGTGGCATCAAGTGCCAGCAGCACTTCATGCGGAGCACCCGGAATTTCACGCCCTAACACACGGTGGACTTTTTCCAGTTCATTCATTAAATTGACTTTGTTCTGAAGGCGCCCCGCCGTATCGCAGATCAACACATCCACACCGCGTGATTTCGCCGAACGCACGGCATCATACATGACAGCTGCAGGATCTGAACCGGCGGCTTGCTTGATCACATCCACACCGACCCGCTGTCCCCAGACATCCAATTGCTCGATTGCTCCGGCACGGAAAGTGTCGCCGGCCGCAAGCATGACGGATTTACCTTCATTTTTCAAACGGTGGGCCAGTTTACCGATAGTCGTCGTCTTGCCGACACCGTTTACGCCAACCATTAAAATGACGGTCAAGCCATCGACAAATTTGATTTCGTTCAGTTCAGGTTCGCCTGCCTGATAAATTTCCACCAGTTTTTCAGAAATGACGGATTGCACGTTGGAAGTGTCCCGCACATTTTTGCGCTGTACTTCATAGCGCAATTCATCCATCAATTCGAGAACGGTTTCAAAGCCGACATCCGCCTGCAAAAGGACTTCTTCAAGTTCCTCGAAGAAATCTTCATCCACTTTGCGGTATTTCGCCACTAAGTCGTTTATGCGTGAGGTAAACCCCGTACGCGTCTTTTCCAGACCCTCTTTATACTTTTCGGTTGATTGTTCCTGCTCGGCGTTGCCGGCAAATTTATCTTTCAGCTTCTTGAAAAAACTCACCAGATCACTCCTCCATTTATAATTGTTCCTGCAGTTTTACAGATACGAGTTTTGATATTCCTGATTCCTGCATCGTGATGCCGTAAAGGACATCGGCACCTTCCATCGTCCCTTTTCGGTGTGTGATGACGATGAACTGTGTATCTTCACTGAATTTCTTAAGATATTGGCTATAGCGCACTACGTTCGATTCATCGAGTGCAGCTTCCACTTCATCCAGGATACAGAACGGAACCGGCCGGATATTCAGGATGGCGAACAGCAGCGCAATCGCAGTCAACGCCCGTTCCCCCCCTGACAGCAGACTGAGGGCCTGCAGTTTCTTGCCCGGCGGCTGTGCGATGATTTCCACACCGGTCGCCAGCATATCCTGTGGATTTGTCAGCACAAGATCAGCTGAACCGCCGCCGAACAATTCCTTGAATACCCGCTGGAAATGGCTTCGGATGGCATGGAAGGTTTCATCAAAACGGGTCGTCATCTCTTCATCCATTTCGCGGATGACTGTCCGCAATGTTTCTTTTGCCTCGTTCAAGTCATTTCGCTGCTCCGTAAGGAAGTTATGGCGTTCAGCCACATGTTCAAATTCCTCGATAGAGCCGATATTGACCGGACCCAGTTCTTCAATCGACTGTTTAAGCAATTTGACTTTCTTGCGCACAACATCTTCTTCATCCGCCAGTTCAAATTGAGTCGCCTGTTCAAGTGTCAATTCATAATTATTTTCCAACTGGCCGATCAGATTCTGTACCTGAACATCCAATCGTGTAGCTTTCACTTCACAGATACGGATCGCTTCGACAAACCCTTTATGAAGGCGCTGGTATTCTTTCAGCTCTTCTTCCAGTTCAGTTAATTGGCTTTGGTTTTGGATTCGAAGCTCTTTTAACTCACTGATTTTCTGCATGCCCATTTGTTTTTTGCTGGACCATTTTGAAATTTCAGCTACGATCTCTTCATCTGAATAGACTTTTGCCGCTTCTTCGGATTGCAGCCACTCAAGTTCGGACTGGATTTCCTTCAGCTTGCGGTCGCTTTTCTCTTTTCGGACAAGCAACTCAGCTTCACTGTCCGTCAATTGGTTGACCCGTTCCTTCATGACAGCGAGCTGGGACTTGTGGTCGGCGAATTTTACCAGCACCGCGTCCCGGGCGCTTTCATTCTGCTGCTTGAACTGCGTCAATTCTTCGATACGGGCGGAAGTTCCGTCCAGCTCAGAAGTGATTTCATCGAGACGGCTGGAAGCAGTTTCTTTGCGCACCGTCACAGCATCCAAATCGGATCCTTTGTTCTTTTGCTCGGCCTGAAACACCTTGAACCTTTCTTTTGTGGTGTTCAAGACTGCATTGATTTCCCGAAGTGTCATCGCGCGTTCTGATTCCAGGTCACGATATTTTTCACCTTCAGACCGTAAATCATTCAATCTGCGTTCTGTCGTGTGGACTTCAGACTGTTCTTTCTGCACTGTTTTTTCTGCAACGGCAATCGTCTGTGCCAGCTCTTTGGACTGGACAAGCAATTGCTCAAGTTCCGCTTTACGGGTGAAGAATGAGGCTTGGGTTTTATTGGCTCCGCCGGTCATCGAACCGCCGGCATTGACGATATCCCCTTCAAGCGTCACGACCCTGAAGCGGTTGCCTGTCAACTTAGCGATCGCTGTAGCGCCTTTCAGATCTTCCGCGATAATGACATTGCCGAGAAGATTTTCGATGATCATATTGTAAGCCGGGTCATAGTCCACCAGCTCGAACGCAACTTTAATAAACGCCGGATGCTGGCGAATTGAAGATAAGGTGTGCTCCGGTATGGTTCTCGGCTTCATCACCGTCATCGGCAGGAAAGTGGAGCGTCCGGCGCGTTTCTCACGAAGGAACTGGATTGCTTTCCGGGCATCGTCTTCGTTTTGGACGACAATATGCTGACTGGAAGCGCCAAGCGCAGTTTCAATCGCTTTCGCATAGTTCTGGTCTACTTGCGCGATTTCCGCCACCGCTCCCACGATCCCGGTCAATTGTCCTTTTTCACGTGCTTGAAGCACTTCCCGCACTCCTTGGAAAAACCCGGAGAAATCGGCTTCCAATTCCTGGAGTGTGTCAATTCTTGATTCCAGTTGCTTTTGGGATTGATAGGCTTGAAACAGCATATTCTGCTTTTTGTCGAAAGCTCCCTTGATTTGCAGGTAGCTGTTTTCTGTTTCACGGTATAATCGGCGTTTCTCTTCCAACAGCTCTTTGATCGTATCGTATTTGTTCTCGGCTTCTTCTTTTTCCTTCTCCAGCTTTTCGAGCTCAGCACTGAAATCTTGTTGCTGCAAAGCGATTCTGCTGGTGGATTCAGATAATTGCCGTTCCTGCAAATCGATATTTTTCAATTCATTTCTGACAGTAGCCTGCTCATTCATCAATTCTATATAAAGCGATTTGAAGGATTCGATTTCATTTTCAATATCCGCTGGCGTTCTGCTCAATTGTTCTTCCAGTTGCCTGATGGCATTTTTAATTTTCTGCTGCTCGGCTTTTCTTGCATCCAACAGCTTCAATTGCTCCTGATGCTTTTCAGCCAGCACTTGATTCTCCGCCATTTCGGCATCCAGATTTTCTTTCAGCTGGCTCGCCTGCCGGTCTGCATTATGCTTTTTCTCGGACATCAGCAGTTTGCGGCCTTCCCATTTCTCGGTTTCGGAGCTCGCTTCAATCAGACTGCTTTGTTCCGCATCTATTCCGCTGTCGAGTTCAGCAATCTTCTTTCGCAGACTGGAGACAGTTTCTTCTTTTCTGCCGATTTCAGCCGCCAGTTCCTGTTCCTTGGCGCTTTGCTCAGCAGCGTCTTTGCCAAGTTGTTCAAGTTCCTGTTTTAAACGGTTTGCGTCGAACGCCAATAAAGCGATATCCGCATCCTTGAGTTCAGCACTCATATCCAGGTAATCCCTGGCCGCGGAAGCCTGAATCTGCAGTGGTTCCATCCTGCCATCGAGTTCATGGAGAATATCCAAAACCCTGTTGAGGTTTTCATCCGTTTCATTCAATTTCAATTCAGCTTTTTTCTTGCGCTGTTTATATTTCAATACGCCTGCAGCTTCTTCAAAAATGGAACGGCGTTCTTCAGCTTTGCTGTTGAGGATTTCATCCACCCGTCCTTGCGAAATGATCGAGAAAGCTTCTTTGCCGAGTCCGGAATCCATGAACAGATCGGTGATATCTTTTAAACGGCAATTCTGCTTGTTCAACAGATAAGCACTTTCCCCACTTCGAAAAACCCTTCTCGTTACGCTGACTTCGCTGTAATCGAGAGGGACCCGTCCGTCCGTATTATCCAAGACCAAAGTAACTTCGGCAAAATTCAGTGGTTTCCGTGAATCACTGCCGGCAAAAATGACATCTTCCATCTTTCCGCCACGCAATGATTTCGCGGATTGTTCACCGAGGACCCAGCGGATTGCATCAGTGACGTTACTCTTTCCGCTGCCATTCGGTCCCACAACTGCTGTAACTCCAGGAACGAAGTCGATGCCGATGCGATCAGCGAACGACTTGAATCCCATGACTTCCAATCTCTTCAAAAACATTCTCTAGTCCTCCATTGCTTCCTGCAATTTACGGATTGCCAGCTGAGCTGCCTGCTGTTCCGCTTCTTTTTTGGATCGTCCGTTTCCGACGCCCAATTCTTTATCGGCCAAAGTGACGCGTGTAACAAATATGCGGCTGTGTGCCGGTCCTTTTTCATCGATGATCTCATAGCTCAATGTCCCTGAATTTTTCTGCTGCACGATTTCCTGCAGTTGGCTCTTATAATCCATCACATGCGAAAAAGCACCGATTTCCACTTTCGGGAACAGAATCACTTCCAGGAATGAAACGACCGGTTCAAGCCCCTGATCCAGATACAACGCCCCGATGAATGATTCGAAGACATCAGCAAGAAGTGCGGGACGTGTTCTGCCGCCAGTCAGTTCTTCGCCTTTGCCGAGCAAAATATATTTGCCGAAATTCAATTCATTCGCAAACAGGACAAGAGACGGTTCACAGACAATGGATGCCCGGAGTTTCGTCAATTCACCTTCGCTCATATCGGGATACTTCATGTATAGATAATGGGACACCGATAATTCCAGGACGGCATCGCCTAAAAACTCGAGCCGTTCGTTATCCGTGAATTTTTTTCTTCGATGCTCATTCACATAAGATGAATGAGTGAAAGCTTGATAAAGCAGTGCAGGATTACGGAAGTTGACATCCAGCTCTTTTTGCAGCTGGTCAAAAGCATTTTTCACACTTTCCTTCAGCACTCCCGGCTTTTGTTGGTTGAGGTTTTTTTTCATTGCCATTTTTATCTGCCTTCCTATGTTGTTCTTCCGTCAATTTTACCTTTTTTCCAGCTTTAACGCAAAAATAGAATTGACGCACAACCGCTTAAGCTGTAAGCGATTGTGCGTCAAGGTCATTTCATCTTAATAAGATTTAAGCCTGTTTTTTCTCAATGTAAGAAACTGCGTCTCCTACTGTAGACATGCCTTCTGCATCTTCATCAGAAATCTCCATGTCGAATTCGTCTTCAAGTTCCATAACCAATTCAACTACATCCAATGAATCCGCACCAAGGTCTCCTGTGAATGAAGCTTCAAGTTTCACTTCGTTCTCTTCTACACCTAGACGATCCACGATTACTTTAGTTACTCTTTCCAATACTGTTGCCAATGTCGTCACCTCCCCTCAATGCAGTATACAGAATTACAAATTACATGACCATCCCGCCGTCAAGGTGCAATGTCTGCCCTGTCATATAGGACGCTTCATCAGAAGCCAGGAATAACGCGGCTTTCGCCACTTCTTCGGGTTTTCCGAAACGGCCAAGCGGTATTTGGGCCATCATGGATTGCTGAATCTCTTCATTCAATCCATCCGTCATCTCCGTTGTAATGAATCCTGGAGCCACAGCGTTTGCGGTAATCCCACGGCTCGCCAATTCACGCGCTGTTGTCTTAGTGAGACCGATGACACCCGCTTTGGAAGCGACATAATTCGCCTGTCCGGCATTGCCCATGACTCCGACAATCGAAGCGATATTGACAATCCGGCCCGAGCGCTGCTTCATCATCTGGCGTGTGACGGCTTTCGTGCAAATAAAAACACCTTTTAAATTGGTATTGATTACGTCGTCCCATTCATCATCCTTCATGCGCATCATCAGGTTATCACGTGTAATTCCTGCGTTGTTCACAAGGATATCGACTGTCCCAAAATGAGAGATCGTTTTATCGACCATGGCTTTGACTGCATCCGCGTCTGCCACATTCGCTTTTACAGCAATGGCTTTTCCGCCATTTTCTTCTATCGCTTCTACGACTGCTTCCGCTTTTTGCTGGCTGCCGCTGTAATTGACTACGACATTCGCACCCGCTGCTGCGAACCGCTTGGCGATTTCAGCCCCGATGCCTCTCGAAGCACCAGTGATGATGGCTGTCTTACCAGTTAAGTCGCTCATTTTTTCAGCTCCTCTATCACTTTTTCGCATGATTCGACGTCATTGACCGGCAATACAGTCACCGAACGGTCAATTTTCTTAACCAATCCGCTAAGCACTTTACCTGGGCCAATTTCGACAAAAACTGTCACACCCAATTCGATCATTTTACGAACCGATTGCTCCCATAAAACCGGAGAGTACAATTGGCGGACTAAAAGATCCTGGATTTGCGCAGCGTTTGTTTCCGTTTCCCCCGTGACATTGGCTACAACCGGAACATTGGCATTCATCAGAAATGCCTTGCTCAGAACTTCCGATAAATCCTGTGACGCGGGACGCATCAATTCAGAATGGAACGGGCCGCTGACATCAAGTGGAATCGCCCTTTTCGCACCATTTTCCTTAGCCAGCCTGCAAGCTTCTTCAACTCCAGCTTTTGTTCCTGAAATGACGATTTGACCAGGACTGTTCAAATTGGCCAATTGGACAACACCAACTGAATCAGTAGCCTGATTCGTCACTTCTTCCAGTTCTTTCGCATCCATACCAAGGATGGCAGCCATCGTTCCCTCGCCTGCCGGTACCGCCTCGTTCATGAAAAGTCCGCGTTTGTGGACGATTTCCACAGCGTCCTCAAATTTCATGACACCCGAAGCCACTAAAGCGCTGTATTCCCCAAGACTGTGGCCCGCTGTATAGGAAGGTACAATCCCTTCGCGCGCCAAACGTTCCGTAATCATCGCGCTGACCGTCAGCAAAGCCGGCTGTGCATTGTATGTAAGGGTCAATTCTTCTGATGGGCCTTCGAGCATCAAAGTGGATAATTTCATGCCAAGGGCTTTATCCGCTTCGTCAAAAAAGTTCCGGCTTCTTTCATCGCTTAAAAAGGTTTCGCCCATCCCGACTGTCTGGGAACCTTGTCCCGGGTAGATAAATGCTATTTTTGTCATTCCGACTGCTCCTTTTTCACCGTGTTGTAAATTGTTCCGGTCACATCATACTCGATCATCGTGCGGGTTTGGCGAATGGCATTGAAGAAAGCGGTGCTGTTTGAAGAACCGTGTGCTTTAATCACAGGCGCTTTGAGGCCGAACAGCCCGGCTCCGCCGTACTCACTATAATCCAGCATGCCTTTCAAACCGCGCATATCATCTTTAACAAGTGCAGCAGCCAATTTTGTTTTCATTGATGACATGAAAACATCTTTGATCATCGCGAACACATTCATCGCTGTGCCTTCAATCGTTTTCAGCACCATATTTCCGGTAAAGCCATCCGTTACAACAACATCAGCCACCCCATTAAGTAGATCACGGGATTCCACATTGCCGACGAAATTGATCGGTGCTTCCTTCAATAAAGGAAAGGCGGCTTTCGTCAAGTCGTTCCCTTTCTTCTCTTCAGTTCCGATATTAAGCAAGCCCACCGTAGGATTCTCGATGCCGCGTACTTTCTCAGCATAGATGCTGCCCATGATGGCGTATTGCACCAGATGCTCCGGACGCGCTTCAGCATTCGCTCCCATATCCAGCATAACGAAACCTTTGCCGTCAATGGTCGGTAATGTCGGCGCCAATGCTGGCCGGTCGACACCATCGATGCGTCCGACTATAAACAGCCCAGCCGACATCAATCCACCCGTATTGCCGGCTGACACACAAGCATCCGCTGTGCCATCTTTGACAGCCTGTGCCATGCGCACCATCGAAGCGTCTTTCTTTCTTCTGACAGAACGAACCGGATCGTCTTCCGCTTCAATCATCTCTTCACAATGGAAAACCGTTAAGCGATCATGGTCTTTCAGGAATTCCTGCATTTTTTCCTGGTGTCCAAACAACTGAATCTCCAGATCCTTAAATTCATCAAGCGCCTTGTAGACCCCTGCGATTATTTCTTTCGGGGCGTTATCTCCGCCCATTCCATCAACAGCTATCTTCATCCAACTTCACCTTCACTTTGTTCCGTCATTCGATACATTTCAAATGTACCAATAAAAACTGTCACTTGGTCAACCGTTGAGACCACTTTTACAAAAGCACGGTTCTTTTCAGGCTGCCTCTCGATGACAGTCGCTTTTGCCACGATCCGCTGTCCGGCTTTCACCGGCCGCAGAAACTGCAATTCGGATTTTACGGTCAATGCCAGCTCTTCATTCATAATCGCTACAGCCAGTGAATTGGCCTGCGCAAAAAGGTGATGGCCTCTGGCAATTTGGTTGCGCTGAAAAACATGTTCCTGCTTGACGTCAAAAATCGAAATCGCTTTTTCATCCAATTCAATATCAATGATCTCTCCGATCACTTCATCGATCGGCAGGGATTTCACTTCATCTTCAAAAGTCTTGACGGCCACATGCTTGATCCGCTCACGCAGTTCAGGTATCGACAATTCCATCCGGTCGAGCCGGATCGTCTGGACGCTGACATTAAACTCAGCCGACAATTCCTCATCTGTCACGAACGGATTATCATTTATCGATTCCTTTAAAGCAGTTTGCCGTTCTCTTTTTGTTCTTTTCACATTGTCACCGCCCGCTATTAGCACTTGGTACTAATATCAGTATATTGGCTATAAAAAAAGAATGCAAGGGCTAATGACAAGCCCTGCATCCTTAATCCAGCCGTGCCATCGACAAAGCGCCCGATTCCTCGAGCATCCTGCGCAGACATGCCGTTTCACCACTCGTCCAAAATTCATCACTGTTCACAAGGCTTTCAGCATCTTTCCTTGCCGTCTCCAATGCTCTGTAGTCATGGATCAGATCAGCCATTTTGAATTCAGGCAAGCCACTTTGTTTACGGCCGAAGAAATCTCCCGGCCCCCGGAGTTTCAAATCTTTCTCTGCCAGCACGAAACCATCGTTCGTTTCGGTCATTGACGTCATTCGTTCCTTGCCGATTTCCGTTTTCGGATCGGCCAGCAGCACACAATAGGATTGCTCGCTGCCCCGTCCGACACGTCCCCGCAATTGATGCAGCTGGGATAAGCCGAAACGTTCGGCGTCATAGATCAGCATGAAGGATGCGTTCGGTACATTGACCCCAACTTCGACCACTGTGGTTGAAACCAGAACTGCGATTTCCCCTTCCGTGAACGATCGCATCGTTTCTTCCTTTTCATCCGAATGCAAACGTCCGTGCATCAGACCGACAGTATATTTGCCATGGAAATAACTCGATAACTGGCTGTAAAGTTCAACTGCATTCTGGAAATCAAGTTTATCCGATTCTTCAATCAGCGGACAAATGACATAAGCCTGTCTGCCAGCGGCAAGTTCCTTTTCCATCCGGCCGACGATTTTACCGAACATGTCCTTCTTCATCCAAAACGTCTGAATCTCTTTTCGGCCGACCGGCATCTCATCGATTACTGAGACATCCATCTCACCAAAAGCCGAAATGGCCAACGTCCGGGGAATAGGCGTCGCTGTCATAAACAGGACGTCCGGATTATAGCCTTTATCTTTAAGCACCCGCCGCTGGTCGACACCGAAGCGGTGCTGCTCATCTGTTATGACGAGCCCCAGTTTCCTGAACTGCACATCCGGCTGGATGAGCGCGTGGGTTCCGATCAGGATATCGATTTGACCCGCTGCCAATTGATCGAGTATCAGTTGCCGTTTCTTGCCTTTGACTGATCCGGTCAGCAAAGCGATTGTTACAGGAAACGGTTCAAACCATTCCGCCAGTGTATTGGCGTGCTGTTCCGCCAGTATTTCAGTCGGCGCCATCAACGCCCCCTGCAATCCGGCAGTCACAGTGGCATATAAGGAAATAGCTGCCACGACAGTCTTACCAGAGCCTACATCCCCTTGCAGCAGACGGTTCATACGGAAAGGCTCTTTCATATCCTTCGATATTTCGTTGACGACCCGTTTTTGGGCCTCGGTCAATTCATAAGGCAGCGATTGCACAAAATTACGGACTTTATCGACATCATAATCAATAAACGATCCGCCTTCCTCTTCCCGGTTCTTTTTGCGCAACGCCTGCATTTTTAATTGGAACATCAGCAGCTCCTCGTATACAAAACGGCGGCGGGCCTGTTTCAATGATTCACCGTCAGGCGGAAAATGAACCCATTCGAGCGCTTCTGATAAAGGCGCCAATTTGTATTCCGCCAAAAATTTCGATGGGATGCATTCCTCGAGATCGTCTTTTGCCAAATCGAGGGCCTGCCGCATCAATTTCCGGAAAGTTTTTTGATGCATCGAACCTTTCAGGCTGTAGACAGGCTCAAAATCGGCGCCGTCTGTACGCGGTCCAAGCGAGTGGTTGGACACGGTGATGATCTGGCGGCCGCGGTCCCATTTCCCGGTCAATGTCACGATTTCGCCGATATGCAATTTCGTTTTGACGTAATGCTGGTTGAAGAACACGGCTTTGATCAGATGGCGGCCCACCATCACCTGTACTGTTGTCCTCGATTTATTTTTTCCTAAAAAAAGGACGGAAGGCTCGCTTTCGACCCTTCCCTCCACGGTTACTCGTTCATTATGCGGTGTATCCACCAGATCCTTCAGCTGAAAATCTTCATGGCGGTACGGAAATGTCATGATCAGATCATGGATCGTTTCAATGTTCATTTCCTTCAACGTTTCAGCTGCCTGTTTGCCTACACCCTTTAGGACGGCGACAGAATCCTTACTTGCCACTGCCGACTACCGATCCGCCGAAAATTTTCGATTCCAGCCATTTTCCGGTAGGTGTAGCCGCGAGTCCGCCTTTCGCGGTTTCCTTCAACGCACTCGGCATCGACTGGCCGATTTCAAACATCGCACCGATGACTTCATCGCATGGAATGCGGCTGGTTACGCCGGCCAAAGCCATGTCTGCAGCTACAACAGCGTTGGATGCGCCCATGGCGTTCCGTTTGACACACGGAACTTCCACTAAACCGGCAACCGGATCACAAACTAGGCCCAGCATATTTTTCATCGTGATGGCAAATGCTTCTGAACTTTGCTGCGCTGTGCCGCCGGCCATTTCCACTATCGCCGCTGACGCCATCGCCGCCGCTGAACCGACTTCCGCCTGGCATCCGCCTGCCGCTCCGGAAATCGAAGCGTTGTTCGCAACGACAAATCCGAATGCGCCCGAAGTGAATAAATAACGGATCATCTGTTCACGGGTCGGGTTCAATTGGTTCTTAACCGCAAATAAGGTACCCGGCACTACGCCTGCAGAACCTGCAGTCGGTGTCGCGCAGATGGTGCCCATCGCTGCATTCACTTCATTCGTCGCTACCGCTTTGCTGACTGCGTCGAGCATCAGCGGGCCTGACAGCGTATTGCCTTTTTCAATGTATGCCTGCAGGAGCACAGCGTCTCCGCCTGTAAGGCCTGAAACGGAATGTACGCCTTTCAGCCCTTTTTCGACCGCTTCTTCCATCACAGTCAGATTGCGTTCCATCTGAACCATGATATCTTCACGGGAACGCTGTGTAATCAGCATTTCCTGTTCAATCATGATTTCTGAAATCAATTTATTTTCATTTTCTGCACGTTCAACCAATTCTTTAACGTTACGGAATAAAACATCCATTCTCCGTTCCTCCTGTTCAGTCAGCGATCCTTGTCACTTGCGTAATATTCGGCAGCTGCCGTAATTCATCCATTATAAAAAGGTCCACGGTCTGGTCGACTTCGATGACCATCAATGCCATTTCGCCTTTTTGGCGTCGTGACACTTCCATATGGCCGATATTGATATCGTATTTATAAAGGCAGTTGGAAACGTTTGCAATACTGCCCGAGCGGTCATCATGGACCACAAGGATTGCCGGGTGATTTCCGGAAAGCCGTAACGGAAAGCCATTAAGCTCAGTGATTTCAATCTTTCCTCCGCCGATCGAGATGCCGACCATCGACATTTCGGAACGGCTGTCCCCGATCACGATCCTTGCTGTATTCGGGTGGTCGGTGTGGCCGGTTTCCGGGATGAACTCAAAATCCATGCCCGCTTCTTTCGCTTCTTCAAAAGAAGTTTTGATGCGTTCATCGTCTGTATCATAATCCAGAAGGCCGCCTACGATGGCGACGTCTGTGCTGTGTCCTTTATATGTTTCGGCGAAAGAGCCGTAGAGATGGATCTTTGCCCATTCCGGCTGGCGCCCGAATAAATCCCTGGCCACTCGGCCGATGCGGGCAGCTCCCGCAGTATGCGAAGAAGATGGCCCGATCATGACCGGACCGATTATATCAAAAACAGATTTGAACTTCATGGCTCAAACCCCTTTCTCTCAATTTGCGTATAGTTCCAGTTTACACGATTTAACGGCTTTAGACAAAGATAATAAAGCATATGTTCTTATAGCGTTAAGGCATCGGAAGAACTTCCACCATAAAAATAGCCGATGGAGAAAAAGGCTTCACCTTTTCTCCATCGGCCAGTATGTGCTGATCTTTTATTCAACTGAAATAATATAAGGATACAGCGGCTGTTTACCGTTATGGATTTCAACTTCCACTTCATCATTCAACGATTCGATGAATTCACCCAGCTTTTCAGCGTCAGCTTCCGTGACGTCTTCGCCGTAAAGAATCGTCACGATTTCAGAATCAGCGTCGATCAGTTTCTTGGCCAATTCTTCAGTCACACTTTGCAGGCTCTTGTCGGATACCACGATTTTGCCTTCCGAGATGCCCATGAAGTCATCTTTTTTAATGGTGATGCCGTCAATCGATGTGTCACGGACGGCGAATGTCACCGATCCCGATTTCACATGCTTTGAAGCACCCGCCATTGTTTCGCGGTTCTCTTCGACCGACGCCGATGGATTGAATGCCAATAAAGCGGCCATACCTTGGGGAACGTCTTTTGTCGGCACGACAGCGGCTTCGATTTCCAGGATTTCAGCCGCCTGTTCAGCGGCCATGATGATGTTTTTATTGTTCGGCAAAATCAATACGCGTTCAGCCGAAACCGAACGGATTGCGTTAACGATATCTTCTGTCGATGGGTTCATCGTCTGACCGCCTTCGATGACATAAGACGCACCGATGCTGCGCAATAATTCCGCAACGCCTTCGCCCATCGCTACAGTCACAACTGCATATGGATGAACAGCTTCTTGCTTTTTACCTTCTTTTTTGAAATCTTCTCCGACAATATCGATATGCTGCTGGCGCATATTTTCGATTTTCATACTGATCAGGCTTCCGTAATCCTGGCCATATGTAAGGACCTTACCTGGTTCTTCCGAGTGGATATGGATTTTCGCGACTTCATCGTCAGCGATGACAAGAAGTGAATCGCCATAAGCACTAAGATCGGTACGGAATTCTGCTTCATTGAATTCTTTTTTGCCGTCTTCGAATTTAACCATGAATTCTGTGCAATAACCGAATTCAATATCCGCAGTATCCATGAAACCGGCTATGTTCTTGTGATGCTCTGCACTGACAAGATCATTCATGGAATCATTGACGTGCTTCTCAGGCAGTTCTTCGCCTTTCAAAGATGCCAAAAACCCTTCATATACATAGACAAGCCCTTGGCCGCCACTGTCGACCACGCCCACTTCTTTCAATACCGGCAACAGGTTCGGCGTCCGCTCAAGTGAAGCTTTGGCTTCTGTAACGATGCCTTCAAAAAGGACGATGATATCCGATTCATCTTTTGCCAGTTCCATTCCTTTAGCCGCTGAATCTTTGGCAACCGTCAGGATGGTCCCTTCAACCGGTTTCATCACCGCTTTATAGGCAGTTTCAACCCCATGCTGAAAAGCCTCAGCCAATTGCTTTGCCGATAACTCACTTTCGTTCGCAATCGATTTGCTGAAGCCTCTGAACAATTGGGACAGGATAACGCCAGAATTTCCGCGCGCTCCCATCAATAGGCCTTTTGACAAAGCGGAAGCCGTTTTGCCGATGTGCTCCTGCACATTCGCTTCCGTCTCTTTTGCCCCTGATGTCATGGATAAGTTCATGTTCGTTCCCGTATCGCCGTCAGGCACCGGAAAAACGTTTAATGCATCTACATAATCCGCGTTCTGGAACAAATGATGGGAACCCATCTGCACCATTTCCGCGAATTTAACTCCGTTTAATGACTTCATAACCGCTTCTTCCTCCTCCTACGGGTTCGTAACACGAACTCCTTGAACATAAATATTTACAGCCTTTACAGGCATACCGAGCGTTTTGGTAATCGTGTATTTCACTTTTGACTGAACCTGGTATGCGACTTCCGAGATTTTCGTGCCATAGCTGATGATCACGTACATATCGATGTTAAGATCAGAGCCTTCCTGGCGCACAATGACACCTTTGGCAAAATTCTCTTTTCTCAGGATATCAGTAAGGCCGTCGCGTATTTGATGTTTTGTTGCCATTCCGACAATGCCGTAACATTCGATTGCCGCTCCGCCAGCGATTTGAGCAATCACATCATTGGAAATATCGATTTGACCATAGTCATTTTTTATTTCAATCGACATTAAGAATTCCTCCTTGAGTCCTATTTCACTCTTTTCATTCTACAACAAACCCCTATATAAGAAAAGCGGACGTTTTCAGGTGTAAAGGTTTTTTTCTTTAAAGGGTGTCAAAATTAGTTGCAAACGCCAAATGTCTATGGTAAATTATTAAAGTATGTGAAATGAAAAACGAACTGAAATTCTATCATAATTTTCAGCTTCACTTGTGAGGAGGTACTTACATGGCTAAAGTATGTGCAGTAAGCGGACGTAAAGCTCGCGCCGGAAATGCTCGTTCACACGCAATGAATTCGACAAAACGTACATGGGGAGCAAACCTTCAAAAAGTTCGCATCCTTGTTGACGGCAAACCGAAGCGTGTTTGGGTTTCTGCAAGAGCATTGAAATCAGGAAAAGTTGAGCGCGTTTAATCGTTCTCATGATTAATGCCAGGTCTGACAAATGTCAGCCTGGCATTTTTTCGTGGGGATTTTTCTTTCTATATAAGTTGAACTAAATATTCTCTATAAGTTAGGAGTAATTCCAAACGCTATATTCCGCAAAACAGCTTCGAAGACATTAGCCGAAGCATGCGAGGCTAAGTCTTTGCGACGAAGCAGCGCAGCGATGCAGGAGCACGATTATTAGGATTTACTATATACAGTGCCTAATACCTGTCTCCGCTGTTTTGCTCCATATCTATAGAGATTTCTCTAGCGCCGGCGCGCCGCCGGAGCAGGCGAATGTCGTCGAAGCAGAATAAGAGTAGTCTTCTCGGCTTATTGCGGGAGGCAAGGTTCGCCATACAAAGATGGCGCGACCTTTGCGACGAGCAGTGCGCAGGAGCATAATCTTTGCACTGTCCAAAGCGCCGAAGCGTCATAAAAACCGATACTTAAATTCAACCTGTACATTAACTTCTATTCATCCGCACTCTCAATCATGATGCAGTTTCCTTCTATAAAAGAGACAACTCCTGCATGTTCGAGTTCGTTGCTGATGAAACGCGTGGATCCGAAGGGAATCGTTTCGTCCGCTACTTCGTATTTAAAACCTGTCAGGCTGAAGCCTTTAATTTCTTCGGCGAACGGATAGAAGGAAATATAGCGGTAACGGCTGCTCCGCAGGATTTCATGGCTGCCCGCTTCCAGAAAGCGGATGCGGTTCTGTTTATTGATCAGGAAAAATTGAGTTCCAGGGTACTTCAGATGGAAGCCATATATGGCATGCAATGCACTCATATAATGATCCAAACGGCCGCCTGTCACGCCTGTGACGATCACAATTTCAGGGTCATAGGCCATCGCTTCTGCCAGCGCCATTTCGGTATCGGTTTCATCCTTGTCCGGAGAAGCAGGCTGCAGATCCGGAAAAACCCTTTTGATCCGCGCGAATTGCTCTGGTGATACAGAGTCGAAATCCCCTACGGCTGATGACGGCACAATCCCCTTATCCATCAGCGCAATTGTTCCGGCATCCACTCCGATAAATGTATCTTCCGGCCATACTGAAAAGTCCGGCAATTCGCTTGCCGGACCTCCTGCTATGATGATGACCTTCACGAGATCGCCTCTTGACCAGCCTTTTTGATGCTTTGCAAGGCTTTCGTACGATCTTCTTTTCCATATATAGCCGATCCTGCCACAAAAACATTAGCTCCTGCTCTGGCACAATCGACAATTGTTTCCTCATTGATGCCGCCATCAATTTCGATGTCGATTTCAAGGCCTTTTTCTTTGATGATCTTAGACAGCTGTTCGACTTTCGGCAGAACCGACGCGATAAACTTCTGTCCTCCAAAACCAGGATTGACTGTCATTAACAGCACTAGATCGATATCTTCCAAAATGGGCAGAATCGCTTCTACCGGTGTATGCGGATTTAAAACAACTCCAGGTTTCACGCCAAATGAGCGGATCAATTGGATGGTTCTGTGCAGATGGGGGCTCGCTTCTACATGTACCGTGATGTAATCAGCTCCCGCTTTTGCAAAATCTTCTATATACCGGTCTGCGTTTTCAATCATCAAATGGACATCGAACGGCAGCTTTGTCAACGGCCGCACTGCGCCCATGACGGCTGCGCCAAATGAAATATTCGGCACAAAATGGCCATCCATCACATCGATGTGAATCCAGTCCGCTCCAGCTTTTTCAACTTCCAACACTTCTTCGCCCAGCTTCGAAAAGTCTGCGGCCAATATGGACGGTGCAATTTTAATCATTGGAATACCTCGGCTTTCTTGTCATGATTTCTTCCAGGAATTTCAAGTAATGTTTATAGCGGTATTCAGGAATTTCTCCGGTATCCACCGCTTTCTTGATAGCGCATTTGGGTTCATTGAGATGCAGGCATTCCCTGAATTTACAGGCGTTGGATCTTTCTGCCATTTCAGGGAAGCAGCCCGACAGTTCCTCTTTCTCAATTGTATCAAAATCAAAGGAGCTGAATCCGGGCGTGTCCGCCAGCAGACCACTGTTGACTTCGATCAATTCAACATGCCGGGTCGTGTGTTTCCCCCGGTTCAATGCTTTCGAAATATCATCGGTCTTCAATTCCAGCGAGGGCAGGATCGTATTCAGCATCGTTGACTTGCCGACACCAGATTGACCCGCCAGCACGCTGGTCCTGTTTTCAAGTACGGGCATGAGCCGTTGCTGAAGTTCAGGGTCATCGATGAAAGTCGGAATGACTTCGTAGCCGATTTTTTCATAATCCGCAATATAATCCATGATTGCCGATCTTTCTTCATCATTCACCAGATCCATCTTGGTCAGGCAAATGACCGGTTGAATGTCATGGGATTCAATGGCAGTTAGAAACCGGTCCAGCAGAAGCGGATGAAAATCCGGTTGTTTTGCCGAAAAAACAAGAATTGCCTGGTCGATATTTGCTATTGGAGGACGGACAAGTTCATTCTTGCGGTCGTACACATGAAGAATCGTCCCTTCCAAATCATTGTCAGCTTTATAGTCCACAAAATCCCCCACCAATGGCGAGATCTGCCTGTTGCGGAATACACCGCGTCCACGGCACTGGATATAACGCTCACCGTCTTCGTCCAATACATAATAAAACCCGCTGAGCGCTTTTCTTATTTGACCTTTCGGCATACGTTCCCTCCTTCTTACTCCACATTATTGTATTCGATCGTTTCTTCATTGATGATTCTGCCGTCCCGTACAATTCGGTACACCGCCCGATTGCCTTCAGAAATCTGCAATTGGATGCGGCGTTCAGCGTCTTCGGTAATTGTAAATTCTTCTACGGGATCAGCCATTGTCCGTGTTTCATCCTGGATATAAATCTGAACCGTCTGTTCTACCGGCTCTTCGCCTTCTTCCGCTGGTGTTTCAGGTTCGTAAGGGATCCGGACTGTATGGATGTAGGTTTTTTGCGGCAAAGGCGGTGGTCCGGATGACAGCACAACATCAATTGCGCCTCCCGCTTCCAGCTCGCTGCCAGACGCCGGAGTCTGAGAAAGCACCGTACCGGCTGCAGCCTCACTCGACGGTTCATCGCCCGTAATATTGATATGGAAGCCGGTTGAGCGGGCATATTCACTGAGCGCCGCTTCATCATAACCTGACAAATCGTCAACCTGTCGCATATCTTTTCCTTTGCTTACGACAAATTCTATTTCCGTTTCACTTGGAATCATTTCGCTTCCTGCTTCGGGAGTCTGTTCAAGAATCGTTCCCGCAGGTTCATCCGAAAACTCTTCTACAGGCGTGACAGAAAGAAAATCACGCGCGTTGAGAAGTTCCATTGTCTGTTCGATGTTACGGCCGACATAATCCGCCATTTCAGCAGATTCTTTTCCGAGGCTCAAATACAATTGGATCTCCGATTCCACGCTTCGCATTTTACCGGCTTCCGGAATCGTACGAATCACTGCCCCTTCTTCGACTTCATCTGAATAGCGTTCCTGTTCTTCACCGATCACAAAACCATATGATTCCAGTTCTTCAATCGCTTCGTCCCGCTCCATACCCGAAACATCCGGTACAGCTGCCTGCTTCGGACCGAAAAGATCCGGAAATGCCAGAGCAACAGACAAACCGGCTATGACAAGAAAAAGCAGTATGCCGATAACCCATGGCAATTTCTTTTTCTTTTCCTTTTTTGGCGGTGTTTGTTTCTTATTTGCTGCCGAACCTTTTGTTTTGGCAGGGCCGTTCGTGATCGTTTCTTCCGCGTTGACATACGGAGACGAATCTTTTATGGCCGGCATCGCGCGTGTAGCGTCTTCATCTATCGGCACGGCAAACTTGGGTTCATTCAAACGCTCGGGCAATAAAACAGTCGACAGATCTTCGTCCATCTCATCCGCTGACTGATATCGATGCTGCGCATTTTTCGCGGTAGCTTTCAAAACGACATTCTCAAGGCTTTGCGGAATCGTCGGTACGATTTCACGAAGTGACGGTGTTTCGGTCTGCAAATGCTTCAAAGCAATCGAAACCGCCGATTCGCCTGAAAACGGCAATCGTCCTGTCAGCAATTCATACATGACAATTCCCAGGGAATAGATATCCGATTTTTTTGTGGCATTGCCGCCCCTCGCCTGTTCAGGTGAAAGATAATGGACAGTGCCCAGCACCGAATTGGTCTGCGTATATGAAGTTGCACTCAAAGCCATCGCAATACCGAAATCGGAAATTTTCACATTGCCTTCTTCATCCATAAGAATGTTCTGCGGTTTGATGTCACGATGGACAATTTGATTGTGATGGGCGTGTGCCAATGCGGACGCCAATTGCTTCATAATCTTCACTGCGCGTTCCGGCGCAATCGGTGAATGTTCGATTATGTAATCTTTTAAAGTTTTTCCGGGTACATATTCCATGACCAGATACGGGATCGCTCCGTCTTCCCCGACATCAAAAATGTTGACGATATTCGGATGGGCCAGGCTTGTGGTCGACAAAGCCTCGCGCTGGAATCTTCTGCGAAGTTCTTCTTCATTCGAAAAATCGTAGCGCAGCATTTTGATGGCGATGTCCCGGTCCAGAATCATATCATGGGCAAGGTAGACATTCGACATGCCGCCTCCGCCGATCAATTCCTTTATCTTATAGCGGCCATTGATATTTCTGCCGATCAACATAATTACACCTCCCCAGCTTTCGAGGCAAGAAGAACAAACGAAATATTGTCTTCTCCACCCTTGTCATTGGCGAGATCAACGAGGTCTTTCCCTTTTTGCGATAAAACTGCAGAGGTACCGACAATATCCGCAATTTCTTCTTTCGAGACTTTATTGCTCAGTCCATCGGAACAGATCAGGAGATACGAAGAATCGCTGAGTTCCAGCTCGATCATCTCCCCTTCAATTCCTGATTCTGTGCCAAGCGCACGTACGATCCAATTCTTTTTCGGATGGTCTTCCGCTTCTTCTTCACTGATTTCCCCGTTATCGACCAGCACATTGACATAGGAATGATCCCTTGTGACCTGTTCAGCTTTGCCGTTGAACGTGTACACACGGCTGTCGCCGATGTGGCAGATAACGCAAAAACGATCTTCTATCAAGGCGGCGATCAATGTCGTCCCCATCCCCTTGCATTCAGGATGGTCTCCGGCATAATTGAAGACTTCACTGTTGATGAAGCGGATTTTTTCATCAAGCCACCTTTTCTTGCTCGAAGTTGACACGAATTCCTCACTGTCAGCATCCATGAAGAGCTCGCTTAACGCTGCCACCGTCATTTCACTGGCGACATCACCGGCATTATGGCCACCCATTCCATCTGCCACCAGAGCCAGCATCAGCCCATCCGGCCGTTTGAGGACCGCTACACGATCTTCGTTAACTTCCCGCTTTTTTCCAGTATCACTTTCCATGACATATTGAAACAACAATTTCTACACCTCATCCCAAGTCAATTCGGTTTGCTGATCATTCCACAACAGCAGATTTACGGAAAGCGGCGATGAAAAATCCATCGCTTCCGAAATCCTGAGGAAATACCTGTACAAAGCCGGTATGTTTAATGCCGAGCGCTTCAGGCAATGAAACCTGGATTTTTTCCATATCCGGATGTTCCTTCAAAAACCTTTCAGCAGTGCCGCGGTTCTCCATATTATCAACAGTACATGTACTGTAAACCAATATGCCGTCCGGCTTCAGCAATTGTGCAGCCTGATCCAGCAACTCAATCTGGATTTCCTGCAATCTGCTGAAATCCTCTTCTTTTTTCGTATATTTAATATCCGGTTTCCGTTTGATCACTCCGAGGCCGCTGCAAGGCGCATCCACAAGGACGCGATCGAACTGTTCCTTGCCGAATCGCTCGACACTCTTCTTGCCGTCGCCGACATCCGTTTCAATTACGGTATGGCCCAGGCGATCGGCGGATTCCTTGATCAATTTCACTTTATGCGGGTGGAGGTCCATTGAATAGAGGATGCCTTCATTGTTCAGCTTTTCAGCGATGTGAGTCGATTTACCGCCAGGAGCGGCGCACATATCCAGCACTTTCATGCCCGGTTCCAGCTGCAGCGCGTAAGACGGCAGCATCGAACTCTCGTCCTGGATCGTGATGAAGCCTTTTTCAAAAGTGGCTGTTCTGGCCGGTTGTCCGCCAGTTACCACAAGACATTCCGGGATGATTTTACTCGGAACCGCTTCAAGCCCCTCGGATTCGAGCATTTCAATCGCTTCCTCCACTGTTGCGCGGACGGTATTCACCCGTACAGTCTGTGATGGGATTTTATTGTTTTCCAATGCCATTTCGCGCGTCTTTTCAAGACCGAACTGCTCAGCCCAGCGTTTGATCATCCAAGCCGGATGGCTCGTTTCAATCGAAATTTTCTCGATCGGATCGGCAATCGTGTTGAATGACCGGACACCGGAACGCTGCACGGACCGGAGAACACCATTTACTAAGGAAGCGACTCCTCCGTGACCGCGCCGTTTGGCGATTTCAACCGCTTCATGGACGACGGCATGGGAAGGGATGCGGTCGAGGTAAACGATCTGATATAACGACATCCGCAATAAGGTTTTGACCCAAGGTTCAATTTTCCCTTTTAAGTACGGTTCCAGATAATAATCCAAAGTCATCTGATGCTGCAATGTGCCGTACGTGATTTCCGTCAGCAAACCTCGGTTTTTCGCAGAAATCCCGTAGCTTTCAATCGTCTGATGCAAAAGAAGGTTGCTGTAGGCCTGCTTATTTTCGACTGCCCAAAGGATGGAAAATGCAGCATCGCGTACATTGCCGTGCAATTTTTTATTTTTCATTCAAATAAATCTCCTGCCTGAATTTTAGGTCCGGTCAAATAATCCTTGGCCGACATCCGTTTTTTGCCGGCTGGCTGCAATTCCGTAATTGCCAGAATTCCCTTGCCGGTCTGGACGTGTACAGCATCCTCTGTCAGTCTGACCACTTCGCCTGGATTTCCAGTTCCAGTGTCCTCGGCTATTTCCGACCACCAGATTTTCATATTGTCCTGCTTGAAACTTGTATAAGCAACCGGCCACGGATGAAGCCCGCGCACCTGGTTGTAGATTTCCTCAGCTGACCGGTTCCAGTCGATCCGTTCCTGCTCACGCGAAATATTGCGCGCAAATGTGACGAGCGATTCGTTCTGCGGAATGCGCTCGTTCGTTCCTTCTATAATAGAAGGCAAAGTCGCTTTCAATAATTCCGTTCCCGCTGCGCTGAGTTTTTCGAACATGCTGCCGGTATGGTCGTGCTTCTCAATCGGCACGGTTGTCTGTGAAATGATATCTCCCGCATCCAGCCGGTCCACCATATACATGATGGTGACGCCGGTTTTTTTCTGCCCATCGATGATCGCCTGGTGGATCGGAGCGCCTCCCCGGTATGCAGGCAATAAAGAAGCGTGTACGTTGATGGCACCCAGTTTCGGGGTTTCCAATATTTCAGTCGGCAAAATCTGTCCGAACGCAGCAGTTACCACCAAATCCGCTTCCAGATCCAGCACGGCTTGCAGTTCTTCAGGATTTTTCAGTTTTTGCGGCTGGTAAACAGGCAAGCCAAGACGCAGTGCCTCTTCTTTGACGGGCGTAGGTGTAAGCACTTTTTTTCGTCCAACGGGGCGATCCGGCTGTGTCACAACAGAAATGACATCGTAGCCTTCTTCAACCAGCATGCGGAGAATCGGAACGGAAAAAGCCGGAGTCCCCATAAATACGATTCTGGTCAAATGGATTCCTCCTCTTCTTCCTGCAAACGGATCATTTCATCCAATTCTTCCTGTGTCACATATTTCGTGATTTTGCTGGTGAATAAAACGCCGTCCAAATGATCCATTTCGTGAAGGATCGCACGGGCTTCATAGCCTTCCGCTTCAAGTTCATACCATGAACCATCCCGTTCCTGCGCTTTTATCTTGATATGGTCGTACCGTTCCACTTCCCCGAATACACCCGGGAAACTCAAACAGCCTTCAATATCAGTATCGGAACCTTCGTATAATACGAGTTCCGGGTTGATCATCTCGATCGGATCCTGACCTTCACGGAAATCGACAATGGCAGCCCGGACTGCAGTCCCCACTTGGGGAGCCGCAATTCCGACACCATCCGCTTCGATCATCGTTTCGTACATATCGTCCAGCAGAACGGACAGATTTTTGTCGAAAGTCGTTACAGGTTCACAAGATTTTTCAAGTACATCGCTGGGATGTTTTACGATAGGTCGTATAGCCATTTTCAGTTCCTCTTTTCTTTTACATCACCGAAGTCGGATTCATATCGATTGCCAATGTGGCCCCTTTTTTCAGCCAGTCGGAACGATAGATCTTGATCAATTGCTGCATCACTTCGGTCAGTTTCGGTTCTTTTTTGTATTTTATCAAACATTGATACCTATATCTATTGTTGACGCGGGCGATCAGCGAGGCAGAAGGGCCTATGATGACAGTTTGGTCCGACAATTGCTCCCGTAAATATTCAACCGTCTGACCGGCATATTCTGCCACTGTCATCAGGTCTTCATGTGTGAACTGGATATTCACCACATAATAATAAGGCGGATATCCGCTTGCCCGGCGCATCGCCATTTCCTGATCATAGAACGGTTCATATAATTGGTCTTTCGCTAAGGTGATTGCGTAATGCTCAGGCGTATAGGACTGCACAAAAACGGTTCCCGGCAATACGTCACGTCCTGCCCGACCGCTGACCTGGGTCAGTAATTGATACGTTTTTTCGGCTGCCCGGAAATCAGGCAGATGCAAAGTCGTATCAGCTGACAGCACGCCAACCAACGTGATGTTCGGGAAATCCAGGCCTTTGGCAATCATCTGGGTGCCCAGCAGAATATCCGCTTTCCCTTCACCAAAGGAATTGAGGATCTTTTCATGAGCGCCTTTATTGCGGGTTGTATCTACATCCATCCGCAAAACCCTTGCTTCAGGCACGAGTTTCGCCAGCTCTTCTTCCACTTTCTGTGTGCCTGTACCAAAAAACCGGATATGCTCACTTTCACATTCCGGACAAGTATGCGGCACCCGTTCATCGTAGCCGCAATAATGGCATTTCATCATTTCGCTCGAACGATGATAGGTCAATGAGATATCACAATTCGGGCATTGCATGACCGTTCCGCAATCGCGGCAGAGAACGAACGAAGAATAGCCCCGTTTATTCAGGAATAAAACCGTCTGTTCCTTTTTCGCCAACCTGTCGCGGATCGCATCCGCCAATTGGACCGAGAACATCGACCGGTTGCCGGTTCTCAATTCTTCGCGCATATCGACGATGTGGACTGCTGGCAACGGCTGATTTCTTGCGCGTTTTTCCAGCACCAGCAGTTCGTACACGCCTTTTTGCGCGCGTGCATAAGATTCCAGCGAAGGGGTCGCGCTGCCCAGAATCACCGGGCAGCTGTGATATTCACCGCGCCAAATAGCCAGGTCGCGTGCGTGATAGCGCGGCGAATCATCCTGTTTATAACTGGATTCATGCTCTTCATCGAGAATGATCAGGCCCAGATTCTCAAATGGCGCAAAAATCGCTGATCTTGCACCAACGGCCACTTTCACTTCGCCGCGCTGGATTTTGCGCCATTCATCGTATTTTTCACCGGCAGACAAGCCGCTGTGGAGAACGGCGACCATGTCGCCGAAGCGTTCCTTGAAGCGCAAGGTCATTTGCGGTGTCAATGAAATCTCGGGAACCAGCATGATCGCTTCTTTCCCTTCCTTCAGCACCTGATCGATGGTCTGCAGGTAAATTTCCGTCTTGCCGCTGCCGGTTATTCCGTGCAAAAGAAACGTTCTTGGCGAGTTCAACGATTTATCGATGGCATCAAAAGCCTTCTGCTGGGCTTCCGTCAGCACCAGGTTATCTTTTTTCTCGATTTCCGTCAGCATCTTCGGATCGCGGTATGTTTCGACATTCGATAAATCAGCCGCACCTTTTTCAGCCAGACTGTAGATGGTCGGCAGCGTAACGCCGGCTATTTTTTGAAGTTCGGAAGATTCAATGGAAAGTCCCGGGTTCTCTTTCATGAAATCCATCAGTTTCAACTGCTGCTTCGCATTGCCGCGTATATCAATGGATTCAAGTTTTTCAACAGAATCCGAGATATGGATCATCCGCACTTTTTTGACAGCCGTCTGCTGCTGGATATTGGTATCTGCAATGATAGTCCCTTTATCCAATTCTTTTTTGATCAAGCCGAATACATCTTCAGCATCCTGGCTGCGGATGAAAGGCTTGTTGCCGAAATAAGGATGAAGGCGCGAATCGACCGCTTCCAATCCGCTTGCCAGCACGAAGCGTTTTTCGTATTTCGCCCGCAATGCGGCCGGAACCATGACTTGCAGTGCATCTATTTCAAAACAAACCGTCTGTTCTTTCATCCAAGCCGCCATTTTCAACAGCTCAGTATTCAGCACCGGAACGACATCCATCAACTCATGGATGGGCTTCATGCGGCCCGGATCGAAATCGGACTTTTCTTTAATATTGGTGATGAACCCCAGCACTTTTCTGTTTCCAAAAGGCACTTTCACCCGCATGCCCGGCTCTGCCAATGCTTCCAGCTTTTCAGGAATCAAATAGTCAAACGGCCGGTCAATCGGATGCGCAGCAACATCAACAATAATTTCAGCGATCATTTCGCATTTCCCTTTCAACAATCAGCTTCAGTAATTGGCGTGCCAATTCCTGTTTCGGAAGAAGTTCGAATGATTGTTCGAAATCCCCTTTTCCAAAAATCGTCACTTTATTGGTATCCGATTCGAATCCTGCCTGTGACTCGGTCACATCGTTGGCAATGATGTAATCGGCGTTTTTCCGATCAAGTTTGCTTTTCGCATAATGGGTTACATCATTCGTTTCGGCTGCAAATCCAATGAGGACCTGCCTGCCTTTTTTAGTCCCGAGATAATGGAGGATGTCCGCTGTCCGCTCGAGTTCCAGCGAAGCGTCACCTTCCTGTTTTTTCATCTTTTGTCCGTGCAGGGTCTTCGGCCGGTAATCGGCGACTGCAGCTGTTTTGATGACAAAATCCGAATCGGCATATTCCTCTTTTACCGCCTGCAACATATCTTCCGCGCTTTCAACCATGATCCGTTTTACGCCTGACGGTGCCGGCAAAGACACCGGACCGCTGATCAGGATGGTTTCAGCTCCAAGTTCAGCTGCCGCCTGCGCCATGGCATATCCCATTTTGCCACTCGAAAAGTTCGTCAAAAAGCGGACCGGATCAATGCGTTCACGGGTCGGCCCTGCTGTCACCACCACTTTTTTACCCTTCAACAGCATTTCGCGGCTAAAAAAACCATTCACCAGTTCTGTAATCTTTTCAGGTTCCTCGAGACGCCCTTTCCCGACATAACCGCAGGCGAGGAACCCTTCCGATGGTTCGATGAAACGGATGCCGTCGTCATGCAGCCGCTGGATATTCCGCTTAACTGCCGGATGGTCATACATATGGACATTCATCGCCGGTGCAATCCAGATGGGAGCCGTTGCCGCCAGCAATGTGGTCGTCACCATATCATCCCCGATGCCGTTTGCCAGTTTGCCGATGACATTGGCAGTCGCCGGAGCCACAATGACGAGGTCCGCCCAATCCGCCAAATCGATATGGGCAATAACAGATGAATCCTTCTCATCGAACGTATCATAAAAGACATCGTTCCGGGACATGACCTGGAACGTCAGCGGCTGTACAAATTGGCGCGCCGATTCCGTCATGATGACTTTCACGTCCGCTCCCGCCTGAGATAACTTACTGACAAGCGCAACCGCTTTATAAACAGCGATTCCCCCGCTCACGCACAATAAAATCCTACGATTCGCCAACAACGCAAACACCCTTTCTAAACAACAAACTCCCAAAGAACAAATTTGCTCTGGGAGTCGTAGGTTGTGATTAATGGTTAAATTTCGTCTTCATAAATAGCTGTTTCATCCTGGCGCACTTGCGTCAAAGCACCTTCTGCAATTTCTTCAAGCGCTTTGCCTACAGGTTTTGCAGATGTGTATTTTGAAAGTTTCTCATCGCCATTTTCGTGCAATTGGCGTGCCCGCTTGGAAGCCAACGCCACCAAAGAGTATTTTGAATCGATACGGCTTTTTAATTTATCAACGGATGGGTATAACATCATGCATTCTCCTTTAGCATATCAAAGTATCTTTTTTCTACACGTTCACGCTTGCAATGTTCAGCGATTATAATGGCGTTGATGCGGTCACAGGCGTTTTCCACTTCGTCATTCTCAACCACGTAATCATAGAGGTTCATCATTTCAAGTTCCTGTCTTGCCGCCCCTAGCCGTGAAGCGATGACTTCATCGGATTCGGTTCCACGGCCGACCAGCCGCTCCTCAAGTTCGGAAAGACTTGGCGGCGCCAAAAAGATGAACAGGCCATCCGGCACTTTATCCCGCACTTGCGCAGCTCCCTGCACTTCGATTTCAAGGAACACATCACGGCCCGCGTCACGCATCTTATTGACGTATTCGAGCGGGGTGCCGTAATAATTTCCGACAAACTCAGCATATTCAAGCAGTTGACCCTGTTCGATCAAATCCTCGAATTCGTTGCGTGTCTTGAAAAAGTAATCGACTTCATCCACTTCGCCTTCACGCGGCGACCGAGTCGTCATCGATATGGAGTATTCATAATTTGTATCCGGCTGTGAGAACAGCTCTTTTCTGACTGTGCCTTTGCCGACCCCGGAAGGCCCTGATAACACGATCAGCAGTCCGCGTTGTTTTCTCATTTCTTTAACCACCTTAACCACCGCCATTAGATCCGGTCTATATTCTTCGTTTTGTAACTAACTGTCTTATTATATCATAATACACGGCAGAAATGATAAGATGGAACAAAACGATTTGAAAGAGGGATTTTTCATGGCATTTGATGGATTATTTACAAAAGCGATGACCAGTGAACTGCAACAGCTGGTCAGCGGCAGAATTTCAAAAGTTCATCAGCCCAATCAGCTTGAACTGCTGCTCCACATCCGCTCACAAGGAAGCAACCATAAATTATTGATCTCGATCCACCCATCATATTCACGGATCCATTTAACGAAAGAAGCGAATACCAACCCTTCTGAACCCCCGATGTTCTGCATGCTTCTCCGCAAGCATATCGAAGGCGGCGTCATTACAGAAATTTCCCAGCACGGAATGGACAGGCTCATCATATTGAAAATCAAAGCAAAAAATGAAATCGGCGACGACATCGAGCGTGAACTGCATGTCGAAATGATGGGCAGGCATTCGAATGTTATCCTGGTGGATTCGGAACGGATGATGATCCTCGACAGCCTCAAGCATTTGCCGCCGAGCGTCAACTCATTCCGCACAATTTTGCCGGGACAGCCATATATCTTTCCGCCATCCCAGGACAAACGGGATCCGTTTATCAATTCGGATGCACTCATAAATTTGGGTGAAAAGGATTTGGTCCAGGAGTACGCCGGATTTTCTCCGCTGACCGCCCGTGAGTTGCATCACCGATTGGCAGCAGCTGGGGACAAGGAAGCGGCCGCTGCAAAATTCCTCGCAGATTTCAGCCAGGAAAATCCTGCAGGGTATTATGTTGAACAGGACGGCAAAAGTTATTTCTCCGCGACTCCGCTGGAACATTTGGCTGCGCCGGGTTTGAGCTATCCGAATCTTGGTGACTTGCTTGACCGCATGTACTACGCGAAAGCAGAGCGCGACCGCGTCAAACAACAGGCAGGCGATTTGGAGCGATGGCTGCAGAACGAAATTTCAAAACTTAAATTGAAATTGAAGAAATTGAAGAAAGAGCAGGATCAGGCAGAAAAACGTGACCTTCTCCAATTGAACGGTGAACTGATCATGGCCAATCTCCACCGCATCCAAAAAGGCATGAAGGAAATTGAAGTGGACAATTATTATAATGAAGAAAAAGTGTTGATTCCACTCGATCCGCGGAAGACGCCGATCGAAAACTCCCAGAAGTTTTATTCGCGTTACCAGAAAGCCAAAACTGCTCTGGTCAAGACCCAGGAACAAATCGATAAAACCGAAGACGACATCGCTTATTTTGAAACGCTGATGTCACAAGTGCAGCAAGCGGGCATTTCCGATATTGAAGAAATCCGTGAAGAGCTGGCCGAGCAGGGTTATATGAAGGCACAGAAGTCGAAGAAGAAGAAAAAGCCGACAAAACCGTCTGTCGAGCCTTACGTTTCAAGCACCGGCATCCCAATCTCGGTAGGTAAAAACAATAAGCAGAATGATTACGTCACGTTTAAAGTAGCTTCGAAATCCGATACCTGGCTGCATACAAAGGATATTCCTGGCTCTCACGTCATCATCCACGATTCAGAGCCGGATGAAGAAACCATCCTTGAAGCTGCCACGATTGCCGCCTATTTCAGCAAGGCACGGGAGTCATCTTCCGTTCCCGTGGATTACACTGAAGTCAGGCAAGTGAAAAAGCCGAATGGCGCAAAACCCGGATTCGTCATCTATTTTGAACAAAAAACGGTTTTCGTCACACCGGATGAAGAACTCGTCATCAAATTGAAGAAATAATTTTGCAGCAGCCGTCAGCTTTTGGGAGACGGCTGCTTTTTGTTGACATAAGATTATTATTTGCATTAAGTTGAAGGAATGTTCTGTGTTTTAAAATTCAGTCTCTCTTATATTGCCCTCTTACACGCTTAATGCTATGTTTTTAAAGGACTATAATATTTGGAGGTAATTTTTATGGTGAAAATGAAAAAGATGTTCTTTGCCCCTGCGCTACTGGCAGCTACAGCGCTGGTAATGGCTGCATGCGGCGGAGATGAAGATACGGCAACTGAAGAGAAAACGGCATGGGATGAAATCCAGGAAGAAGGCACATTGACTGTTGCGACTTCCGGTACTTTATTGGCAACATCTTTCCGCGACGCGGAATCAGATGAACTGACCGGTTTTGAAGTCGAAGTTGCGCGTGAAGTGGCTGAGCGCCTAGAACTTGAAGTCGAGTTCAAGGAAATGGGCTTTGATGAAATGCTGACAAGTGTACAGACTGGCCAAGTCGATATTGCAGCCAATGACATTGAAATCACAGAAGACCGCGCTGAAGAGTTCATCTTCTCGACTCCTGTAAAATATTCATACGGCACAGCGGTTGTCCGCAAAGACGACCTTTCAGGAATTTCTTCACTTGAAGATCTTGAAGGCAAAAAAGCGGCAGGCGCATCCACTTCCATCTATATGGAAATCGCCCGCAGCTATGGCGCTGAAGAAGTCACTTACGATAACGCATCAAACGAAGTCTATTTGCGCGACGTTTCCATCGGGCGTACAGACGTCATCCTGAACGATTACTACCTATCAACTTTCGGTGTCGCAGCGTTCCCGGAACTCAACATCACTATCCACCCGGACATCAAATACGCTCCATCTGAAGTCGGTCTTGTCATGAATAAAGACAACGAAGAACTGGCTGAAAACGTCAACCGTGTTCTCGACGAAATGCTTGAAGACGGCACCATCACTGAGCTATCAGAAGAATTCTTCGGTGGAGCTGACGTGTCGGTTAAGCCGGATATTGAGGAGTAGAGAAAAGCGACAGCGAGAGATAACTCAAACTTGTTTGCGTTTATCTCTTGCGACGAAGCTAGCGTAGCGATGCAGAGACAGGAGCAGCATTTTCACCTAAGTGTTATCTATGGAATTCTGCACTGTATTAAAAGATTATTTTAAACGGAGGGGTTCGATGAATGAAATTGAATGGGGATTGCTGTTCGATCCGGCTTTGGCGATCGAATCCCTCCCCTATGTGCTTGAAGGCATCTGGTACACACTGCTTATTTCGGTCGTCAGCATGCTTTGCGGATTGATCATCGGATTTTTCCTGTCGCTTGCCCGGACATCTCCGGTCAAGCTCATGCAATATCCGGCGAGACTTTACATCTCCTTTATGCGCGGCGTACCGATACTCGTGATTTTATTCCTTTTGTACTTCGCATTGCCGGTCATCGGCATTGAATTTACAGCGGTACAGGCAGCTTTAATCGGCTTCAGCATCAACAGTGCCGCTTACATCGCGGAAGTATTCCGGTCATCACTCGCTTCAGTCGACAAAGGCCAATGGGAATCTTCAACCGCGCTCGGGCTAACCTACTGGCAGACAATGCGGCGCATCATCCTTCCGCAATCGGTGCGGATTGCCGTGCCGCCGTTATCCAACGTCTACCTGGACCTGATCAAGGCATCTTCTTTAGCCGCAATGATCACCGTGCCGGAAATCTTCCAGAAAGCGCGGACAGTCGGAGCCCGCGAATATGATTTGCTGACGCTGCTGATCCTGGTCGCATTGATCTACTGGGCAATCTGCTCAGTCATGACGGTGCTGCAAAATTATCTCGAGAAGCGATATGCGGATTATCTATAGAATAAAACAGGCGGTCGCGTGAATTAGCGGCCGTCTTTTTTATGGAGAAAAAGTGGGATGGATTTTAAATAAAGTCGCTGTCACTTGCCTATTATTCCCAATATTATTTATACGACGGCTTATGCATGAATCATTTAAATTTTATCAGCGATTTTCATAAGTTTATCGGCGATTTTTGGAGGTTTATCGGCGATTTTTTTCTGTTTATCAGCGATTTTTAAGCGTTTATCGGCGATTCTTTCATTTCGGCAATAAAAGCACAATTAAAAAATCCTTAATTTCAACTCTCCTAATCTGAAGTTTAAATCTGTTAAATATTTGTGTCAGCTCATTATATAAGAACCCACACTTCTTTCTTTTCATTTACTCCATACATAAAATTCCATTGTTTTATTTTTGCAGGAACTATGTAGAGCTTAAGCGAATTCAACATAAGATCTGAAAAATGATTCAAGAGGAGATTATTTAATGACTTGGTCTAAAATACCGCGAGTATGGCAAGAATGTTTTGAAGAAGCATGGAAATCATTCCAGGAAGGCTCCCGGCCAATTGGAGCTCTGGTTACAGATGGAGAAGGCAATATTATTGCTCGTGGAAAAAGTGCAGCTTTCAATAAATTGAAGGATAGCGTCATTTCAAACAATGAACTGGCTCACGCTGAAATAAATGCTATGCTACAACTGGACAATAGAATTTATACAAAAAGAAGCACATTTACCCTATACTCCACGATGGAGCCATGCCCCTTGTGTTTTGGCGCATTTTATATGAGCGGCCTCCGTAATCTGAAGTTTGCTGCGAAAGATAAATGGGCAGGCAGCACAAACTTGAAAGACGCCACACCCTATATGAGTTTGAAAGCGATAAAAATAGAACAAACTATTTATTGTCTAGAGCAATTGTCGATCGTGTTAAATATTTATTTTGAATATATGATCCACTTCGGAAAAGACTCAGCAGTCACCAATAGTTGGAAAGAAGATTATCCTGCTGAAGCAAAAGTGGCTGAAAAATGGTTTGCAGAAAGAAAATTGAATTCCCCTCTTCACATGGAGGTTTCAGAAGTTTTTGGAATGCTTCAAGATCAATTGGATATGCAGATATTAGGTTCAGTTCAGATAAAGGCTAAAAAAGTCTGATCCGATGGGAATTTGCTCTACTGGATTTCAGCTTCTGAATTAATATTCACAGAAAGATTATCTCAATTTGAATAAAAGCTCTAAGTGAGCAGCAATATTTTCCATTAACTTTTTTGAATCGAAATATCCTAAAGCCGCTTCGATTTATCTTCGATTATTTTGGTTTTATCGTCGATTTTCTTGAGTTTATCGTCGATTTTTTCAGGTTTATCGTCGATTCTCAAGCGTTTATCTTCGATTCTATGATTCCAGCATTAATATTACGAAAAAAAAGCCCTCTATTTCATCACGCTGAAATAGAGAACTTTTTTCTGTAAAATATTTCCTCTTCCCGCTCATACAAAAATCCCACCCACTCAACAACCCTCAACCATAAAATTCCTCGTCCCCATCATCATCATTCTCCGGCATATACATGACTTCCCATAAATGTCCGTCGATGTCTTCGAAACTCCAGCCGTACATGAATTCGTTGTCCATTTTATCGTTGGAGGCGGAACCGCCTGCCGCCAGCGCGTTTTGAACGATTTCGTCAACGCCGGCCCGGCTGTCTGCGGTGATCGAGACGATGACCTCCGTGCTGGCAGCTGAGTCGCATAACGCTTTTCCTGTGAAGCTTTTGAAAAATTCGTTAACAAGCAGCATCACATATATATTGCGGCCCACTATCATACATGCGGCTTTTTTGTCCGTCATCTGTTCATTGAATTCGAATCCGATATCACCAAAAAATTGCATGGATCTGTCCAGGTCTTTTACGGGCAAATTAATGAAAACATGATTGGATTGAATCGCCATGGTTTTCTCCTTTCATTTTCAGCTATTGCCTATAGTATTCGAGGGAGAGCGGAAGTGTCCTGCAAGATGCGTAAAATTTTACATTTCATCTGGCGCCTGGATTCCGAGCAAACGGAGACTTTCCTTCAGCACCACGGTCACTGCGAAAACAAGAGCCAATCTTCCTTCCAGCTGCACATCATCCTCCAAAACTTTCACGTGGCTATAGTATTTATTGAAATCCTGTGCCAGTTCGATTGCGTATCTCGCAATAACGGAAGGTTCGCTTTGCTCAAAACTTTTCAATATTGCCTCCGGAAATGCCATCAAATCCTTGATGACTTCCCAACTGTAGCTGTCGTCCAATCCAACAGGCATAATTTTATCCGCGGCCCGTCCCGATTTCCGCAATATCGAGCAGGCTCTTACGTGGGTGTACTGGACGTAAGGTCCCGTTGCTCCTTCAAAACGCAGCATGGCTTCCAGTGAAAACTCGACGTTATTCTGCCTCTCCGTCTTCAAATCGTGGAAAATCACTGCCCCGACGCCCACCATTTGTGCCGTCTCCGTTTTATTCGCCAGTGCCGGATTCCGCTCTTCGATATTCTTTTCCGCCAGCTTGATCACGTCTTTTAACACCTTATCCAATAAAACCACTTTGCCTTTACGCGTCGACATCTTTTTCCCGTCCTTCAAGATGAAACCGAATGGGATGTGTTCCATCTCATCCGCCCAACTGTAGCCCATCTTTTTCAGCACCAGCTTGAGTTGCCGGAAATGCAGCGTCTGCTCCTGCCCAACCACGTACAGCGATTTCGCAAAATGGTAATTCTCTTTTCTGTATAGAGCGGCCGTCAGATCACGAGTGCCGTAAAGCGTCGCGCCGTCACTTTTCCGGATCAGAAACGGCGGCAGCCCTTCTTCTGTCAAATCCACGACTTCCGCGCCTTCGGACTCCGTCAGCAGTTCCTTCGACTTCAGCAAGTCGATGGTCGCAGCCATCTTGTTGTTATAAAAGGCTTCTCCGGCAAACGAGTCGAAATCCACTCCCAAAAGTTCATATACTTTATTGAATTCGCTCAGCGATTCATCTTTAAACCACTTCCACAATCCCTCTGCTTCCGAATCGCCGTTCTCCAATTGCCAAAACCACTTTCTGGCCTCATCTTCCAAAGCCGAATCTTCCTTTGCTTCCTCATGGAATTTGATATACAACGCCAACAGCTCAGGAATCGGATTTTCCTTCACTGCCGCTTCATCGCCCCATTTTTTATACGCGACGATCAATTTTCCGAACTGCGTGCCCCAGTCTCCCAAATGATTGATCCCCACTGCTTTATATCCAAGCTTTTCAACGATTTTAGCCAATGAATTTCCAATCACCGTCGATCTCAGGTGGCCCATCGAAAAAGGTTTTGCAATATTGGGGGATGAAAAGTCGATGGTGATATTTTTGCCTTGACCGAGCCCGCTCCCGCCATATGCCGCCTTTTCTTCCACGATCGTTTGCAGCAACTCTTTACTGACGGCTGATTTTTTCAAGAAGCAGTTTACATATGGTCCTGCAGCAACGACATCATCGAACACAGGATGTTTTATCCGCTCCGCCAACTCCTCTGCAATCATATGCGGTGCCTTGCGTAGTATCTTCGCCAATGAAAAGCAGGGAAACGCCAAATCACCCTGGCCATCAAACTTCGGTTTTTCAACTAAACCCATTATCTTCCCTAAATCCATGCCACCATCCAGATTTTTCTCGATTTCCTCTGCAAACAATTTGTTATAATCCATCGTTCCACTCCTCCTGTTTCCCGGTAAAAAAGAAAAAACCCCGTCTCTAATGTGAATTAGAGACGGGGTTCCCGCGGTACCACTCTGATTGCCCGATCATCGGACCTGCTTAAAGCGGTAACGGCGCCAGCCGACCTGCCCTACTCGAGTTCAGGCGGTTTCTCAGATATGCGGTTCGGTATACTTCGGCCGCCAGGCTTCCACCATCCCCGGCTCGCTTCGACACTCCATATACCTACTCTTATCTTCCCAGAATTTAATGTATTTTTGTTATCTTACCGATTTCCATAATTTGTGTCAATGCTTGATTCAACTTTTTCATATTTAAGGAGAAGTGGCAGGCCTGTTGAAACCAGGACAATCACAGCCACAATCGGCAACATGACTCTTCCCAGCTCCAGACTCTGCATATAAATCGAAATATAAATCACGGGCACCAGCAGCAATAAAACTGCCAATAGCCGAGAGGCACTGGCTACTTTATGCACTGTACCGCATTTCCGGCAACTAACCGGCCGAAAAGCGAGCCATAACGATTGATAAAGCTGGTTCCATTTGAAAGCTTGCTTGCAGTTTTCGCATCTCTGCATTCTTCCGGCTCCTTCTTGCTAAAAAAATGATCTTTTATTCGCGTAAATTTTTGCCTTTTTCGTACATCGCCTGCATATTTTCCTCAGGCACCAAGGCACCACCGGTAGACCAGGCGATGTGCACAGCCTTGTCGGGATCCACACTGCGCGAAGACAGATATTCATCCTGGCTCAATTTCACAGGACCAAGCAAAGATGAAGCCGCTGATGGCTCAACAAAAATATCATCGCCGTCAGCCAGAATCGCCAGTAACCGGTAAAGTTCATCATCCTCAAGCGTATAAATGCCGCTGATCAAATTTTCACTGATCGACGATGCGAAACTCGATGGCCTGCCGACTGCAAGCCCGTCGCCTTCAGTCAGATTATCGATGCCGAAATCCTGGACGCATACTTTTTCTTTTTGGCCTGTCATCAAACCGATCAAAACGGAAGGTGAATGCGTCGGTTCCACAAAGAAGCAATGGACGGCATCTCCATAGATCTGCTTGAGCCCGAAAGTGATGCCGCCCGGCGAACCGCCAACACCGCATGGCAAATAAACGATCAGCGGATGTTCCGCATCAATAGTCAAATCCAAGTCATCCAATTGTTTTTTCAGCCGGAAAGCCGCTGTGCTGTAACCAAGAAACAGGTGCCTCGAATTTTCATCATCGACAAAATACGCCATCGGGTTCTCTTTCGTCTGTTGACGTCCCTCCAGAATGGCTTCACCGAAATCGCCTTCAAATTCATGGACGATGGCGCCTTTAGCGCGAAGCAAGTCCTTCTTCCACGCTTTCGCATCAGCTGACATATAAACCGAAACGGAAAAACCGAGCTCCGCACTGATTATGCCGATGCTGAGTCCCAAATTGCCTGTCGAACCCACACCGATTGAATATTGGCCGAAGAAATCCTTGAACTCCTTGGATGCAAACTTGCTGTAATCATCGCCATCACTGATCATGCCATTCTCCAGCGCCAATTGCTCCGCATGATGCAGCACTTCATAAAAGCCGCCGCGCGCTTTGATCGATCCCGCGACCGCGAGTTCATTGTCACATTTCAGGAACAGTCTGCCGGGAATTTTTATGCTGTACGTGGTTTCTAAAATGTTTTTAGTTGAGGAAATTTCTTTCAATGGTGACTCGATGATTCCTCCAGCTTCTGCCGTTTCAGGAAACGCTTTCGCCAAAAAAGGCGCAAAGCGCTGCCACAGCTCCTCCGCTCCTTGCATATCCTCTTTCGTTACGGCCAGTTGTCCGAGATCCGAAGTCTTCGTTTCATTCGGATTCAGCCATAACACCGGCCGAAATTCCATCACGTCGGATAATAACGGGTACTTCTGCTGCCAATCGTTGAGTTGCTGTTGCGTAACTGCCATTGGAATCATCCTTTCTGCTGAGTGACTGCTTCTCTCCTCATCATACATGAAAATATCGATGATTTCAGTTTCTGTAGTGAATGCATTTAGGGGAATCCACATTTAGATTTACAATGCAGCTTGCCCCAACTTTAACTGTCTATATAGTTCAACATTTCCCGATGCCCTTACCCCATTCCTCAAAACCAATGTATCCTCCAGGCCAATTCGCACTCCGTAATCTTGGGACAGGGCATTATCAATTACCGCCCATGTATTTATCCCTTCTCCGTGATGCACCTGTTCCAATGAATGATTATGTTCGGCTATAAATGCGCTGATCTGGATAGCTTGGCGAATTGTTTCCTCTTCTTCTTCGAAGAAAATCTCAATCAGAACTCGTTCACAAAACAGGTCCAGCTTATGCTTCACAAAAATTTCGGCGTCGTTGAGACTCCAAATCCCCGCTTCCGGTTTAATCCCTTTATTCTTCAGCAAATTCCAAAGTTCTAAGCTTCCAGGCTCTGAGAGATTCACTGAAATATAATCCGGCCCGAATTCCCATTCTCTGATATTCCGGTATCGCCTCTCCGGAGTCATCCCGTTAAACAAATTCGAACTTAAGCCGATTTTTATATCCGGAAAGTGCTGCCTTAAAATCCGCATTTGCGGTGCAAGTAGACGGTTTTCGAATGTCTCCATTCCCTCGCTGTCCCTTAAATGAACATGAAAATGCTGCACTCCAAGCTTCCTCACTGCATGAATATCGGCTATAACCTCATCGAGCGTAACAGGGATTCCAGCGTGCTCCTGTTTGGTGCGTCCTCCGTTCAAACAAACTTTTATGACCACGCTTAAACACTCCTTTTATAAAATGAAGAACCACTGTCAATCAAGGAATTGGAACAATACGAAATAAATTCTATAAATATTCTTCGATTTCCTTCCTGGCATTCGATTTATGCAGCCATTCAAAATTAAGCATTTAATAAAAAGCAGAAACTTAATTTCTAAGTTTCTGCTTCACTAAACTATAAAATACAGCAAGAAGGCTCCGATAAAATTCGGCAAAGCGAGCAATAAGATCGTATTCGATAAATTGATTGTATTATCCAATTTAATTACAGCTAAATTTCCCAGCACAGGTGCTGATGAGCTGATAAAACCTGTTTTTAAAAAGCCTCCGAGCAATATGCCGGCAATGCCTACTATTCCCGTCACATTCATTGCAATTTCCAAGTTATTGTTCATACCGAAAAAACCTGTCAGTATAACAAAAATCGAAGTCCCTAATAGTATCCTTTTCATAACTTCCCCCCGTCTGTTAATAGCTCAATCATGCTAAATTAAATCAATCAAAATTTAAATAGTGTAAATCCAATGATTGATGATGATTTCATTTTTATAAATCATTCAACAATTACCGAAAAAGCGTAATTGCCGTCTCCTTCTTTCCACAATGCTGTTATGTGATAAACATAGATGCCTTTCTCTTGTGGAATTGTAATGGAATCATGTATAAGTTCAATTTCTTTACTAGTGTCTCCATCAATCCATTGCTCGATTTCCAGTGTGCCATCAAGCGGTTCCCTGAAAAAATCAATTCCGATATTCTGTTGCGGAGAAACCGATGCAGGATCATGTTCTTCTGCCATATCTAATGGAGTCGTATGAATAAAATCTGCACATTGAGCGAATATCATTCCGTGCCAGCAATACGAACCTTGCGTAGTCGGTATCTCTTCCCCATTCACTGTTACTTTTGGGGTTGGCGGTTCCATCTGAAAGGGCTCGATAATTGCTATGGCTAAAATCAGTACAGCAAAAATAACTGATTTAGGAAATTTACTCATTGTACTTCCCCCTTTACTTCCATTAGACAGGTTTGTTGGCTAGAAGTTACAAGTTTAATAGTTTAAGATGAATTTTTTGTCTAACACTCATTAAATCTTTTTTCTCAATCTCCGCAGTTTCGCCTACCACTCTAAAACGAATAGTCTTCAGCGTAATGCATACCGCTTTCTGAATCACTATAGGTGGTAATTTCGCAGTGCATATTGGTTGTGGGCATTGGACTGCTCCTTCAGAATTTGATTTTATTTACCAGAATTCAATATATACAGCAATGAAAGATTTATTCTAAAAGCGGACCAGCAATCCCAGCCAATATTATCAGCACCGTGCCTGGGTGAAAGCGTTAAAGGAACAACGGATCTTCCAAAGCATGTCCCGGAAAGGGACCTGTGCCGATAATGCGGCCATGGAAAACTTCTTCGGCCTCCTGAAGCAGGAGATGTATTACGGAGAAGCATTGATGTCATACGAAGAATTAAAACAGCGGATCGAACAATACATCACCTACTACAACAACGATCGCATCAAACGAAAATTGGCCGGCATGAGCCCGGTGCAATACCGAATACATGCCAGCCAATTAGCTGCGTAAATAAAACTCTAACTTTAAGGGGTCACTACCTTCTGCACGGCCATCACCTCTCTTTCTATAGTTCTGTTCTTTATCAATCTGGAATAAAGCGGAATTTTTCGATGAACTGTCTCAGTATTAATATCAATTGAAAGTGGAGCATGTTACAGCAGTTCACCTTATCATTTCTTATTGCTAAAATCGGCCACCTCTTTTAATTACCAGCAAATATTTCTGTCAGCCATTTATCATACTGGGGAATCCAGCCACCTTTTGCTCCAAAACCATGCGGGGTGTCCTGAAGCACCTGGTAACGAACTGCAACTCCTGCCTGTTCAAGTGCTGCTATATTCGCTTCGAATTCATCCACAAAAGGATCTCCTGTTCCATAGACGAAATAGGTTGGCGGCAAATTCGATGATGAAAGCTTATCTATATCTTTGGATGCCACACTAAGTCTTCCATAGAAAGAGTAAATCATTCCTGCTGCTGAGGCGTCAGCGGATATTTCATCCAGCTCATCCGGTATATAAACGGAATCCAAAGCTGTCCCATTTGTCAATCCATCATAATTGATAAGCAGTTCTCCTGCCTGAATGCCTCCTGCGGAGAATCCCATAACCGCGATATCTTTTGCATCAATCCCATATACTTCTACATTTTCCCGCACAAACCGGACGGCTCTTCCAAGATCCAGCGCTCCTTCCTCCTGTGTATAAGGACGAAGTCGGTAATCCACTACAAAAGACTGATACCCCAGCTTACTCAATTCTTCTGCCACCGGCAGGGTGTCAGTGTAATTCGCCCGCAGCGAAAATCCTCCTCCTGCAAGGAGCAGTACAGCTCCCTTTACTTCAATTCCTTCTGGTACCGGAACGGATGTTAGAAAAGGTCTGAATGAGGGCTCATCAAAATAATTCCCACTGTTTTCTGTATAACTTGTTTGAGCCGGCACATTTCCTTCTTCCCAAAGATAAAGCCGCTGACTGTTTTTACTATCTGCTTCTACCGTAGAAACGGTATCTGTCGCCTTTTCTGGTTCCGGGTTTTTTTCATATGGACTATTTCTTGTAAAAGTAATATCCTGCTCACGAACTCCTGGTGCTCCAGTATCTTCTATTGCTTTTATCACTTCCACTTCATCACCTTCAATTTGATCTTCCGAAGAATCCGGGGCATTTCCACACGCATTCAAAAACACACTTATCATCACAAGAGCTGTTAATTTCGTTTTCATCAGAACCCTCCCGTCATTTATGCAGAAATTCAACTATTCCTAATACACTCTCTTTGGACAAGGGACTTAACAGCAAAATATAAGTGTGAATTTTTAAAAAATTTTTATTAATCTTCATTATGTACCACTAAAAAATAAGCTGGTATCCTAATCTTATTAAATGTTTGCCTAATCCTATCAAAACAATAGGGAAAATTCATAACGGCGTGTAAGATGAAATTATCAAAAGCTAAGGAAGGCGATACCATGAACAGTAAACAAGTGGCAGAAATGTTTGGCCTGTCGATCGATACACTCAGGTATTACGAACGCATTGGTGTGATTCCTCCAGTCACACGGGGTGAAAATGGCTACCGAAATTATCAGACGAATGATTTGAATTGGATCTTTCTGGCCAAGAGCCTCCGTTCAGCTGGACTATCCATTGAGTCGCTGATTGAATTTGCGGACCTGGCCAAATTAAGTGAAGTGCAGAATGTGGCCGGCGCTCAAAAACAAGTACTGAAAAATCAATTAGACGAAATCGATCAGAAAATCAAGGAAATGAACGGGATACGTGCTCTTTTAAAATATAAGCTCGATACGTACGATGAGCATTTGATCCAATTCAAAAATGGCGAATTGACACCTGATAACGTTGAGAAGCTATGGGAAATGAAACAATATATAAAAATATAGGCATTGCCCTTGCTATGGAGTCCACTCCATAGTTTAAGGTAAGAGGGAATAAAATTTTAAGGAGGCAATACTATGCAAACAGTAAAGCTCAATAATGGCGTCGAAATCCCGATTCTCGGTTTTGGCGTATATCAGATTCCCCCTGCAGAAACAGAACAAGCGGTGATTGATGCAATTAAGGCGGGATACCGTCATATTGATACAGCACAAGCGTATGCAAACGAAACAGAAGTTGGTTCAGGCATTAAGAATTCAGGTGTAGCTCGCGAAGAACTTTTCATCACAACCAAGATTTGGGTGGAAAATGTCTCGTATGATGGCGTCATGAATTCTTTCCAAGCTTCACTTGACCGTCTTGGTATGGACTATGTGGACCTGTTATTGATTCACCAGCCGTACAATGATGTCTATGGTGCATGGCGCGCGATGGACGAGCTGCAAAAATCAGGAAAAATCCGAGCAATCGGCGTCTCAAACTTCGCTGTAGATCGTATTGTGGACTTATCCTTGTTTAATGAAACTAAGCCTACGATTAACCAAATCGAGATTAATCCATTCAACCAGCAAACAGAAGCGATCGAAGCGCTCAAAGCGGAAGGGATTGTACCTGAAGCATGGGCGCCTTTCGCAGAAGGCAAAAATGACATTTTCCAAAATGAAGTACTCAGTGAAATCGGGAAGAAATACAATAAGTCAGTCGCTCAAGTTATTGTCCGCTGGCTCGTGGAACAAGACATTGTGGTATTGGCGAAATCGACCAAACTGGAACGCATGTCAGAGAATATCGATGTCTTTGATTTCAGTTTGACGGACGAAGACAAAGCTGCCATTGCAACCCTAAACATCGGTGAAAGCCAATTTTTCTCCCACTCTGATCCGAATATGATTAAGATGCTGGCAGATGCCAAACTAAATTTTTAATACTTGATAACAGAGAGTAACAGCAACCTTTTTGCCAATATAGAAAAAGCACAGCTAAATTTTAATTAGCTGTGCTTTTTCTATTTGCTTTGAGTAACCTACTTCCGATAAGCGATCATATGTTTACTAAAAAACTATGTTTAATTACCCGAAATTTTTAAACCTCTATTCGACTTTAGCCTCTGACAAGACTTTTCCCCGAAAAGTTAAAGAAAATTCAACTTTTGGAGAACCCAATTCCCAGGTACGACTTTTAAATGTTGTGTTAAAAAGATTTAATTCTTTAGTTTTAATGCCATCGCATTGATAGCCACGATAACCGTGGACACGGACATCAGAACCGCGCCTGCTGCAGGAGCCAACGTAATCCCAATGGATGCTAAGATTCCCGCAGCTATGGGAATGGCAATAAAATTATAACCGGCTCCCCATACGAGGTTCTGTTTCATTTTACTGGTTGTTTTATTAGCCAATTCGATAAAGGATTCTATATCTCCTGGATCCGATTGCGTCAAAATCACATCAGCCGAATCGATGGCGACTTGAGTTCCGGCTCCGACTGCTATCCCAACGTCTGCTATTGCTAGGGAGGGCGCATCGTTTACGCCATCGCCGACCATGATGACAGTCTGCCCTTTGTTTTTCAGTGATTCCACTAAATCATACTTATCTTGTGGAGATTGATTGGCTCTGTATTCAATGCCCAGTTCCTCAGCCACCCCTTGGGCGGCCGTTTCATTGTCACCCGTGGCCATAATCGGTTGGATCCCATTATGTTTCAATGCTTGAATCAACGTTTTACTCGCTTCTTTTAATTCATCACCTAAGGCGACCGTACCGATGGGTTTCCCGTCTTCAACCAGGATACTTAATGTGGCCCCTTTCGGAACATCCACTGCTACATTCCTTCCAAATGCCTTTTGGCTGATCAATCCGTATTTGCGGCCATTGGCGTTTCCTTCCACACCGGCACCCGACACGACATCAACCGAATCAAAGCGGACAGGATGAATCCCCTGTTTTTCAGCATAATGGATGATTGATTGGGCGATTGGATGGCTCGATCCGCCTTCAATCCCTGCCATTAAAGCCGCGAGTTCAGGTTCGGTATGTTGACCATCCAGTGTTTCCATGTTCAAAACTTTAAATTCGCCAGTAGTCAATGTACCCGTTTTATCCAGTATCATTACATCAGCCTTAGTTGCCAGCTCCAATGCTTCCCGGTCTTTTACCAACAGCCCGCGGCTTGCACCTAAACTGGTGCTTCGTGCAATAACCAGCGGAATGGCAAGGCCGAGAGCGTGTGGACATGCAATGACTAATGTCGTAACCGTAAAAAGAACAGCAGTTTGAATGTCAGCAATGTACAGCCAAACGACAAAAGCGATGAAAGCCGCCGCAATGGCGATATAAAACAGCCAGCCGGCTACTTTTTGAGCCAGGTTTTCAGCTCTTGAAGGTTGATCCTGCGCCTGGCTTATCAGGGCTTGTACTTGGGAAATGAACGATTGGTCGCCGGTTTCCTGTACTTCAAGATACAAGATGCCTGCACCGTTCGTGGAACCGCCGATTACTTTGTCTCCGGCTCCTTTTTCAATGGGTTTAGATTCCCCCGTCAGCAAAGCTTCATTGATCCGCGAGGTGCCTCTTTTGATGATGCCATCGGCAGGGACGTTTTCTCCGGCCTGAACCCGTACAAGGTCTCCGACTTTCAGCTCATTTACGGGACGCGTCTCGATCGAATCATCTTCCAATACCACATGTGCATCTTTCGGCACCAATTCGGCGAGCGATTTTTGCGCGTCTCCTGCTTCTCCGACAGCCTTCATTTCGATCCAGTGTCCAAGGAGCATGATCAACAGCAAGGACGCGAATTCAAAGAAGAAATCCATGATGTGATCGCCGGTTACGTAGCGTGCCAGCACGGCGTAAATGCTGTACAAATAGGAAACGGATATCCCTAATGAAATAAGGGCCATCATGCCCGGTGCTTTTTCCTTAAATTCAGCGATTGCACCTTGATAGAAGGGTTTTCCGCCATAAACCAATAAGATAGTTGCTAATACAGCGACCACAATATCCGAGTATGGAAAAGTAAATTGGAAAGGAAGCCGAACGTCCATCATCGGCGACAATAATAGAATGACAATGCCCAAGGGCAGCGACTTCAGGAAAATTTCTTTGAAATTCCCATGATGGTGATGTCCATGGTCACTATGATCGTGGCCACCATGATTGTGATGGGCATGATCATCATGAATTTTGGCAGGATTGCTGTCGTCTTGAATGCCTTCTTTCACTTGGTCTTCATGGTACGAATGCCCAACATGTTTGGAATGATCCATTTTACTGTGATCTACCTGTTCGTCTTGATGGTGGTGATGGTCTTTATCATTTTTAGCCATTCAGTGCGCCTCCTCCAAACTAGTGGTTCTTATCCTATTTAACCCTATTTACACTCTTAACATTCACAAAGTTCTTGCCGAATATACCACGCGGGGGTATATTTCATTTAAAAGTAAAGAGTGCTGTGAAAGCACCCTTATACGACGTCATACCCTTGTTCTTCAATCGCTTTCTGAATTTCGTTTAATGATGTCTTGGCAGTATCATAGTCTACTGCCACTTCGCCTTTTTTAAGATCAACTGTCACAGATGAAATCCCTTCGAGTTCACCGACGCCCGTTTCAACCGAGTTTGCACAGTGGCCGCAGGACATACCTTGTACTTTTAATGTTTCAATCATTATTATTCCTCCTAAAGTAATATTTCCTTAAACTTAACATACCCCTATAGGGTATATCAAGTGTTTAGTATCATTTTACTTTATCGCTGTTTCCATGACTCTAATTTAGAAGTTCACAATGACCCCCCAAAAAAACCGCACCATTGATTTTAATATTTGATTACTTGTCTATAAAATGTGCAGTTTCTATGGAGTTTCGGTATTTCTGTTTAGTTTGGAAAGGAGAGGGAAATCCAGTAAATGAAGCAAAAATAAGAAATGGAGGTTTTAACATGGCTCATGAACAACATCAGGAATTGATTCGGGCATTACATGATTGTGCAGCGGAATGTAACCATTGTTTTGACGCTTGTCTGCAGGAAGAAGATGTGAAGATGATGGCCCAATGTATTCGATTAGACCGTGAATGTGCAGACATTTGCGCATTTCTGGAACATGCAATTACCCGCAATTCGCCGTTCGTTTCCGAACTGGCAGCCGTTTGCGCAACTATTTGTGAAGCATGCGCAGATGAATGCGAGAAGCACGCCGACCATCACGACCATTGCAAACGCTGTGCGGAAGCTTGCCGCAGATGTGCAGAAGCTTGCCGTAACGTTGCGTAATTTACCCGAAAAGGCTCATTGGAGATATTTTCCGATGAGCCTTTTATCTTTATCTAGTATTATTCCATTTCATTGATCCATTTGTAGCCGATTCCCCAAACGGTGAGGAAATGTTCATCGACTGGAAAACCGGACTGGCGGATTTTTTCCCGGACATTTCGCACATGGGAATCGATGGTCCGCCCTTCCGTCTCTGAGTCAAATCCCCAAATCAACTGAATCAATTGTTCTCTCGTGAACACTTTGTCGGCATTTTTCATCAAGTGGCCAACCATCAGGAATTCTTTCGGCGTCAATTTGATGGAATGTTTATCGTACGTTAATTCGAACCGGTCTTCATCCCATAACAGTCCCTCTACTTCAATTGTGTTTTTCGGGGTTCTTCTGCGCAGCAATGCTTTCATCCGGGCTAGCAATTCTTCTTCATTAAACGGTTTTGTGATGTAATCATCTGCACCTAGATTTAAACCTTTTATGATGTCCTCCTGCTGTTCCCGGGCTGTCAGCATAATGATTGGTACATCCGAAAATTTCCGAATTTCGCGGCACAATTCCCAGCCATCCATATCAGGCATCATGATATCGAGTAAAATGATATCAAACACTTCCTTTTCTAGATAGGCGAGCGCTTCGTGTGCACCTAATGCTTTTTTACAGAGGTACCGATGCGGCTGTAAATATAAAGACACTAAATCCAGCATTCGTTTTTCATCATCCACCAACAGTACTTTCTGCAAGCGAATCCCCCCTTTTCAATTCGATTTGGACAGTTGTCCCTTTTCCATGCTCACTACGGAGCGTGATATGGCCGTCATGCGCCTCGACAATTTCTTTGGCAATCGCTAACCCCAGACCACTTCCCCCGTATTGTCTGGATCTGGATTTGTCTACCCGGTACAATCGTTCAAACACAAACGGAAGATCTTGTTCCTGTATGCCTTCCCCTTGATCGCTAATATTGATCGTAATCGTTTTTTCGTCCTGGGTTCCCCTCAGTGTTACTTGTGTTCCTTCAAGGGAGTGTTTTCGGGCATTGTCCAATACATTCAGCAATACTTGCTGAAAACGCTCGGGATCAATGGAAGCAACGATTTCTCGTTCGCAGTGAATAGATACCGAGATTCTTTTCTCGTCAAAAGCTGGACGGACCAAAGCAACGACTGATTGAAAGAGGACTTCTAAAGAAAATTCCTCTTTTCTGATTGAAAACTGATTGTGATCCATCTGTGCCAGTTCAAACAACTGACGAATCAATTCGGTCAAATGTGCCGTCTCTTCCCGAATAATGGAGATGTATTCCCGTTTCTCTTCCTCAGATGCAGCTGGGCGGCTCGCAATATCAGCATATCCTTTGATATAGGTCAGCGGTGTCCGCAACTCGTGGGAAATGCTGGCTAAAAACTCATTCCGGGCATTTTTTAAACGGTCCAAATCATTGGAAAGTGTAGTGATGGCATTCGCCAGCTCGCCCAGTTCATCATTTCGGTCGATATTCAATTTGACCTCGTTGTTTCCATTGCTCAACTGCTCTGTCGCTTTCTTCATCCGAATCAGCGGCAACGTAATCAGTCGTGATAACAAAAAAATCGTGACCACGGTTAACCCGATCGCAATCAACCCCACGACCAGAAATTGATTTCTCAGATGACTTACCATCTGTTTGATATGGCTCGTTTCCGCAAACATGAACACATGGCCTTGATGTTCTCCGGCAACCGTAATCGGACTGTCGGTCGCAATAAATTCTTTTTCGTTCCATCTCTCTTCAACTATTTGCCCTTCTTGTGGCACTTCACCAAAGTCGGTGTGTTCCAAAACTTCCTGCATCTCCGGTTCAATTGAATCGGAGTGAATCAGTTCGTTGCCATCTGCATCGGTTATGATAACGATGAAATCGGAAGCGGATTCCATGAGGGCAACATGATCCAACGTTGCCGGTTCAAAGCTGCCGGCCAATACTTCACTGTGTGTATTGCCTCGTGCGAGTAGATTCGTCATCACTTCATCCACCCGTTCATTGACAAACGTCACGTATAAAGTCAAAAACAGAACCGACTCAATGATGATGATAAAAACAAAAAAAAGTAATCCAATTTTTAACGCAAGTTTATTCAGCATGGCGTCCCTCTTTAAGACCATTCGGTTTAGCGCATCTTGCAGCCGGCTACCCCAAAAGTCGTTGAATTGAATTCGTTAAACCGCTTTTTCAGTTTTCGTTAATCGGTTTTTCCCTCTTGCAGCAATGCTTCCCAGGTCTGTGATCCGTCTTCCGATAAGTAGGCCTGCCCTTGCAATGTATAGATGGCCAGTTCCGACACGTCATTCGGGTTTTGTGCGATAAAAGCGATGGCATCTTCCGGAAGATCCGGTATATTCAATGTCTCCAGCTCTTCATTTTCAATCGTATACTTTATCAATGCCGCCGTTGTCCCATAGCTCCCGAAATACAAAGCGTCTCCGGTGAAGTGCACCGCTGTGCCTGTTTCACTTTCCGCTGTAATCGCCTCAAAGGTTTCTCCGCCATCCCGTGAAATATAAACACCTGCCGCAGTAGCTGCAGCAACGAAGTTCGAATCGGTCGGGTGAAGGGCAAGCGCAGTGACTTCACCTGCTACCCCTGCCGCGTCGACCGGTTCCCATGATTCTCCTTCATCATTACTTTTGTAAAACCCTGCTTCCAGCAAGGAATTTTTTGCCGGGTTAAGCAGGAAAATGTCATGGCTGTTGTATCCTACGGCCATGGCATGGAAGTCCGTTTCTCCTTGGAAAGCAATCTCTTCCAAGGTTTCTCCGCCATCAAGACTACGTTGAATCCCAAGCGGGTTGGGCAAGTCTGAATCCGCGCTCGGGTGTCCGGAAGAATAAAAGCCCTCGTCTATGGCGTTAAAGCCCATGTAGTCGTAAACATTATCCGTTGTTTCAAACCATTCGCCCTCGCGATATATCTTGGGGCCGCTGTGTGAAGCAAAATACAAATCCTTTCCACCTCCTGCATAGCCCATTCCGTGGACATGGCTTAACTCCCCTTCAAACGGTACTTCGAATGATTCCGTTGTATTATTGGTGCATCCTGCTAACAAAGTTAGGGATAGAAGTGCATTCACCAGTATTCTCTTCTCCATCTTTATGTCCTCCAAATTTATCGGTTTTCTGAATTTTTTTATCTTAACATACGTACTTAAACAGTCTAACGGAAATGTTTCAATTTTTTGTGCAGAAACTCTGTTTCACCCCCTATTTATTCCACTCTTCAAGAAGATGACATCTTTTCTGCACAGCAAATGCAAATTATTAAGATAGACTGAGTGAAAGACGAACAGAAAGAGGCGATTTAATATGACAAAACGAAACTTACTTATGGGGGCTGCATCGGTGGCGCTTGCCCTTACGTTGAGTGCATGTTCAGACAATGCAGAAGATGGTTCAGCAACAGAAAGCCACGAAAATATGGAAATGGAAGAGAATACGGGCGAAGAAATGCCGATGGACAGTGGATCTGAAGAAGATATGGACATGGATATGGATCATTCCGGATCAGGCGAAGTCCCTGACGGATTACAAGCGGCAGAAAATCCGACTTATGAAGTCGGAAGCCAGGTCACAGTGGAAGCAGACCACATGGCGGGGATGCAGGGAGTTGAAGCGACAGTGTCCGGAGCTTTTGATACGACGGTCTATTCCATTTCGTACACACCGACAGATGGCGGTGAACCAGTTGAAGATCACAAATGGGTCGTTCACGAAGAGCTTGAAAATCCCGGCGAAGAGCCGCTGCAGCCCGGAACAGAAGTTACGGTGAATGCAGATCACATGGATGGAATGGATGGAGCCAATGTGGTCATCGACTCGGCTGAGGAAACGACGGTTTATATGATTGATTACACAGCCTCTACAGGAGAAGAAGTGACAAACCACATGTGGGTGACAGAAAGTGAAATTACTGCTGAATAACTTCTATTACATTTAATATAGCTATTTGAATGAGAAAGCTATCTGTGACCAGATAGCTTTCTCATTTTGTGCTAGTGACAGTCTCAATTACTCAATTTCGTTTCTGACTTTTTTGCTCACTGTGGTTGTACTAGATTTTATCTTGACCTTTTTTCTCCTGTATAAAACCTGTGTTCATTCGAATAACAGAAGACTTATGTGAAATTATCTGCGAAGACAAAAACAAGCACTTTCGTTACAGTAGATTCAAAAATGATTGTTACATTTTCATATCAAGCAGGTCATTTTCTTTACACTTCTTACCTGCTTCCAAATCTGCACACTTTCTAAATACTATTTGGTTAATATAAATCGATTATAAAGAAGGTATCGGAGAGGTTTTGAAAAATGAAATTAAGTTATTTATTAGATGGTATTGAACTGAAATCTCTATCTAACCATCTGGCTCCAGACGTTAATATTCAAGGGATTTCAGACAACTCACAAAATATCAATGAGGGTGATTTATTTGTTGCCGTTGAGGGTTTTGAAAAAGATGGCCATCAATACATTGATAGCGCACTGAAAAAGGGGGCCATAGCGGTAATAGGAGAACAGCCCATCGCCAGTTTACCTGTACCCTATATACAAGTTGAAAATAGTCGGCAAGCACTTGGGATACTTGCCGGAAATTTTTATGGCAATCCATCGAAACACAAAACAGTAATCGGCATTACGGGCACAAACGGCAAGACAACGACGTGCTATATGCTAAAACATATTTTGGAAAGCAATGGGAAGTCCTGTTCCGTGATTGGTACTTTACAGAATATTGTAAACGGCGAAAGAATTCAAAGTTCCAATACTACTCCCAGTTCCCTTGTTTTACATAAGCTTTTATCTATGAGCCAGGATGAGGTCATCATTATGGAGGTTTCATCCCATGCGTTAACCCAGTGGCGGACAGAAGGCATTGAATTTGATTTTTGTCTATTTTCCAATCTGCATCCTGAACACCTCGATTACCATTCCACGATGGAAGAATACTTTACGGCAAAATTGCTGTTGTTTAACCAGTTGAAAGCCAACGGTAAAGCTATTGTGAATCAGGATAACCCCTGGGGTGTAAAACTAACAAAGATTTTACGGAGTAGAGGAAAAACCGTTTGCACGATTGGCGAGTCCGAAGAAAACCACCTTCGGATTTCGAGTTTGAATTCAGAAGAATCCAGTGCTTTGGTTGAGACGGATAACGAATATATGACCGTCCATTCTCCCATGAACGGCGTACACAATATTTACAACACGTTAATGGCTTATCTGACTGCGAAGTTAATAGGTGTAAACCAAAGTGATATTCTTCGCTCTATCGGTGAATTCAAAGGTGTTGATGGACGATTTGAAATCTATAAACTAGTGAACGGCGTCACCGTTATCATTGACTACGCGCATACACCTGACGCGATTTCTTACTGCTTAACAACAGCAAAGCAGCAAGGAGCCCAAAAAATAACGCATGTTTTCGGGTTTCGGGGTAACAGAGATGCGAGTAAAAGAAAAGCCATGCTATCACTCACAAACAAGTTAAGCGACAAATACATTTTGACACTGGACGACTTAAACGCTGTTCCTCCTGCTGAAATGATAACGTCTTTAAGAAACTTGCATGACGCTTACGGAAGTGACAAGGGAGACATTGTTCCTGATCGCACTTTGGCCATTAAACAAGCGATAGAAGACAGCCAGTCAGGTGACTGGGTTGTGATTACAGGCAAAGGACACGAGAAGTATCAGCAAAACTTCCATCTGCCGACTGACTCGGACCGGGAAACAGTCAATTTTATAACGAAGTTGAATGAAAAAAATTAACCAGGAGTAATTATGAAAAAATTAGTTGCTGTTTCAACAATTCTAGTTATGATCCATACACTATTCGCATCTGCCGTTTTCAGTAAAACTATTGCCCCTCCCCTCCCAGTCCTATCCAGTGAAGCAGCTATTGTGATGGAGGCAACTACTGGGCAAGTCCTTTACGAAAAGAATGCACAGTCACAGATGTATCCTGCCAGTGTAACAAAAATCGCCACAGCTATTTATGCGATTGAGCAGGGGAATTTAAATGATGTCGTCACAGTCAGTCAAAAAGCACGAAGTACCGAGGGCACCCGGGTTTACTTGGAAGAGGGCGAACAAGTGACTTTAGAAAAACTGTTGCTGGGGCTCTTGGTCAACTCCGGAAATGATGCCGGCGTGGCCGTTGCTGAACACATCAGCGGCAGTGTTGAATCGTTTGCTTCTGATGTAAATTTATACTTAAAAGACGTAATCGGGTTGCAGGATACGAACTTTGAAAATCCCCACGGTCTTTTCGATCCCCAGCATGTAACTACAGCCCAAGACTTGGCGGAATTAACCAGATATGCGACGAAGAACGAAGAATTCATGAAAATGTTCGGAACAAAAGAACTGCCGTGGAATGGCGAATCCTGGGACACCACTCTGTATACGCATCATAAACTGTTACGGGAAAAACCTTATGAAGGCGTAACAGGCGGTAAAAATGGTTTTGTTCCAGAAGCAGGGGTCACGCTGGTAACGACAGCCGGTAGAGAAAACTTGGATTTAATTGTCGTTACCTTGAAAAGCAGCTCAGAAGCAGAAGCTTACAGTGATACGGTTCAGCTATTGGACTTTGGATTCGACAATTTCGAGACTTCCAGCATTCCAACGAACAGTAGCTTTTTTGCCGGAGAAGCAGAATACGTTACGCCCCGAGAAATAGCTTATACGCATCAAGCAGATGAACAAGTAGCAATCGATGTAACAGAAGACGGCAAATTAAGGATTACCGATCAAAACGGCATTCTTTTGTCTTCTTATCAGTTCCCGGTTATCGGTGATGCTGCGCAAAGCCGTTCCTCTATTCACCAGGACTCTCGCTCATTTTTAGAACAAGTTTTTTCGAATGCCTTCTATTTGTTAGTAATAGTCGGTAGCATGTTGAGTTTTCTGTATTATCGAGTAAGGAAAAAACGACTGTAGAAAGCACTTCTCTGTCATAAAATTGTGCTCACTTGAAACTTTTTAAACACCACCAATTTATCAATCTTTTTAACAGTGCAGGAGGCGGATCATACCATCAACATTCAATTCCCTGTTTTTGAGTTTCTGCTTTTACTCATTTTTAACATAAGCATGGGTGCAGTCGGCTTTTTCCCAAGCTTTCTGCTCACCGCCCTCAATATCAGTTCTTTCGGGTTAACCTTGGGAACAATCCTCTCATTGTCGGGGGAAATTTTCGGTGCAGTCCTCGGATTTCACTTGTATCGATTCGGGTTTGCAAAAATCAATCCCAAATGGTTGAAGCGGTCGTTTTGGAGGTGCATCCAAAGTTCTTCGATAAGTCGTGTTTTTTGGGTAATCATCTTGCTGCGCTTAGTTCCTTTTGTCCCCTCAGGTTTAGTGACAGCAGGTGCTGCCTTAACACCCATTCCAGGTGGCTTATTCATGATTGCCAGCACCATAGGGAAGATTCCGGCCGTTTCTCTCGAAGTGGCTGTTGTCTATGGCCTGGTAGAATCCATACCTCCCGGTTACCAGTACGGCTTTTTTATTTTGATCCTTCTATCGTTTCTCTTGATCTGGGCAAAGAATAAAAGAAAAAACTCTTTGTGATATTAGCAACTATTTCAGAAAACACCTATAGGCACTGCCGGTTTTTCAGTAATGAAAAGTGTAGAAACGATAATCCACTTTCGTAAATTGTATATAAATTCCTTTTTAATTTATGCATAGAATCTGCACATTAAAAATTTATAATACGGAAGTTCAAAAATATTAAACAATGAATGGAGCAACAAATTATGTGCGGATTTACAGGATTTATTGGTGAAACGAATAATTCGTCAGCCGTTTTGGAAAAAATGATGAACACTATTATACACCGTGGACCTGATTCCTCAGGCATGTTTATTGATAATAATACAGCTTTAGGCTTTCGCCGCCTAAGCATTATCGATTTAGAGGCAGATAGTCAGCCCCTGTACAACGAAGACGAATCATATGTGCTGATCTTCAATGGGGAAATTTATAACTTTATGCAACTTCGCGAAGAACTTATCGCCAAGGGGCACGTTTTCATTACACATACAGACAGTGAAGTTCTTATCCATGGATATGAAGAGTTTGGGGAGAGGTTGATAGAGAAACTGCGCGGGATGTTTGCTTTTGTGATATGGGATCGTAAAGAGGAAAAGTTATTTGCTGCGCGTGATATGTTTGGCATCAAACCTTTCTATTATGCAAAAATGAACGGAACCCTTTTATTCGGTTCTGAGATCAAAAGTTTCCTGCCACATCCCCACTTTAATAAAAGATTGAATAAAGAAGCGTTGAAGCCATATCTCACTTTTCAATTTCCAGTATTAAATGAAACATTCTTTAAAGATGTCTTTAAATTACCTGCGGCTCATTATATGACCTATCAAAACGGAGAAATTAGCGTTCAACGCTATTGGTCACCTGAGTTTAATCCTGCTGACCAACAACCGTTGGATAACATGGTTGATGAAATAGATCAAGTGGTCAGAGAATCCGTACAGGCGCATCGAATAAGTGATGTTAAAGTCGGTTCCTTTTTATCCAGTGGCGTAGATTCCAGTTATGTCGCGTCAATCTTAAAACCTGATAAGACTTTTACAGTTGGTTTCAGCGACAAAAATTTCTCGGAAATCGACAACGCCAAAGCATTATCTGAAGAGCTTGGTATTGATAATGTAAATGAAATTCTAGATTCTGAAAAATGCTTTGATAAGTTGGAAGATATCCAATACATGATGGATGAACCCCATTCCAACCCCTCTATTGTTCCCTTGTACTTCTTGGCTGAAATGGCGAGCCGTGATGTGACAGTTGTTCTTTCCGGAGAAGGAGCAGACGAATTGTTCGGAGGTTATGCAGAGTACGACACCACATCCTCCATGAAAAAGTACAAGAAACTTCCGAAGTTGATGCGTAAACCACTTGGCATGATGGCCAAACAGCTCCCTGAAGTAAGAGGGAAAAATTTCTTAATTAAAGGCGGGCTCTCCCCTGAAGAATGGTTTATCGGCCAAGCAAAAATATTTGAAGAAACAGAAGCTCATGGCATTTTAACAACTGAATATAACCGGGCTCCATCCGTCAAAGAAATTGTCAAGCCTTATTACGACCGGGTTAAACAAGAAGATGATGTGACAAAAATGCAGTATCTGGATCTCCATCTATGGTTAGTGGACGATATTTTATTGAAAGCAGACAAAATGAGTATGGCCCACTCCCTTGAACTTCGTGTCCCTTTCTTAGACCGGGAGGTTATGAATGTGGCTGCCAAGGTGCCGGTAAAATACCGGGTAAATGATATCGACACAAAGTATGCCTTCCGTTTGGCAGCGGGACGAGCTTTACCTGCAGAATCTGCGAACCGCAAAAAGATTGGGTTCCCTGTTCCTATCCGCCATTGGATCCGAGAAGAACGGTACTATGTGAAGATCCAAGCCTATTTTGAAAGTGCAAATGCCGCCCAATTCTTTGATCAACAAGAAATAATGGCTTTATTAAATGACCATTATCAAAAAAAAGCGAACAATGCCCGAAAAATATGGACGATTTTCATGTTCTTGATTTGGTATAAAAAGTACTTCGATTGATCGCCTGTCTTACATTCACTCGTTAATGGAGGTGTTCGTTTGAAAACATCCCATAAGTTTTTGCGGTTCTTGTTCCTGGTTATCTTATCTTTTTTTATTATCGGATTTAGTCCTGCATCGCTGGGTATCTCCATAAAAAAACTCGTGACAGAGGGCTTTGAGTTGAATAACCCCCAGCAGAATGACTCTTCCAGGAACTTTTTATTGAAAAATTCCAGAAACGGCCTGCCGTTGGAAAATTATCGAATGTACATCATTGACGCCGGCACAAGCACATTGAGGGACTCTGTAAAATCCGATGATGCCGGTGAAATGAACGTAGAAGAATTGGTGGAGGGAAAAGAATATTGGCTAAGAATCATAGCTGAGGATGAAGATTCAACCACCTTTAGAGTGGCAGAAGAAACTTCTTATGTACATGAAACAGCCAGCTCGCCGGTTGTGATAGAGACATACGCCGAACGTGAAGCAAACCGCCTCGGCATACCAACGGTTCGACAAAATCCGGAACTTCCGAATGGTTGTGAAATCACCACTTTAACAGCCGTTCTCACCTATCACGGCCTAAAAACCACAAAGACGAAAATGGCCGATGACTACTTGCCTAGAGCACCTTTAAAGTATCAAGAAGGCAAACGGATTGGACCGGACCCTCATCAGGCTTATGCCGGTGATCCGCGAAATACAAATGAGGCTTGGTATGCATTTGCCGGCCCCATTGTTGAAGCCTCCAAGAAAATTATTGATGATAAAGGAAGCCGTCTAATCACGAAAAATGTCAGCGGAAGTTCACGTGAGGAAATTCTTTCTTATATGGATCAAAATATTCCCGTAATCGTTTGGGTCACACTCGATTTGTCGCCACCCATCACATCCGGCGGCTGGTATATTGATGGAACTGATGAATTCCACTCTTCATTCATTAATCTGCATACAGTCGTGTTGGACGGTTGGAAAGATGGGGAAGTCACTGTTATGGACCCCCTTAAAGGACTTGTCACCCATCCGGAAGATAAATTTTTTGAGAGTTACGAAGCACTTGGAAGCCAGGCGGTTCTTGTCAAAAGGTAATTCCCCTCTTACGGACTGCAGTAATACTCTACTTTTTCATTTCGTGTTACCAAAGCTGCCAATATAGTAACGCCCTGAGTGAAATGAAATTCCAGACAAATAAAAAGTATGGCGGAGCCTGTTTGGCCGCCATACTTTTTACTTGTTTCTGGTTCAAAATCACTTTTGCTTATTCTCTCATTTTCTTTAAAGGCTTTGTTGCGGGTCCTTCCACTACATCACCGTTATAGGAAAAGCGAGATCCGTGACATGGGCAGTCCCACGTGCGTTCCGCGTTGTTCCAATGTGTCTGACATCCCATATGAGTACAAGTGGTATCCACGACATGGAAATCACCTTGTTCATCGCGGTAAGCGCCGGCCCGCTGTTCGTTATAATTGATGACTTTCCCTTCATCTATTTGCAAGTCCGTGAACTGCCCGGCTGGTTTTTCCGCTTTGTCTTCCGCAAACATTTTACCAAGATGAAAACTCTCTTTAGTGAGCTTTTTCATGCCCGGCTCCTTAATCGGCCGTAAAGGAGAGAACGTCTCCTCGTACTTTGAACCTCTCCCACTGATCAAGTTTGTTAATAACTGGCCGGCTAAAATACCCGAACTCATCCCCCATTTGCGGTATCCGGTCGCCACAAACACATTCTCCATTTCTGTTGAATATCTGCCGATATACGGTATCTGATCGAGAGTAGCTGGGTCCTGAGCTGACCAGCGATAAGGGACTTTTTTGACTCCAAACGTCTGATTCACAAACTGATACAGCTGATTATAGCTTTCTTCTGTATTCTGTTTGTGTCCCACATAATGACCATAGCCCCCTGCCAAAACCAGTTCCTTGCCCTCTAACTGAATGGAGCGTAGGGAATGGGCAGGTTGGCCGGCGTTGACATACATGCCACCCGGATATTCCTTGTCTGTTTCTGCCGCAATGCTGTATGACCGGTTAGGACTCAAGCGTGCATAGTAAAACCCTTCTTTATCATAAAAAGGATAGTGGGAACAGACAACCAAGTAATCTCCTTCCACTCTTCGGCCTTCCCTTGTGACGGCGACCGGACGCTTATTCGATTCAATATCGTCTACCCTTGTGTTTTCAAAAACCCTGCCACCTTTTGCAACAATTTCTTCAACCAGGGGTTTAAGAAACTTAACCGGATTGAACTGTGCCTGATGATTCATGACAACTGCCCCCAGATTGTGGACGTCAAGAGGAATGTTATCTATGAATCCACCATCAATACCTATCTTTCGATAAGCTTCCGCTTCTTCTTTAACTTTCTCCTGTTGCTTTTCATCTTCGGCAAAAACATACGCTTTTTCTTCAGAAAAATCACAGTCAATTCCTTTTTCAGTGATTATGTTTTTGACATATGAAATAGCTGCCTCATTTGCCTCATAATAAGAATTCGCTGTCTTGCTACCCTCGTTTTGAAGCAGGTAGTCGTAAATGAGACCGTGCTGCGAAGTTAACTTTGCCGTCGTAAAACCTGTTGTTCCACTTAAAAGACGTCTTGCTTCAACTAAAGTAACGCGGTATCCCTCGATGGCCAGCAGATAAGCTGTCATAATGCCCGAAATTCCCCCGCCTATAATGACGACATCCGTTTCACAGTTTTCCTCTAGCGAAGGAAAGGTCGGGAATTCCACTGAATCAAGCCAGTAAGATTCTGAACGATCAGGGATGTTAAGCGCCCTGTTTTTACTCATCAAGATTCCTCCTTTCAAACATAGGAACAGAAAACTTTAACTTTGAGAATTTATTGATTTGTAAACACCTTATTGAGACGAGCGTTAATAACAGAGACAGCAAACAGAACTTTGTATCTCTTGTTACCGCAATAAATATGATTCTGTTTACAGCTAGTACTTGCTAGCCTTTTCAATTTTTAAGACTTCTTCTTAAAATTTAGCGCTTAATTTTATCTACCCGTCATTTTCTGGCATAAACTGATGGGTCGTATCCAAACTGGGTAAAGTGGATTTTACTTGTCTATTCTGCAAGCCATTTACATTTATAAAGCATTTATTCCCGAAAGAAATTATGCATTTTCTATGGAGTTTATGAGGAAAAGGGAAGGGTAGAAGTTTATATAGCAACAAAACAATAACCATACGAAAGGATGTTTTTTTATGTTATTACCATCTACAGATACCGGGTTACTCACGTCACATCTAGAAGCACATGATGGACTCATTTCAACAGTTAAAATGCACTTGAAGGAAGTAGAAAACCCATTTCTTCACCATTTACTTAGTGTAAAACTAAAGACCATGCAAAGTCATGTATCTGTGATGTTGGAAATGATTGATCCAGATAAAAACGACTTTTCAGAAGTGCCACCATTGGAAGAACTCTCAAACAGTACAAGCAGCGAGGAGAAAAAACAGAAAGCAGCCACCGAGATGGAAATTCATTTAGCACTTCAAGCAAAAGCCACTACACAATCAATGGCGATGGATAACTTTATTTCTGCTTTAAAAATGAAAAATCCCGAAGTCAAAACGGCGCATGTGGAGATGGCACTTCAACAAATGCAACTATTGAAAGAAGTAACTACGTTTTTAAAAGAAAATGAAGCCGAAGTCACACCCTTCAGCAATCCCGACGAGCAACGAAAAGTGTTAGAACATTTTAGACATATGAGAAGTGAATAATAGTCTGAAAAATCAATTCCATAATGTCTTCCTTTAGAAAGGAAACCAGGAACCTTTTAAAACTCAGCTAAATACCCGAGTGGCAACTTCTGTATTGCAGCATTGCATTCTAGAGTTCTCAACAATTGAAATAGGGCACACATTATGTGTGCCTTTGTTTTTTGAGGGAGGGTTCCGGAAAGGAGAAAATTGATGAAAGAGAACTTGCTGGTTGATCAACCTCTTCAACCAAAAACGGATAAAGAACGGCTGAAGGTTATTGTCGTTTTAGCGATACCTGCCGTGATTGAGAACTTCTTTCAAACATTATTAGGGTTTGTGGACACATATTTTGTTTCCCAAATCAGCCTGGCAGCCGTTTCAGCAGTCGGCATCACAAACGCAGTCCTCGCAATTTACTTTGCCCTCTTTATGGCAATCGGTGTTGCGGCTAATGTTCGAATAGCTAACTTCCTGGGGGCAAACCAGCCTGAAAAGGCACGCCACATTTCCCAGCAGTCCATTATCCTAGCAATCCTTTTTGGCGTTCTGACCGGCTTGGCTACATGGTTCTTTGCAGAACCGCTGCTTCGTCTAATGGGCATCGAAGAAGAAGTCCTGGAATTAGGATCGCTGTATTTCCGGATTGTGGGAATTCCTTCCATCATCATGTCTTTGATGTTTGTAATGAGTGCAATTCTAAGAGGAGCTGGTGATACCAAAACGCCGATGATGATAAGTATAGTCATCAATGGCATCAATGCTGTGCTTGATTATGTTTTGATATTCGGTTTTTTATTTATTCCGGAACTTGGAATTGTCGGTGCCGCCATAGCTACAGTAATCTCCCGCTTAATAGGGAGCTTAGCTCTATTTTATTATGTAAACAAAGAAAAAGTGTTGGCGTTCAGAAAAGATTACTGGCACCTGGATAAAGGCCATCTAATGGAACTCTCAACACTCGGCGCCCCTGCCGCAGGGGAACGATTGGTCATGCGGGCCGGTCAAATTGTTTACTTCGGTTTTGTGGTAGCACTTGGAACCAATGCCTTTGCGGCTCATCAGATTGCCGGTAACGTTGAAGTCTTTTCCTATATGATTGGGTATGGCTTTGCTACCGCAGCAACAATTCTGGTAGGTCAACAGATTGGCGCCGGCAATTTGGCAGAAGCCAGAAAGTATGCAAAACTTTCCACCCAAGTAACCGTAGTGTTCATGACGCTCCTGGGAGCAGTCTTGTTCTTCTTTGGAGATTGGGCCGCCTCTTTCTTTACAGAAGATCCGGAAGTAATCAGCGATATTGGGACTGCATTGAAAATATCAGGTGTTTTCCAACCTTTTCTTGCGGTGTTAATGGTCTTGACCGGTGCGTTTCAAGGGGCGAACAACACAAAATTCCCGATGTATTTAACCGCTTTTGGTATGTGGGCCGTCCGGACACTGTTGGTATACCTCTTAGGAATACAATTGGGATGGGGTCTGGCTGGTGTATGGATTGCGATAGGCATTGATATCGCTTTTCGTGCGGTAGTGTTGGTGATTCAATTCAGTCGCGGCAGATGGATGGCACTT
>NZ_CM009128.1:0-18102 GCF_002836425.1 Planomicrobium sp. MB-3u-38 | reverse complement strand
TAATTGAACAAGAGATGGAGACTCTAAAACAAGTTGTTCAAACCAATACTTTTTTTGAAGTTGACTTAAGTTAAATTCGATTTTTTGGTTTTTAGAAAGAAAACTATATTTTATTCTCCCGAAAATTGACTTTAAAATCTCCCAGAGACTTTCTGCACCCACATCTAATACCATTTTTGTTCACCATTTTCTTTTTATTTTACTTAAGTCTGAATGTAACTTAATTCACAAGAAGTTACATTCAGTTTAAAGAATTGGCTATTCGGATTTTATGGTGAAAAGTTAAGCACAGATATTAAAGTATAAAATCGGATTAAATAGTTGAAATCAACGTACTTTTTTTTGCGCTAGATTGTGTTACTGCAATTAGTAACTGTGATTATTTTACATCTCCATTTCGGATGGTTTCCTCTATATGCAGCAAGCATAAAGAATATACTAGAGGTCAAGGACGGAGTTGACTTATGTTTTCGACAGGAGTATTATGGATTCATAAACATATCAAAAAAAATTGATTAGGGGGTGTGGGCCTTGGATCAATGCATAACGGATATTCCAAGAGTCCGTCGAGGTGATGTGCCCCTTCCACAAGAAGAGGCAATTCAAAGAATAGCTTCTGTGACAAAGGCTTTTAGTGATCCAATTCGTTTAAAAATGGTTTACTTGCTTTCAAAGCAATCTGATTTGTGCACCTGTGAGTTTGAAGAATTATTGGACCTGAGCCAGTCCAAAGTATCGTATCACCTTAAAATATTGCTTGACGCTGGAGTTATCGATCGCGAAATCCACGGTTCATGGAGTCATTACAGCCTTCGAAATCCTAAAATATTGGAACAGGTTCATGCCTTGTCCCAATGATAAAAAGCGAGTGTTTCGGTGCTGGCTTTTTATTTTAAGATTCACATCAATTTTTTTTGATGTCATAATACTCTGACTTGTATTGGGGATTCTTAGATTAACAACTTACGATGTCCCGGTTACTCATGAAACCCGTTCAACTGTTACTGCATTATTAAGTTTTTGGTTATGCCAGGTAATCTTTTGCCTTTTAGAATGAAATTGGAATTACTTATGTTATTCAAATCAAAAAAAGTTGATAAACACCTTTAATTAAGGAGGAATGGAATAAATGAAGAAAGAAGTTCTTCGAGTAAGTGGTATGGATTGTCCTTCCTGTGCAAAGGATATCGAAAAAACGGTAGCGAAGCTAAACGGGGTTGAGAAAGCAGAGGTAAACTTTATTGCTGAGAAATTAACCGTCACATATGATGATTCTCAATTGCCCCGTGAAAAAATCGAGGAAAATTTAAAGAAAATCGGACATCCAGTCGTTAAATAATAAATTGATCCGAGATCCTAATATATATGCGATTACCTGGCGTAATCAAAAACTTGGCTTGCAGTTATAATTGAAAGCTTATTTTCCTAGGAGAAAGGGAAAGTTGATTAAACATAAATTCCTAATCAAAAAAATTGATGAATAGTGATTTGACTTGAAATTAGACAATGATAAAGGGAGGGCTCAACATGAGTAAGTCAAAATGGTGGAAACAACCAAGAACGGTATTGCTGATTATTTCAGGGATCACAACAGTCTTTACATTAATCTCAGAACTTTTCCTAGGTTTACCGGAAATATGGGCTGTTGCATTGTATGGTGTTGCAATTATTATTGGGGGTATTTACCCAGCCAAGAGTGCATGGATGGACTTGAGAAGGAGAAAACTTTCCATAAATACTCTGCTTATTGTCGGAGTTATCGGGGCCATCTATCTGGGATTGTGGGAAGAAGCCGCAGGTCTTGTGGTCATCTTCTCCTTAGGTGAAGTGTTGGAAGCTTATGCAGTAAATAAAGCCAGGGATTCCGTCCGAGCGCTTGTGGAACTGGCACCCCGGGAAGCAACCGTTTTACGGGAAGGCCGCGAAGTTCGCATACTAGCCGATGAAGTCGAGATTGGCGATCGGGTTCTGATCCGACCAGGGGAGAAAATACCAGTAGATGGGGTTGTTGTAAGCGGTACGTCTACAGCGGATCAATCGACAATCACAGGAGAATCCATTCCGGTTGCAAAAATATCAGGCGATGAAGTATATGCTTCCACAATGAATGGCCGCGGTGCTTTGGAAATTGAAGTGACGAAATTGGCGCAGGATACCACCTTGTCAAAAATCATTGAATTAGTGGCAAATGCACAAGGAGATAAAGGAAAAGCACAACGTTTCAGTGAACGCTTTGGTGAAGTCTACACGCCGATCATGTACGTGATCGCCGTTTTAATGGTTGTTATACCAACCCTTTTCTTTGGCCAACCGTTTGACACGTGGCTATATAGAGCGTTAATCGTATTGGTTGTTTCATGCTCCTGTTCTCTAGTGCTTTCAGTTCCAGTAGCTGTCGTAACTGGTGTAGGAAATGCGGCGCGAAACGGGGTTATGGTAAAAGGCGGCAGCTATATGGAAACGGCCAGTCACATCCAAGTGGTCGCATTTGATAAAACGGGTACATTAACCGTCGGAAAGCCTTCGGTAACGGATATTGTATCTGTCTCCGATTTATCAAAAGAAAAACTGCTGGGAATTGCCGGTGCGCTTGAAAAACTTTCTGAACACCCTTTGGCTGAGGCAATTCTTCAAGAAGCTTCAAAAAGAAACATAAATCTTCCAGGTGTTGAAGAGTTCGACACATTAACCGGACGGGGAGCTAAAGGCAGCATAAATAGAACCACATACTATATCGGCAGTCCCCGGTTGTTCAGCGAATTGAATGTAAAACTGAATCAAGATCAATTAAAACAAATTGAAACACTTCAAGGACAAGGAAAGACCGTCACGCTTTTGGGAACTGCTGATCTTGTACTTGGATTAATCGCGATAGCGGATCGACCGAAAGAAAACGCAAAACAAGCGATTCAACGTCTGAAAACTACCGGTGTAAAACGAATCGTCATGCTTACGGGCGATAACCGGCTTACTGGTGAAGCCATTGGCCGGGAACTTGGCGTGGATGAGGTACGGGCAGAATTACTGCCGGAAGATAAAATTACAGCGATTAAAGAACTGCAAAAGAAGTACGGTCTTGTTGCGATGGTGGGTGACGGTGTAAACGATGCGCCTGCACTGGCTCAGGCCGATGTGGGGATCGCGATGGGAGTCCAAGGGACAGACGTTGCTTTGGAAACGGCTGATATCGCATTGATGCAGGATAATTTGGATCAACTGGTTTATCTGATCAAACTTAGCCGTAAGACCGTTGCGAAAATACATCAAAATATCGGGTTTTCATTAGCTCTTGTAGCCCTCCTTATTGTTACAGCCTTGACCGGAGTGATGAGCCTGACTACAGGTTTGCTTCTTAACGAAGGAAGCGCCTTGGTTGTTATTGCAAATGCGATGGTTCTCCGGAAGTATCAGATGAATAAAGCCAATGCCATAGGTAACGAGTGATGAAATTTTTTATCATTGGTGAGGATTTACCTATGGATTGGCATTCTAATCAAAAATAATTGATTAGCATACAAGGAGAGTTGATGATGGGCATAACAGAAGGCATTAAAAGCATTCATAAACAATTAGACACAATACGAAAGATCCCTAAATGTGTAGGATGTGAATGTGTACTTGACGTGATGACAGCCGTTGAGCAAGATCTAGAAGATATAGATAAACCGATTGCAAAAGAAGTTCAACTGGATTTAAAACAGTGGGTTGACGAAGGGAACAAAGTTAGACATAACTGTCTTGGGTGTGAAGTTTGTTTCCCAATTAAGCCGTACAATCATTTTAGTTCATTGATTAATGGATCGAATGAAATTGAAATCAATGGAGCTGCATGTGGCTGTAATGACAATGCATGCGGAAGTCAACCCCAAGTAAACAGTACTGCGTGTGGGTGTGATGACGATTCGTGCGAAGGTGAACCACAAGTAAATAATACAGCATGTGGTTGTGATGAAAATAAATCGAAGAATACGCACCCCTCAAATTGCAGCTGTGAACTTAAAACCGAAGTTCAGAAACAATCCGTTTGTGGAACAGTGGATCCCAACGATAGCAATGTGGCCTCCCCCTCGACCCAGCAGGAACAAAAATGGCCAATAGCAGAAGGAAATTATCTAGTCGGAAATGATACATCTTTTGTTGCAATATGTACTTTAGCCGATACAGATCTCCCGTCCGAAATACAAGGTTCCGGATTACTAAATCATATATCTATTGTTGGTACCTTATCGACAGAAAATCTAGGAATAGAACGCTTGATTCGAAATGTTACCGCGAATCCCAATATTTCACACTTAATACTATGTGGGCGCGACTCTCGTGGTCATCAAGCAGGGCAAGCCATTTTGTCATTAAAAGAAAATGGGATAGACGATAAGTATCGGATTATAGGCGCAGTTGGACCTCGCCCGGTGCTCAAGAATATTACCTTGAAAGAGATCGAAATTTTTCGCCAACGAGTGAAAATCGTTGATGAAATTGGAACACGAGATGTCGAACGATTGCATCAGGTAGTTCGTGCTTATGAGGGCAAGCCAAATGGGGACCCAGTAATGCTTCTTCCGATAATTCAAGAACCCAAAATAGTGAAAGCAGAACGTCTTAAAAATGATGAGTGGGTTCATGACCCAGAGGGATTTTTCCTAGTTATTCTTGATCGAAATAAGAAATCAATTAGGTGTGAACATTACATCCTGGATGGGACTCTGAATGAAGTTATTGAAGGAAAACTAGCCAGTGATATTGCAAATACAGCAATCAAGCGCGGTTTGCTTTCTCGTTTGGATCACGCAGCATATCTGGGGAAAGAATTGGCGAAAGCTGAAACAGCTCTTGCCTACGATATGCCTTATACGCAAGATTTACCGTTATCAAAAAGTAAAGCCCTCAATCAAACGGTTGTTTCCTAGATGAATAGAACGATTATTCAATTAGTTTAAAATCTGTTATACGAGAAACGATTAGTATTTAAAGAGCTAACTTACTAGATGTAGAAGGTGACACAATGGAGATTCTAAACCTCCCCCACTTCAATATCAAACAATTTGCTGAAAATGAACATGACTTTCTGATCCAGGTGGAGACAGCCTCTCCACCTTCTTTTTGTCCACATTGTGGATGCGTGGCAAATCTGTATAAGCATGATAACAGAGACCATCTTTGTATGGATCTGCCTATTCATGGAAAACGTGTAGGGCTTCTTGTAAAGCGTCAGCGATATAAATGCCGTGAATGTAATCAAACTTTTTGGGAACGATTAGAACACACCATAGACGAGAAGCGAAACTGCACCAAACGGTTATTGTCTTACGTCGAGAAGCAAAGTCTTAAACGCACGTTTGTCAGTATTTCAGAAGATGTCGGGCTGAACGAAAAGACGATACGGAACATCTTTCGTGATTACATCAATCGCCTGGAAGAGACGCTTCGATTTGAAACACCTAATTGGCTTGGAATAGACGAAATTCACATTATCAAGCCAAGATGCGTTTTAACCAACATCGAGGAACGTACCTTGTTAGACGTTCTACCCAATCGCAATAAGGAAACGGTTGTAAGCTACCTCTCACGCCTTCCAAACAGAGGACGAATACAATACGTCACAATGGATATGTGGCGACCGTATAAGGACGCTGTGAAAGCTGTACTGCCCAAGGCGACTATCATCGTCGATAAGTTTCACGTTGTCCGTATGGCGAATCAAGCCTTAGAATCCATCCGCAAACAGCTTAGAGAAGGCTTATCACCGAAGGAACGGCGCGGGCTTATGCACGACCGCTTTATCCTCTTGAAACGCCATAAAGAGCTTACGGAAATGGATAAGATAACGCTTGACCTATGGACGAAGAATCACCCCTCTCTCGGTATTGCTTATGACTTGAAGGAATCATTTTTCGATATTTGGGATACCGACAGCAGACAGAAAGCGTACCTCAGATACCACGATTGGAAAGCCAAGATACCAAAGGAACTGCAATCCGCTTTTGAGCCTCTTACAAAGGCTATGGCGAATTGGGAAGAAGAGATATTCAACTACTTCGACCATCGCATTACAAACGCCTATACGGAGTCTCTGAACAGCCTTATACGTGTCACAAACCGTTTAGGAAGGGGCTACTCCTTCGAAGCTTTACGAGCCAAAATACTCTTTACAGAAGGACTTCAAAAGGAACGTAAACCCAAGTATCAGAAACGTTTGGATGACTACGAACTTCGAGACTACAACTATCCGATGTTCGAGAAAATGTTCCCCGTTGGCGTTGTTCGTGAACGTGAGCGTGGCGAGCTTCTTGGTGTCGACATTTCCACCTTAATTGAGAAATTGGAGAAGGGCGAACTATAAGCCCTTTTCCACTATTAAATCCGAATACCCAAAGAATTTAATACTTTAAAAAGAAGTTAAGTAATGGTTTTTATCCTATCGATCACTAGCTCATTAAAATGGATTTTCTTTATCAATTCCTCTTCTAATTTCTTCTGGGTTTCCGATTGAAGATGCTTTAATTTTGCTGAAATTTCTCCGAAATCAAAATGGGATTTAAAGGCTTCAGTGCTGTAATCAGTATCGCTTTTCTGTCTTACGGCTATTTCAGTAAGAATTAACTTTTTTAAATTTAACTCTTCACGATTTTTTTCAAATTCTTTAAGCTGAGATGTATAAACTTGAATTTCTAACTCTAGTTTTTTTCTCCATTCTTTTAAATATTCTACCTCTGCCATTTTTTCATCCCCCTATGACTTTAAATGCTATTTCTTTATTAAAAATCAATTATTCCATTACCCAGTATGGAAATCCTTTTTTTGTTGGACATTCGGTTTTCTAGTTAATTTGAATGTAACTTAACTGCACATAAGTTACATTCGTTTCCGCTGAAATAGTACCCTTTATTTGTTCCAGATTCTGGCCCATAAACCTCGGGTGTCTTTTTTGGGTGTGACCGTTTCTGGTTCACTTTCTGGCTGCTGTAAGGACGATTCTGGCGCATCTAACTCGGATTCTTCCGGTACTGGTGCAAGTAATTGTTTCTGTTGCGCTTCCATCCGATCAATCTTCTGCTGCATTTTCTCGAGGACTTCCACAAACATAATATCTCGCTCTTTTTGACGCTCTTCTTGTTGCTGTAGCTGGGTTCTCAGCTGTTTGACTTCATTCAGCGTAGCAGCTGCTATGTCGTCGCTATCGCGCTCGCGTGGCGCCACGGAGACATTCTTTTTTAAAGCCTTAGATGCCTCTACAACAGCCTCTTCAAGCGATTTTTTACCGCTATGCACTGTCGTTATGATGCCTTCAATCGCTATGTACTCGCTATCCGTGTAAAGACGGGCGTTTTTATGGGTTCGTTGGAATTGAATGCCCTCCTGTTCGAGCAAAGCCGAATACTTTCGCAATGTAGAGGGTTGAATATTTAATTTGGCACTTATTTCACTCGGCGTCATCATCAAACCATCACCACCTCTTTTGGTTTCATGTTATAAGAGTTCGACCACTCATACATGTTTTAGTTTTTTTCATCGAACAGTTTGCTGAAATTTTAAGGATAGTAAGATTGCTCTTCGATAATTAAGTTGATAGCATCTTTTAACTTTGTTAACTCGTAAGAATGTCCGATAAAATCTAATTGGAAATCTGCGGAGTAATTAATAAATTTTAAGTCAAAGTTATGATATGCCCCTAAATCAACAGTCAGTAAAAAGTTTCCGGTATTATCTTCTAAGAGCTCGAATGAGTCATATTTGCTTTTTGTTTTTCCTTTTTCAATTTCTTTGCCAATATCCTTTAACACCTTTTGAGTGATCAGCAGCATGTCTTTATCAAATTCCATAAACATCGTCGTTATTTCTATAAAATTTTTATGAGTAATTTTAAAACGGTATTTTTGATTTTCTTCTTCCAGAACTAATTTCCATTCCTGGTCTTCAAGTAATTGAATCATAGAACTACTCCTTTTGCTTTTAGCAATTTAAAGTCCTAAAAGTGCATAGTTAAATTATGAGCCGAAAAATAGAAAGAAGCTATCTGTTTTAAAAAAACAGCAGCGCTTACCAGTATTGGTAGTTTACATATCACAAGTTATCGGGAGGAAGCAAAATGATAGAAACCAAATATAAAGACCTCATGGTGAAGTTTCTGACGGGTGAACTATCGGCCGATGAATTTCAAACAGTGTACATGAAAAAATTTATTGAATGGGAGGATCGAATGACAGAAGCTCAATTTGAGATTTTGAATGCTGTCTTTGAAGCTGCAGATTGCTACTGGCATGAATGTCTTCCAGGACAAGAAACTCCTTTTGAAATTTCTGAGCAACAACTTCGAAAAGAGATCACGGAAGCGTTGTTTAAATTAAATCAATTGATGGGCGATCAATAGAAAAAGAGAAAGAAGCTGCTAATAACCAGCAGCTCCTTTTTTTATGACTTCCGATAATTCGGGATATGTAAACTAAATCTTTAAGTTAAAGGTAATAAAAGGTAGCCGATACTATTATTCTTTTGATTTAACAACTAGATTGATTTCTTGGATTTTATCCCTTCATATTCAGCCCAACAAATATAAGCAATTCCAATCAGTAATGCACAAATACTTAGCGTATTTAAGGTACTGCCGATGTAAGAAAGCAAGTATTGGAACATTTCTTCATCCCATGTATTCACGTTACTGCCAAATATAGCTGCTGCAATATATTTGGAGCAAATTAAAATTGCTGAGATTACGATAAATATAACTCCAGCTCCTCTTTTATTCATTCCAACTACCTCCTCTTCTGCTAATTTTTAGTATATAGATATCCGAATTATCTGTATATATAATTTAGATTCCACACATTGAAAGAATAAAAAAACGTCCGCAAATGTGGTTATCCACTTTGCGGACGTTTTTTTATTTCAAACCAAATTATCGAACGAATCATTCTTATTTTTTACATCCGAAGGCGACAAGTAAATCCCCGTTACCACCCCGATTTCGGGGTGGTGTATAACTGGGCACTCTCGCTTTTCACTCTCGGATCCTCTTTGCTCTTTTTCGATTTTATTTAGCCGCTGCTCGTCCAATGCGTCGCATTATTTACAGCTGGAAGCTGCCCACGATACACCTGATTTTCACAGGGTGTATAGATGGGCACTCTCCATCTTTTTGTCCCGCCTGTCTGTCACTGGAAACGCTTGCCGTTTTCTTTCTCAAAAAGTTTGGACATTTGATTTCAAGAAAAGTAGAATAAAGGCATACCTAATTTTTTCTTTTTATGTGACAGGCTTTGAAGCCTCGTCGGTGATGAACAGTGATGACCTTTGGGTCGATTTGAAACAGGCATCGTCCTGTCTATTAATCGGAACCAGGGATTTTTTTATGCCTTTTTTGGTTGTCGCATCGGCTGATCCATAAACAAAACCTGCTGTTTTCGGTTGCTTTGGCAAAAACGAAAAAGCAGAAAGAACGTATTTCAAAAAATCAAACCAAATAAGAGAGAGCCCAAAGACCAATTTTCCGCCGTTACCGGTGGTTCGAATTGGTCTTTTTTATATAGAAATCCGGAGAAACGCACAAAACAAACGAGGGAGGAAACCAAAATGAAAAGAAAACAACACAATCCACATGGAGGAAGACCAGCAAGAACGGGAGAGAAGCGTATACCGACTACGAGAAGAAAGGACGGATAAGAGACGGCATTAGCAGCTGACTCAGGAAGGATGAATTTGATCAATCAGCTTGCCTGATTGATTCGCCCGAAGGGCGAAACGAATCGCTAAGCGATTCTGCCACGCAAGTGGCACACCTGCAACTGTGATGGGTTGCGAATAGAAGCGACTGAAAGTCGCTGGCCGAAAGGCTTAAATACAGACATCGGGCGTCGCCATAAGGAGACGTCTTTGAACGAAGTGAAAATGCGTCACCTTATGGCGAGCATGGACTCTATTCCTCTTTGTGGGGTGAAGGGAAATGGCGTATTTGGAAATCTGTATTACGTTTTGTCATACAAAATATTGATTTTTATATGACAAAACGTAATACAGATCGAGAAGTGAGATAGAGGATTCTGTAATACGAATTGTCATACGAAAGGGGAAGGATGAGGTAGATGAAAAAAGTTCCAATGAAAAATATCAATTCACGCATTGATGAAGAAAACTTCTATGAAATTCAAGCCGTGGCCTGGTATATGGGCATCTCTAGAAGTGATTTAATTCGAGCGATGATTCAAGCGTTTTGCAGAACGGGCACCATCAATTATAAAGGGGAGAAAAAGAGGTATCGAGAGCTGACGAAACTCGCCATGGAAGAACTTGCGGAACAAAACATGGATATTCAGGAGCTTGTTCAAACGAAAAAGAACAAAAGTGATGAAACCGATCCAGCTTTGCCTTTGGAGTTGAATGAGATTGCGAAACAACATGTGGAAAGCATAAAGAAGGCATGGGTAGAATCCCAAACCGAAAAAGGAGTGGGGGGCTCTGATGGCTAAAAAACGTGGTGGAAACCGTTTGAAATACCAAGTCGAAAAATCATTGAACTCGATCAATCACATTGGCCACTCCAAACGGGGATTCCGAGACCAGGGAGCCGACACCGGCATTCATTCCTACAAGCAAATGGAACATTCCCTGTCCGTTGGCCAGAACTTTGCCAACTGGGCGAAAGAACAAGGAGTAAAAGATTTATTCCAGCTGAAGCGTGCCCATTACCGGGACTATATCAGCCATATGCAGGCAAAAGGCGTTTCGAACGGCCATCTGATCAACGTGGAAACGAACCTGCGGCTCTTGCAGAAGGGCATGGACCAGGTTTCCCGGGAAAAAGGACATGAGGGGCGCCAATGGACGACCAAAACGCGCCTGGTAGATGTGAAGAGCCGCGAAAAGCCGGAAAATCGTGCTTACACCTCCAATCAGTTGGAAACTGCCTACAGCAAACTCTCAAAAAATGCCCAGATCGGTGCGGATCTGCAGCGAGCATTCGGGCTCCGTCTGCGTGAAGCTGCCAACACTAAAGTGGCCCACATCACCGAAAAGGATGGAAAGCTGTTCTGGCGCGCTTCTGAACAGAAGACGGACCTGAACGCAGCGCAAGGCGTGACCAAAGCAGGCAGAGGACGGGAAACACCCTGCCGACCCGAATTTGAAACCAAAATCCGCCAGCTGATTGCCGGAAAAGGAGCCGAAGAAAAAGTCGTCCCGGTGACTTACAACACCTTGAAGTCAGCGTACAATCGGTCCGGATTGACCGGATCCCATGGATTCCGGCATACCTATGCCCGGGACACCTTGCGCGAAGCGCTAAAGGCCAAAGGCATCGAAACAGAAGGACGATCGATGCTGCAGCGCATGGTGGAAAACCGCGAAGCCGGCTACCGGAAAGACAATGAAGTGACGCGCGAAGAGCGCCCATTGTACCGGGCAGTTGTTGCTGAATTGGACAAGGTGCATGGTTATTTGGGACACGGAGAAGGGCGAATCGATCTGGCGGAAGTCTACATGAAGGGGATCTAGCCTTTTGCTGGATAGCGAGCAAAATCAGAAGGAGGATGAATTTCATCAAAAAATCCGAACAGGCAGCTGCCTGTTCGGATTTTTTTCAGTGTTTCAGCTTTATTGCTTTTTTCTGTGCCAGTTTTGCCAATACCTGTTCTTTTTCTTTCGCCAATTCTGGATTCGGAGCACCGGCGTCTTGCGCTTCCTCTTCCGCCGTAAACCAGTCTGGCAGCACTTCGGTTCTCCCGGTTCTCCCGGCTGTCCTTGCTTTCGCTGGCTTCAAATCAGCAAAGGTATACGCTATGCCGTCCTGATGAACTTCCCAGGCGGTTTTCAACTTGGATTTGATAAAACCGAGGGGATTTTCCACAGATTTTTCCTCATTCACATACCGGATCAACAGTTCCAATTCCTTTTCGGCGTCTTCTTTCCAAATGAGTGAAGCGCCTTGATGCAGTTGCGCAAAAAACGCCGCATCGAACTGATAACCGTCGGCCAACATATTTAGACGAGTGCGCATTTCTTCTTCTTTAGATAAAACTTTAGGCTCTTTAGAGTCGTTCTTAGAATTAGGTATTTGGATTTCTTTTTCTACTGAATGTTGAATTGTAAAGCTTATTTTTTCAACTTTTCGTCCCTGTTTTATTTCATTGAATCTAATATGTAAATCTGTTTTTTCATTCACTTCTTCAACAGCCTTTTTTAAGACTCTATTTTTAAAGTGTGTGTATCGACTATACATGCCTTCTTCGATTCCAAATTTAAGTTTTAGTTCTTCAACTGGGTATTCCCATTGACCTAAGTGTTGCCATTTTTTCATAAGTTCGTATAAACGAATCGAATACCCACTTCCCAATGAAAGTATGTTACTTAACTTGTAAGAGGTAAATTGAGTTTTCAATTGTAATAGATATGGTTTTAAATACGGGGAGAAAGAAAGTTTAAGTACTCCTTCTCCTTCTTTATAGCGTTGACTAGCTACCCAATTCGTTGTAATAAATCCATCTTCATCAGGAATAAAAATTGTTTTTTCTTGTAAATGCAGCGCAACTTCTTTGATTTCCTCATATTTTGCGTGCCCTTTTAAGCCCAGCATCTCGCTAAATTCTTTAATAGAAATATTATATTCTTTAAAATCTTCATCATCTGGCTGAATCATAGAAACCATGGTAAGAATAATCTTTTGTTCTCGAGCAGATAAAGGTTTCATATGTCGAGCTTCAATCAATCTATTTGACTGGGTTACAATGTGGTTTCTATTCAAATAAACACATCCTTTTAAATTTGTGTCCTTTTATCAATAAATTAATCTTATCAAATACTTTTAAAACAGTAAAGGTACTGCTTTTTAATTTATGTGTCCTTTAAACCCGAAAGTGTGTCCTTTAAACCCGAAAGTGTGTCCTTTAAACCCCGAAAGTGTGTCCTTTAAACCCGAAAGTGTGTCCTTTAAACCCGAAAGTGTGTCCTTTAAACCCAACCAAGCCAGTCATATCAAGGGGTTAGACCCTCCTTAAAACAGTTAAAACAAATAAAACAAAGTAATAAAACACCAACAACACGCGTGCGCGAGAGGACTGGTGGTGGAGAATCGACATGGGACCGAAAGTGTGACATTTAAAGATTAAGAAAAAACCATTTCTAGAAAAGGACAGGTCTTCTTGAGTCTTCAGTTATTCTTTAAACGCTCAAAAAACCTCCTAGAAGCGTTTTTAATGGCAAATCCGAATATGCCCAAGCCGAACCAGCTAAAAGGTCTTAAAACGCCTTCAAATGTATTTTTTAGATAACTCTTTTTGCTGTTAACTTAAATTTCCTTTTCGTAATTAAATGAAGAGAGGTTTTAGGTCGTTTCCGTTTCGTCGATCCGTTCATAGGCGTCATCGTGTTCGACCCATTCGCGATGATGGGGATTGGTCCGATCCAGCAACAAACGTCCCTGGTCATCGGATTCCAGTTTGTAAAACTGAAGGTGACGGTTGGCTTCAGAAATTCGGCGGAGAAGTTCTTGTTGTATGTTGGAAGGTTCGGTCATGTAAATGCTCCTTTCTTGAATAGCCATTTTCATTTTATGCAATTCACGATGGAAAAAAGTGAAGGAGTGCCCACTTACGCACCGTGTGCAAAATGGGGAGAGTGCCCATCTATACACTCTAGAAAAATCAGGCGTATCGTGGGCAGCTTCAAGCTGTAAATAATGCGAGGCATTGGACGAGCAGCAGCTAAATGAAATCGAAAAAGAGTAAAGAAAATCCGAGAGCGAAAAGCGAGAGTGCCCAGTTATACACCACCCCGAAATCGGAGTGATCAATGAGGCTCCCATTTCCCAGTAATTCAAGAATGAACAAATGCCACGAGTGGCATTTTTAAAATAAAAAAGCATCCCTAAGGATGCTTATCTTACAAAGATTGATAAAGTTTATCCGAATACATTCTCACTTTCCAAACAGATTTAATCTCATCTTTTTTGATATCTGTATCTAAAGCGAGTGTAATCGGCACAACTTCCACCTGAGTAGGCTCGTTATATATCTTAGTTTCAGATACATTAGCTTGCATGAAAATTTGCGGTTCACCTTCATCAGAGTATCTAATGAATTGAGCGAATCCAGCATTTTCTTTAACATTTTCATATACTTCTCTTTGTGGAATCATAAACTCTTCTTTCACAAAATCATAAAAACCGTAACTGTCTTTAAAAACTCCCGTATTAACTTGGCCAATATACATACCATATACACGCGCTTGATCTATCTTACTGATAGAACTCCAATACAAATTGACGTCATCTTCAAATAAATACTGTAAAAAGTCAGACATAGCTTCCACTTGCTCTGATGTTACTGAAGTTGGTTCTTTTCCTGTCGCCATTTTCTGCCTCACTCCTCTTTTAGTCACTTTCGACAACCCTAAGCGATTTCCTGCAATTAAAAGGAAGCTCCATGAGAGATATTCCTTTTAAAAATAAATTTAAATGCTTAAATCTAATGGTAAATCAGAAATATCTCTTAAACGTTTTCCGTTAATCATAATTTCTAATAATTCTTTTGCATCTAAAGCTTTATCTCCGCATTCTTCTACAGATTGTACTAATTCATGAAGCGCAAAATGATATACACAATCTATATCTCCTGTCCCAAGTGCAATCGAAGCTATTCTACTTGGTAAAGGTTCAGCAGTGACTGCAACAATATGGGGAACTCTCCCTTTTCGGTTTCGCATAAGATTCAATGCTTCTGAACGAGTATTTTGGCTTCTATCTGAACGAATAGTCCATTTAGAAGAAATACTAGCGTGCAGAATTGGATGTTCATTATTAGTAAAACGAATAGGCGTATGTAAAGCATATTTATCGTCAACTAGAAGTGATTCGGCATTGATTTCTTCATCAGATATAGCCTTTCTCCCGATGATAATGTCTGGAGTAATAGTGTAATCTCTACCGATGGCTGTAGCTAAAGCTGGATTATCCTTTGCTATTACATTTAAGTCAGCTAAATGCATATATTGCTCAAATTCAGTGATTCCAAGAGAGCTTTTATTTCCTATTTTCCGAACTTCCCATTCTCCTGGACGAATGTGATTCATTAAGCCGAAAGTCTTTCTGATAAAGTCAGCATTTACAGTTTCAAAATGACTACCACTTGTCTGACCGGCTAACCGTTCTCCAGTAGTAGATTCTAAGATCTTCGCAATATTGTAAGCTATTCTAACAGACAATTTATTACTCGCATCTGAATTAGTAGGAGCGCCTTTATCGTTGATAGTAAGGACGGTATTTAATAATGCCGCATGATATTCTTTGCGTGCAGTTTCAATTTTAGATATGACAGTCTCTTTTTCAATCTCCAAGTTTAATTAGCACCTCTTTTTTTTCGCTATTTTCTAATGCTTTTTCATTATCTTTTAATGCTTTTTCACTTGCATGAATAGCTTTTTTGATTTGTATTCCTAGTGCTTCTGCAACTGGAGGTGGGAATGCATTTCCAATTTGCCGATAAGCAGGGGTTTTTTTCCCGCGGAAATGCCATGAATCGGGAAACCCTTGTAAGCGAGCAACCATTTGATTAGTTAAGCGTGGCATACCTTCAAATCCCGGTTGAGGTGGTTCATTTGCAACTCCCTTCCCATCTACTCCTAATGCTGCCCATTGTTTTTTAGCTCTGGTTGGTCCTAAATCCGCACCACCGTGTTTTTTTGAACCTCCAACAATTGTTGGACCAATTGTCTTTGCTTCTCGTGCCCAATTCTTAGCATTTTCCCAACCATCTTCCGCCATTAAGTCCGCAAGGGCTTCTCCGACGGTAGGCGCTTTAGTTTCAAATGGCGTTGGCCAACTAAAATAAGGTTCTATTTCTGGTTTCAAAACTACTAAAATTGATCTTGGTCTTAATTGCGCTACTCCATATCCAGCAGCTTGAACCAAATGCCATTCTCCAACGTAACCAAGTTCATTAAACCGAGATAAAATATAATTTCTATACTCTTCGAATTTTTTATCTAGTAATCCTCTTACATTTTCTAGCATAATTACTTTCGGTTGTGTTTCCTCTGCTAACCGGATGGCTTCGGGGAAAAGATCTCGTTCATCTTCTTTTCCCATTTGTTGTCCAGCATTGGAAAAAGGCTGACAAGGAACTCCTCCTGCCAACAAATCAATCCCTTTGTAAGGACGACCATCGAATTGTAATAAATCCTCTTCTAAAACATTCCATTCGGGGCGATTATATCTCAAAGTTTCACATGCACTTTTATCGTTTTCTACCAAAGCAACATGATGAAAACCAGCACAAGCCAATCCTAAGGCTTGTCCACCGGCGCCGGCGCAAATCTCTAATGAATCCATCTTAAAACACCTACTTATTATTTTTGTTTCAATAAATGATACCAATAAAACCATTGATTTAACAACATTTATAGAAATTCATATACAAGAAAAAATAAAGATAGTTATCATCAAAAGTGCCGACCATTTTTTCACCTTCTATCTTCAAACTAATTATAAAACACCACTTTCTTAATGGAATTAGGTGGTAAAACTTTATGTTTTTTTGGAAGTAACCGATTCAGTTTGCCTATGGATAACTCATGGCTTTTTCGGATTGAGTTTTTGTAGGAAATTAATTGGTTTTTAGATTTTAGGTAAAACAAAAACTCCTGGAGTTTTACAGGCGAAATGCCTTTAGATTGCTTTCAATTTGTTCGGCTGTAATACCGATGTAGCGCAAGGTAATCTGCGGATGGGCGTGGTTGAGGATGTTCTGCAGCTCGGCAATGTCTTTGAACTGTTTGTAGTGCCAATAGCCGAATGTCTTGCGCAAGGTATGCGTGCCAATGCCATCCGACATATCGACCATCTGGGCCGCCTTGTTAAGTTGCCGGTACGCTTGAACCCTTGTAATCGGGTTTTGCCCTTTCCGGCTCGGAAACAGCCATTCTGAGCCGTCTAGCGTGCCGATATAAGCATTCAGTTCATCGTAGATGTTGCCGAGGTGGATTGTCCGGTGTTTTCCAGTCTTCCCTTCGCGCAGCGACACCACTTGTTTGCCCTGGATCTCAGTTACTTTGATTTTTAACAGATCGCCGACACGTAAGCCGGAATTGATGCCCACGAGAAACAGGACATAATCCCGTTCGCTGCACCACTTTTTCAAACTCCACTTCATGTCTTCAATTTTCTCCAGCGACCGGATCGGCTGAACGTCTTTGATTTCCTGTTGCTTGTTCATGAGTTGCTCCTTTCAGTTGTTGAGCGTGTTGTTGGAATCTCCGGATTGCCCTATGTAGCCAACTACTCAAGGGAATGAGATCAAAAGAAAAAGAGCGCCGCCAAGAGAAAGCGAGCCCAGTAAAATCAACCATCTGAATGTATCTTTTTTTCGCGTATCTTTAGTTTCTTGGTTTTTTCTTGGAAAGTCAATGTTTATGGGATTTTGAATGTAACTTAATTATCAATAAGTTACATTCAAATCTCTTAAATAAATTTTTTTAAATCCCTCTTTTTTGAAAAAATGAAACATAATTGGAAATCGATTGGTATAGTAAATCTACCGATGATTTAAAAATAAGGAGTACTGAAAAAGGAGGATCTGATGGGAAAATACGTAAGCGCTATAACAATACTTTCAATTCTTTTATTGCTATTAGTTACCACTAATCAAATCACTTTAGAAGTATTTTTTCTTATATTTGCTCCGCTAAGCATTGTAATGCTAGCCATAGGAGTTATCGAGTTTAAAAATACAGTTCAGAACAAATAATAAGGACAGTCAGAAAAACAAAACCTTACTAGAAATGACTGGGTAGCTACGAAAAGAAGGAACTGCATGTTAACTAATGTTGGAGTGCCAGGAATAATTATTACTGTTGTCGTCTTAATTGGATTAATCCTTTTAGTTAGAAAAATATTCAAGAAAAAGAATTAACATAAAAATTGTAAGCCCTCCATTTCTGGAGGGCTTTTGAACGTAACATAATTGCTAATAAGTTACATTCACATCGATTAATCACTCTTCCTTTTTACAACTTTTGATTAATCATTTCCTTGAATTTTTTACGTGCGGTTGAATTGTGTAACACTTTTTGCAATTTCCTTCTGGAAGTCAAATAGGTTTGTAGTTCATGATCATTTTTAAT